>JAITGC010000084.1 GCA_031280915.1 Desulfovibrio sp. | reverse complement strand
CCAGACCCGATCTGAGACATCATGCCGACGGTGTGCTGGCTGCATGTTTCCTCCTGTTTTGTAAGGAGGATACCACAAAACTACGCCAAACAAAAGTCTATTGACGACACTATCTAGGGAGATTCGGCATACATCCGGATGGCGCTTTGCCAGGTACCGATGGATGTATAGGAGTTTTTGGCGGAGACTATGACAAACTCTATAAAATGTTAACAGATCCTTCTATAATGGGCACGTTGGAAGTATGTATTGGAGATAAATATCACTGGTGATAATGGAAAGAATCGTATAACTATCCAAATCCATTTATTTTTGCCAAGAATAGGGGCAAATATTTCCGCGCAACGCGCCAGTCAGCGTTGCAATTTAATCCGTATGCCGATAGGCATTTCAGAATGGGCAGCGCGGATGGGCATTCTCTTGGAATAAAGCCATTCCACAAACCAATTCGTTACTGACGGAAAATTCAGCGTCCCTCCGGCCCTGGACGCATTGATCAACTTTTTACGTCCTCACACGGCTCTTGGCAGAAAACCTTCGGCTTCAAAACTGAACGGAGGGTAACAACGTGTTGACACTCTACATCCAGACACATCAGGTCTTTGTTCTTTGACATCCAAAGTTTTCAAGTTGGCAATAAACTCAGGCAGAGTTTTGTCGTACCGCCATTCACATTTTTTGAGGTGTGGTTCGAAGTTTTTTAACCCCATTGAATTTTAATAGTGTGAATAAGTTTTAGTCATGAGCCTTTTTTAAACAACAGGCGCGGAAGTCAGGCCCGTTTCCACCGGCAGGCCGCACATCAGATTGGCGTTGGCAATGGCCTGTCCGGCCGCCCCCCGGCAAAGGTTGTCAATAGTTGAAAGTATAATCAGGCGGCCTGTGCGCGGGTCTGTAACCACGCCGATGTCGCAGAACATGCCGCCCCGGACGTAGCGCGTTTCCGGCAGGGCGCCCTTGGGCAGCACGCGCACCCAGCGGCTGCCCTCCCATGTTTTGCTGAAGGCCCTGTGCGCTTCGTCGGTCGTTGTGCGCGGATTTTTGAGCGTCGTATATATGGCGGCAAGAATGCCCCTGTTCATGGGCACGAGGTGCGGATTGAAGGAAAGCCGTATCTCCCGCCCGGCCAGAAGCGATACTTCCTGCTCGATTTCGGGCGTGTGGCGGTGACGCGGCAGCCCGTAAGCGCGGAAGGTGTCCGTCACTTCGCAGAACAGCGTCGGCACGGCGGCCTTGCGCCCTGCGCCGCTGGCGCCGGATTTGGCGTCAATGACAATGCCTTCGCTCTCTATGAGATCGTTTCTCAGTGCGGCGTGCAGGCCCAGAATAGCGCAGGTGGGGTAACAGCCCGGGTTGGCCACGAGGCGTGCCCCGGCGATTTGTCCGGCATAAAGTTCAGGGATGCCGTACACAGCTTCTCTGAGCAGGTCATGGGCGGTATGAGCGTGGCTGTACCATTCTTCATACAACTGGGGATCGCGCAGGCGGAAATCCGCCGAAAAATCCACAACCTTCACGCCGCGGGCGATCAACGGCACGGCCATGCCCATGGCCGTGCCGGCCGGGACTGACAGAAAAACGATATCGCAGCTTGCCGCGGCTTTTTCCGGCTCAAAAACGCTTATCACAACATCGGCGCCGGGCAGTTTTTCCAGAAAGGGATAAAATTCTCCCAGGCGTTTGCCGGCTTCGGCGCGCGAACAGGCCGTAACAAGACGCATGGCCGGATGCCCTGCCAGAAGGCGCGTCACTTCCATACCGGCATAGCCGGTTATGCCCACCAGGCCCACACGGTACGTTTTCATGGCTTTCCCGACTGTATGACGTATTTCAGACGCAGTTCATACAGTACGCCCTCCAGCAGGCGGCGTTCCTGCTCGTCCAGATTGGACTCCGTTTTGCGGCGCAGCATTTCCAGCACGTCAATGCCGTGTTTGGCCAGGGTGAGGTTTTTTTCCAGGCGGCCGCTTTCCGGCAGGGGTACCTCTCCAAGCTGGGCCAGAGCCGAGGAAGCCAGAGAGAGGATGAAGGTGGAAAAACTGACTTCCGGTAGCGGCGTCGTGTTCGGCGCACCGCCCGTGCTGTGGTTTTCCGTCATGAGATGATCCCCATTTGCTGACGATATCGCGTTCTCAGGCTTGAACGCGCTTTCTCTCTTATCCCATTTTTTCAGGCGGTTCAAGGCGCGTTCTTCCCTCTCCCCGGAGGATAAGGAAAATATTTCCGTGTCAGGGCGAACGCCGCGCCCGCCTTGACATGGAGGCGTGTTCGTCTATCATGCCGCCATGGAATTCCCCGCGCGCCTGTGGCGCAAACTGCTCCCCCATCTGTCCATTTTTCTTTCCTTCAACGTCATTCAGGCGACGCAGTTCATCCTGCCCCTGCTGGCGCTGCCCTGGCTCGCCCGTGTCCTCGGGCCGGAGTCCTACGGCTTGTGCCTGTATATGGGCATCATCAGCGGCGTCGTGACCCCTTTCATGGACTGGGGGTTCATCCTGGGGGCAACGCGGGATGTGGCCGTCAACCGCGGGAGGGATGAGGCGCAGGGCGATATCCTCGCCGATGTGCTCTCCGCCAAGGCGCTGCTGGCTGTCTGCTGTTTGCTGGCCTGCCTGCTTCTGGCCCCCGTTATGTCGTACGCTCTGGAATATCCCGGCGCTTACGCCCTGGCCGTTCTGGCGGGCATTGCCCGGGGCGTCAACCCTACCTGGTTTTTCCAGGGCCTGGGGCGGAGCATACAGCGCATGGCCGTCTGGGATGTGGCCTCAAGCGCCCTTGTGCTGTTGCTTGTCGTCGTCTGTGTGCGCGCCCCTGGCGATTGGCCGCTTTATTCATTCCTGATCGCCCTGTGCAAGGGATCGTGTTATTTGTTTCTTATCGCGCGGCAATTGCGGCAGTATGGTCATGTCTCGTTCAGCCCGCGCCGGGGGCTGCGGGCGCTGACGCGTCACAGAATACTTTTTGTGGGGAGTTTGTCGGCCCATGTGTCCGCCAGATTCACGCAACTTGTACTGGGATATTTTCTTCTTCCCGCCCAGATGGGTTTGCTGGTGACGGCGGACAAAATCGCGCGCGCCGCTGTCAGTCTGAACAATCCCGCGATGCAGACGATTTTTCCGGAGATCAGCGCCCTGAATCACGCCGGCCGGGCCGGCGGAATACCCCTGATGAGGCTCGCGCTGCTCTATACGGCAACCATCATGATTGCCGGGGCGGCGGTATTATGGTATATCGCGCCCTGGCTCGTCGATGCGGTTTTGGGCGGTTCTTATGCGGAAATGACGCCCGTGTTGCGCACACTGTGTTTTTTTATCCCTCTTCAGGCCTGCAACATTGTGCTGGCCTGGCAGATTCTGGTGCCCCTCGGCAAAGAGCGGACTCAGGTGCGCGTACAAGCGGCCGTCGCGGTCTTCAGCCTGCCCGCCGCCGTATTGCTGGGGCATTTTTGGGGACTCGCCGGAGGAGCCTGCCTGCCGGTTCTGCTTGAAGGCGGCATTATGCTTGGTTTTATCCCGCTTGTTCTCCGGTGCCGCCCGGAAATTTTTTGCGGGCGGAAACGGACGGCAGACCCACCCCCTTTGTGAGAGCCATTTCACTTTGAAATTGCTCTGGTTATGGCCCTTTGCGGCAGGGATGACATCGAGAAACCGCCCGCAAGCTGTTCTCAACGCTGGGGATGACATTACGCCCCGGCGCCGGGGAAATACGGAATCATATTCAGGGATTCAAGCAAGGCCGGAAGCGCGGGGGAAGCAAGCATATTTCGTTCCGTCTCCCGCGCGGCGGAAGCGTAAAAACCACGGTAGGCCGGCTTGACATCCGCCTCTTCCCCTGACCGCAGGCCGCCGGGGTGCACCATGATTTCGACGGTTTCGCCTCCCGCTCCTTTCCGCCGGACAGCCAGAAGCGATGCCCGGAGTTTGTCAAGGGTCATCCGGCCGCTGGCGAAGGCGCCGACAAAAAAATCGCCGCTTCTGACCCCCTCCGCCTCCAGAAGTGCCCGGAGCGGCGAGGCCCAGGCCGCCAGCAGGGCGCGCCTTGTCTGCCCCGCGATCTGTTCCGCGGGTGGAGCCGCCGGAATATGAAAAAGCTCCGCCGGAACACGCACATAAGATACTCCGTATTCACGGATCAGGATGCGCAGCAGAGGGCGCAACGGCGGCAGAACATGGACGTGCAGGTGGCTGTCGAGGCGCAGAGGCCGTCCGGGAAGGAGCGCGCGGAAGCGCTCTATCTGCGCCCGAAATTCCATTTCAATGGAGTTGAACAGGTTTTTTCTTGTTCGTCCGCCAAAGAAAAGCTCTGCCGCGAGGGTGGCGAGGGAATGGTGAAAACATCCGTCTTTGCCCGCCAGGGACGGGATGCGCCTCGGCGGCGCGGCCGGCCTTCCTTCCAGCAGGTTGAGATGAATAGTGAGGGCGATATGTTCGCGTGTGCCCAGCAGGGCGGCTGCCTCGGCGTCGTGCGGAGCGCCCATGATGATGCCGACGCCCGCGAGCGGCCCCCTGTCCAGGCAGGAGACGATGCCCTCCGTGACGCCGGCGCACAGCCCGCCGTCATCGGCCTGGAAGAAGCAGCGCATCGGTCTGGCTCCCGTCGCGCGGGGGCGGAAGGCCGCGCCGTCGCCGCGTTTCGTTTTGGCGGGTGCGTTCGCTGATCAGATAGCGCGGCCTTTTTTTGGCCTCGTAAAATATCTGGCGGATATACAGGGCAAGCACGCAGATCGAGGTCAGAACAGCGGCCGCGCTTATCAGGATCAAAAGAATAACTGTGGTGAATCCGCTCATGGCTTCCCCGTTCAGCCATGTCAGCAGCGCTTCGCCGCCCGTCAGCACAGCGAAGAGGCAGAAAAGGACGGTGAGCAGAAAAATGGCGGAAAGCGGTTTTGCGGAATAGGCCGTCAGTGAGTCAAGAGCAAGCCTGAGCTTGGCGGGGAAAGACCATTTGCCGGAGCCGCAGCCGCGCTCCGGCGGAGTGAAAGGAATGGCGCGGCGGCGGAAGCCGAGCCACCGGGTCATGCCGCGGAAAAAGACGCGGCTTTCCCCAAGCTGTTTCAGCGCGTCAACCGCGCTACGGTCAAGAAGCTTGAAGTCGCTGGCGCCTTCAATGTCGTCGGAGGTGAAAAAGGCGTAGGTTTTATAAAACAGCGTGGCAAAAAGTCTGTTCGCGAAAGACTCTTTCTGCCGCGTCTCCTTGACGGCTTCAACAATATCGGCTTCGTCATCCCGCCAGATACGCGTCATTTCGGCGATAAGCGAGGGCGGATGTTGCAGGTCACTGTCCATGACGATGATCGCTTCGCCCTTTGCCTCGTCAAGTCCGGCCGCAAGGGCCGCCTCCTTGCCGAAATTTCTGCTGAATCTGAGGCAGCGCAGGGCAGAACGTTTTTCGGCCTCCCGCCGCATGCAATGCCATGAATCGTCGGTGGAGCCGTCGTCAATCAGGATGATTTCATAACTGTGGTCAAGGGGGGCAAGACTTGCTTCAAGGGCGTCAAGAAAGACCGTTATGTTGTCGCTCTCGCAATAAACCGGGCTGATGACGGAAAGTGTCGGCATCTGGGGTATTTTGTTTTGGGACGCTCCACCCGGTGCGACCGGCAAAAACGAATTTCGCCTGCGCTCCGTGGGCGGGCGGCGGCGCGTTGTACTCCTGGGCCAGGACGATTTCACGTTGAAGTCACCCTGAAGCGTCGCGGATAAAAATCTGGACGCACTGTAACCGCTCCAACGGCGGCGGTCAAGGGCGGATGCTTGTTCAAGACAAGAGCGGTTTAACATTGAAAATGTTTGACCGCTCAGCGCGGATTTTTTTGAAAATCCACGCCGCAAAATGCTTGCAAGGCGAACTTGCTTCGCCGTCAAGCAAGCATTTCAAAGGGGAAATGCTCTACATCTAACGACGTATTGACAAAACAGCCCATGCGGCATAATAAAATAAAGATGCCGCTCCAGAAGTTTTTCCAACAGGAATGGGCCGACACGCTCACTGGCAAGGCGGCGGCTCTTGTTCCGCGCCCGGTCTTGCTCGCCTTCACGGTTTCTCTGGCAATCAGCATCGTCTGTTGGTTCTATGACCTCGCGCAATTTCCCCTCGGCGATCACGATGTGGGCTACCAGAGCGGCGTCCCCCCGCTCAGCGGCGGACGGTCAGGCCGCTGGTTCGCTCCGGTGGCGTATCTGTTCAGCGGGTATGTGCAGATACCCGTGTGGACGCAATTGCTGGCCTTCAGCGCACAGATCGCCGCAGGTATGGCGACCGCATATCTCTGGTTCAGAAAAGCGGATTTCCTGCCTTTGTTGGCAGGTGGTCTGCTGCTCTCCTGCATGCCGACAGCGGCGGATTTTTATTATTATCACTGGCAGGCGCCCACGTTTACCGCGTGTCAGCTTTTGATGGCCCTCTCGATTTTTTTTGCTCTCCATCCTGCCGCGCGTCAAAAACGCAATACCCTCCCCCGTCTTATATATTCAGTTGTTTTAGCAACATGCGCGATCGCACTCTATCAATCCTGCGTCATGACATGGAGTGTGCTCTTTCTCGGCTGTATTGTCATGTATTTGCTGCGGGCTGAACGGGCGGGCGCGAAAGACCTGATCATCACCTTCGCCCCTCCCTTTGCCTCCTTTGCGGCGGCGTGCCTTCTGTACGCGGCAAGTCTGCGTCTCTATCCCCTTGCGGGCTTCTCTCTGGAAGGGGAGTATCAATTCCGCACCTTGGCTTTGGGCGAGATGCTGCGGCGCGTCCCGGAGGTTGTCAAGGCGGCTTACAGCCATTTTTTTGTCCTGCAGCCTTTTATGGGGCCGTGGCTCAAAGGCCTGCTGCTGGTCACGTCTGTCGGCGGCTTCATCGCTCTGACGCATGAGGCTTGGATTCAGAAACGCGGCCTGGGGCGGATTTTTCTTGCCGTCTGCGGCCTGCTGCTTCTTCCCGTAGCTGCGAAGGCCCAATTTTTCATCAGTGCCGGGGACAATTTTTATCTTTTTCGTTTTACGTCTCTGGGCCTGAATTATGTCCATCTGTTTTTTCTTCTCGCGCTTCTGAATTCGGCGAGCCTGTTCGGGCGGAACGCGGGATTCGCGCTCGGCCTGCTGCTCCTGCCGGCCATGATCATCAACTGTCTGCACCAGCAGGTGTTGCATGTGCGCTCGAACACCCACGATCTTGCCGTGCTCAATCGCGTTATGGCGCGGATTGAGGAACAGCCGGGCTTCTCCCTGGAGAAAACCTGGAATCTTGTGCAGTTCGGCCGGACAACGCCCTATATGGCGAGAACCTATTCCCCGTTTTACGAGGATACGGGATTGTCGGGATTCAACGGCACCATTTCGCAGGTGTGGCGTCCGGGTTTCGCGTTTTTTCTGGTGGCAGCCGATTTGAAACTGGCGGAACGCATGAACGAGTACGGAACTTCGAGGCCCGACATTCTACGCAAGGCCGTCAGCTTCGCTGAAGGCAAAAAGAGCTTTCCGGCTCCCGGTTCGGTGGGCATCGTGGACGACACCATTGTGCTGGTGCTGGATGAAAAGGCTGTGGAAATCGCCAGAAACAGGCTGTCCACGCCCGGCGGCCCGCAACGCTGACAGCCCTGAAGCCTCAACCGGAATTTTCGGCCCGGACAAAAGACGCATATCCGGCACGGGGACGCGTTCTCCAGAAGTCATTTCATAATTCATCCTGAAATGACTTTCTGAAGCCGCCCGGGGGGAGCGGCGCGGCGGCAGAGCCGCCGGAGCGGGCCGGAAACCGCGTTTTTCGGCGGAACGAACACCGCAGCACATGGCTCGGAACTGGTTTGCCCGGCGCGGAAGCCATCGCCCGGACTTTCGGCGTTTCGCGCAATACAGTTTTTTTACACACTATCAAGTGGCTTTTTCCATTTTCGGCATTTTTCAAAAAGCCTGTCAATTATGCTGGGCTGTGACATTCGCCAACCGGCTGTTAACAAATCGGCGTGTGTGCCTGTGCGCGAGGCGGTCAAGATGAGCGTTTTCCGGTGAACGGCGTAAATCAGCAGCCAGTCCGGCAGGATATGGCATTCCCTGAATCCGGCGTAATCGCCTGTGAGCGGATGAGCCTTGTACTTGGGGGCAAGCGCCTTTTCTTCCAGCAATGTATCAATCACAGCTTCCAGAAGGGAAAGATCAAACCCGCGTTTTTTCGACAGCTTGTAGTCCTTGCGAAAACGGGAAGTCGTTTTTAAGGTCAGCATTCCGCGTCAAGTTCCGCAAAGAGTTCTTTGGCCGAGGAATAGCCCTTGGCGGCAACCGCACCCGTAGCGAGGTCACGGGCTTCCCGCATGGCGGCTCCCGTTTCCCGGTTGAAACGGGGTTGCTTCATTTCAAACGGCAGGCCGCCTATCATCAGGGATTGGCGCAGAAAAATATTGACCGCATCGGTCACGGTGATGCCAAAACTCGAAAAAAGCTGTTCCGCTTCAGCTTTTGTGTCCGGGTCAATACGGATATTCAGGTTCGCGGTTTTTGCCATAGCGTTCACCTCTCAGAAAATTTGGCGCAATGTGGGCGCATTGTCAACGCATTTGCTGATACAAAACCCCCACGTCGCGCTCTTTTTCTCTCACAGATACCGCTGTTCGCGGCATCAAGCCCACGGACAAACCCAGTGTCTACAATGTGTTCATACTATTTGACAAAGGGTGGAAGTTATGTTGCGGAATGTGAGCATGAGTAATCCCCAACTGCAATTCTGTATGTCACGGAAAACAGCTGCAAATGGCGGGCATTGCCGAAATCTTTCGGCAATTGGCATACGGTCTACGATTCGGACGCGTTACAAACAAAGGAACGAAATTGAACGCTATTTCCTGAGGTTAAAGCGTTTTCGCAGGATATTTACAAGGTATGACAAGCTGGAGGTCATGTTCAGCGGCTTTATATACTTCGCTATGGTCATTGATGCAATACTGTGAACAAGCTCTAAGGATATTCTTGAGTTATTGCGGGTTTGCCAGGGTAACCCGAAACACGTCGTTTACTGGGGTAGCTTGGAGTAAACCCGTATCCTCAGGAGCATCCGTCGCATGTAACTGTTCAAATATTTCCGCCAGACAGAAAAGTATCCCTTGCCCCATATCAATATGGGATTTTCTCGATATTTTTCTTCCAAGTTTCGGGGTAAAATTGTACGGGGTTATTTTATAATGGGCTTTTCTTGTGGACGCCTCATAGTGAATTTGTATTCTGTTCCCCATAATTTCTTGAATCATCAGCAACAAATCGCTGTATTTGAGTTTTTCCGCGCCGGTTATGGTGACGCACTCGTTGGCGTATTCCCGGTCAAGAATGTCAACGCTGATTTCAGCGGCGTCGCGCACATGTATGAACTCCCGCAGTTCATCGCCTGTGCCGCGATAGGTTATGTGCCCGCATTCCAGGGCCTGCCGCAAGATGCGGTAGATGCTGTTTCTGTTGTCGGCCCGCTCGCCGTAAAGCGAGCCGTATCGCAGGCAGGTATATTCCAGGCCGTAGGCTTCGTGATAGTCTTCAATAAACTGCTCGCAGGACCGTTTGCTGGTGCGATAAAAATAACCGGCGTCTCCGTAAACATAGGCGCTGCTGGCGAAGACGAAGCGCCCGACGCCTGCCAGGCGGCAGGCGTCAAGCAATTCAACGGTTCCCAGTATGTTGATTCGCGCGACATCCACAGGGCGTCGCAAGCACTCGTCAATATCCGCGATTCCGGCGAAATGGTACACGGCATCCATTCCTTGCGCCGCGTTCCGCACAAAGGCCGGATCAAGAATGTCCCCGACGAGCCGCGTTTGTCCGTTTTGCGGATGGCTGGAGGGTTTCGCGTCAAGGGTGGTGACCGCATGGCCCTTCGCGGTCAGCGCTTCAGCCGTATGGCTGCCGATGAAGCCGGAAGCTCCGGTAACGAGAATTTTCATGGCGCGACTCCATAATGGGGCGATTCATTAAACCGTATGCCGGGAAAAGTTTGCGAAACCTTTCCCGCGAAAAGAGTATCCGGCGATATGTGCGGCTGGTTGCGCGAAGATGGGGCTACCTTCATTTTATACAGCGCTTCCGCGAGGATAAAGTCATCCTGCTCATCAATATCCATCGCTTCCAGGCGCGACATGGGGAACATTTTGGGCCGGGCGCCTATGCGTCTCCCCGTGGTGTTGAAGGAGTCGCGCGAGAAAAGATAGATATTGGAATTTTCCTCGAATACAGGCGGCAAATCCTGGGTGCGTTCAAGTTTCGTGGGGTCATGATTCAAGGGGCCGCTGTCGCTGTAAAGTCTGGTCTGGAGTCTGGTGACGGAAAATAAAGAATCGTATCCGGCAAGGGCGGAGAAATATTCCTCAATGGCTCTGTTCAGCGTTTCGACGGCAAGAAGGGGATTTGTGGAATGGGTTTGCAGAAAGTGTTCGCCGGGCACGCAATCCAGATCATGGGCGATAATGTCGTTCATGGACACGAGATCGCCACAAAGGGCCTCTGGCCGGCAAATAATTCGCACGCGGCTGAAACGGCCGGCCAGCGCGGCGATGCTCCGGCTGTCGGTATTGACGGTCACAGTATTGACATAGGGGGATTGAAGCAGAGTTTTCAGCACATGAAAGAAGAGCGGCTGCCCCGCGAACGGGCGTATGTTTTTGGACGGAAGGCGTTCAGAATGGTCTTTCATGGGCAGCAATGCCTGTATTTTCATAGAGCACCCCCTGATGGTTCACGGATGACATGCAAATATTGGGCCAATTGTATAGAAAGTTTGCAGTTCCAGTTAAATTCAGGCAGGCAAGCCATACATGTTTCCTCAATTTGTTTTTTGCAGATTCTTTCCCCCGGAACAGGTCGGGGGCCTTTTTGGATTTTTCGCTTTTTGGAGTCATTTGGCCCTGCCGGCCAAAATCAGGGAACAGCTCTGGTGCGTGGCGCGGATATGACGCAGGCTGGGCGCTATATGGTTCCACCGGTTCATCGCGTCGTCCGGGTTGGTGGCGCAGGAACAGCGAAAAATCAGGTCTTTCCTCCAATCCCCGTCTTGCCCCAGCAGGTCTTCTGACAAGGGGGTAAAATGCGAGAAAAATATGTCGCCCGTCCGCCGTTGGCGTTCCACCAAAGCCGAGGGGGGGGATTCGGATGTATAAACGTCAATCAAATGCAAGCCCAAGCCGCCTTTTTTGCTTATTCTGGCGGCATCCTGAAGAAAGCCTTCCAATTCTTCATCGGGAACATGTTCCAGCACAGAGATGGAAAAGACGACGTCAAAGGTTTCGTCGCGGATGCTCTGCCTCGTCCGCCCAAGATAAGCCGGGATGTTGGTTATGGAATCCGGCAAGGTGTTGGTTTTCGGTCCGCAGCCGATGCCTTCGTAAGGCTCGATGTTGACGCAACGGTTATGGGCGGCTAAGGCGGGCAGAAGCCGGGAGTCGCCGCCGCCGACCTCGGCTATGGTCTGTCCCCGGCAGGAGCGCAGAAGGCTGAAGGCCATTGCGTCCTGAATGTTTTTCATGTGCCAGCCGAAAGGCGCCCTGGGCAGCTTGTCAAGCAGGCCGGAATCTTCAACCTGCCAGTATTCTTCTTTGGTGACGAACCTGAACATATGCCATCCTATTTTTCTATATCGATAAGAACAGTTCCATACTGTTCGTGAACATTTGTAACATTTTTCCCCCACATATCTCTTTCTTTGCCAGAATAATATATATATTGTATGCTCAAAGGTTCAAAAAGGGTATCAGCGAAAAATGTGACGTCTTTCTCGAGATCATTTCCAGGGAATAGAGATTCGGCACATGCTTCAAAATTTATTTTCTCCTTTCCGTCTGACGGGCATGTGTCAAGACTGTGTATCGCCCTTCCGTTCTTCTTCAATATCCTGTACATTTCGCGCCAAAAATCCAATAATTCCTTGTCAGGAACATGTTCTATAACAGAAATGGAAAATACGGCATCAAAATATTCATTGGAAAGGTCTTGTATCCCATGCCCGAGCAGTCCATCAACGAAATTCGTGCGCGTTCTTTTTTCCTTGGCCGCCCTGAATATGTCTGGCGGATAAAAAGAAGCTGTATCAATCAGCCAATATTCAATGCCTTGCCTGAAGCACCAGTCATTAAAAAAAGTGTTGTGTCCGGCTCCCGCTTCAAGCACTCGCAGCGTCTTTGTCTGTTTTTTCATCTCCAGCAGTCTGTCCACAACGAAAAGAGTTCCGCACTGTTTCAGCCCCCAAGCCTGATCCCCTTCATACCAGCAGTCTTGATGGCAAGCTTTTAAACGAATCAGATCGTTGCAGCGGGCAAGCCGCCACATTTTTCCCGGGGCGTTTCTGAAGCGGGCCCCGAACCCCCCTCCCCGGCCCCCACCGCGCGGGGCGCGCCACTCTGCTCATTTTTCGCCGCTTCAATCTGCTTCAACGCGGCAAGGCGCAACAATTGGGGTGCTGGGGGCGTTTTAAAGGCAAGCAGATTTCCCCATGCTCCCGGCAAGGGGTGCGAATTCGCATAATCGTTCAATTTGCGCCATTCATGCTGTATGCCGTAGCGAACGATGGGGTGCCATTCGCTCACATAAACAGTGTAGCCTTTGTTAATGAGGAAATCCGCCAACTCGCGCATTGAATAGCCGAGTGGAAGTGTTTTGCCGTCTTCAAATTCGCACAGAACGCATTCCGGCTTGATCCGCTCAAAGGGGAAGCCCATCAAAACAAAAAGGTCAAGCCCTTCCGTGTCTATCTTCAAAAAATCAACATGCGCTATCTCGTTGGCCTTACAATAGTCATCCAGGGAAACAGTGTTGATTATGCCGGTCGGCTTATGACTTGGCCGAAAAGGATAAAGAGAGGTTATGCCCGTGCTTTCCCGTGAGGTGAACAGGGGCAGCGGTTTGTTTGATTCGCAGAAGGCGGCTCTTTCGTCTATGCTTATATTGGAAAAGGAAGCCGTGTTTTTCGCGAGCGTCGCACGCGTGTCGGGATCAGGCTCAAAGGCGTGCACTGTCCAGCCTCTTTGCAGAAAGGGCAGGCAGGTGTCGCCCGAGTAAGCGCCGACATCCAACATGACGCCGCCTTTTTCCGGCAAAAAATTTTGTATCAGTTCCGCTTCATTTATCCTTATGTGATCTTCTCTTGAAAAAGGCCCGACAAGACCAGACGCGGAAAATCCGTTCTCTTTTTCCTCGCGCAGTTGCTGTATTGTTTTTAGGGCATTGGCAAATGAACAGAATGGAAATGTCCGCACATTTGATTTTTTGTTTGTATTTACAACCACAGCGCCATAAAAATCAATCAGCTTTTTTATATTGTTCCATGTGACAATGTGTGTCGGCTTCTCAAGATTTACATTTGGAACGTGATATGTATCGCCTTTGACTTGATAGCCGTCAAAAAAATAATTCGGATTGTATTCAGGGGTTGTGGCAATCTCCAAAACGTGCGGACGGCCTTCCGCCTGTTTTGCCTCTTGTATTATATTCGTATAATTTGAATCTATTCCCAAGAGCGCAATATCAGCATAACCAAGCGCGGCGGCCCAAACGCAGGTGTGGCTTCCGGTGCTTCTTTCCGGGCAGGCGCGCAGCAAGGAATCATTTTTCCCCGCCAACCTGTCAAAATTGTATACATAGGGGCGTCTGCCCGCTTCGCCTAATTCGCGGATACAATTGTCCGTGAGGAGAAATTTGCGGATGCCGTATTGCTCCGCATTAAGGATGAGGCGTAAAATCGCGTCTTTGTGCGAAATGCTTACAACCGTGTCCAGGCAACTGTAATAGTCGGGATACCAGTTTATGGAATCCCAATAGCGATAGGCCGCGTTCATGCCGAAGGTGTCATAATCGTTCAGTTGATTTTTGAAATCAAAGTCGCGCAATGAAGGCCCGTTACCCAGGATGGCGGCCGGGCGCGTCTGAACTTTGATACGCTCTGAAGTGCGGAACATGTATGCGGCTCCTTTATGATGCGTTGTCGCGGGGTATTCGCCCCAATGCGCCTCCGCATTTTCGTCATTTTTGTCATGGCGCTGACATTGCCGGGAATAAAGCAAATTTTGTGCCAGCAATGCGGAATATGAAGACTAACGCACAAAAAATTCAGGGAGAATCATGTTGCTGCATCACGTTTTGTAGTGCCTCGGGATACCGCGCGGCTATTTTCAGAAGCGTTTTCGCCGACCCGGACGGTTCGCGACGTCCCTGTTCCCAATCGTGTAAAGTCCTGGCGGAAATGCCGAGCAATTTCGCGAACCCCTGCTGTGAAAGGCCAAGGCCGGCCCTGGCGCTCAGGGACAAGCATTGTCGCCGCGTCTTTTCCGGCCTTCCGAGTGTTTTTTATAGTCGCTCAATACATCGCCGTAAAACGGAATCAGCCTGTTGGCGGTTTTCGCCCAACTGAAATGTTCCCTGGCGAATGCCCGCCCCGCCTGCCCGATGGATGAGGCGAGGGCGGGATTTTTCATCAGCATTTTGAGCAGTGCGCATATCTCGATGGCGGGCTTATCCGTATTGCGCAACAGCAGACAATTTTTCCCGTGAGTCAGCATAAAACCAAGATTTGATTCCGGCAGAAGGACAGGCCGGCCGGAGGCCAAGAACATCGGCAGTTTGCAGGGAAAACGGTAATGATTGAAAGCGTCGTCTCTGCCGGGCTGCGCCAAGAAATCAACCGCGCGCATGAGTCGCGGAATTTCAGCCGGTTTGACTTTGTCGGTAAGATCCACAAGGCAGTCATTGATGCCCCATGCGGCGAAGTGTTGCGCCACATCCGTAACATATTTCCCCAATTTGATAATTTTTATCGGCATATCGGCCTGTCGCAACAGACAGACGGCTTCGTACAGCTCCAGTATTTCCTGGCGGTTGTTCGGATGCATGGCGCCTGGATAGAAAAGAACCGGGCATTCCGGCGGTATTCCCAAACGGATTTTGTCTTCAGGCCGCGACATGGGCGGAAGGGTGAAGAACGCCTCCTCACAGGACGGCCATATTATGTGCCCGGGAATGTGAGGGGGCTTGAACTCCAGCAGGGAATTGATAATGCAGGTGTATCCATGAACGCGGGCCAGAAATTCCTTGTGGCGGGCGGGGTGGGAGAGCCGGTAAAGTCGCGCGTCCGGCAGCCAGTTCTCTTCGAGTTCAGGATTCAGGTTCCAGTCGCTGCTGTGGGTTTTAAAAACGATTTCTTCATTGTCTTCCATATGCACAATGACAGGCGCATCCAAAACAGCCGCCAGAGGCTCGGCCGCATTGCGCGAAACCTCGCGTGGCGTCCAGCAATGGATAATATATTCGGAATGTTCCATTGCCAGTCTGCCGGCAAAAGATCGCGGCGAGCAATCGAACGCGCTGTACACGGTGAATTTGGGGCGACCATGTGCCAGGGCCTCCTCGGCTTTTCCTTGTATATATGCGACGCACTCGACGCCGTGGGCGGCGATGGCGTTGGCCAAGTGAAAAATGTGCATCCCGCTGTTGGAATTGAGGCCGCCGTTGGCAATAAATATGATTTTCATTTTCTTCCAGGATGTTGTCTTTCTCTTTGGATGGTGTTGTCGCTCCGCCGGTTTCAGGCTTTATTCATCCCGGTCGATCTCTTCTGTTTCCAGCGCCGCTTGCGCGAAAATTACGCCATAACCGCTTTCATATACACCAATGACCCGCGCATGAGGCTCGCTCCGTCCAAAAATGTGATTTTGGGACCGCTCCCACAAGGAATGGCGGAAAAACCATGCGGCATTACTCATTTCTGGAATCGCACAGAGCCTTTCTCGTCATCTCCAAAAAAGCGTAGCCGTATTTTTTGTCCGGCTCCAGATGGGCGCCTTCAGCCCATTCGTTCCAAGCGTTGATGAAAACAAAATTGTGCTCCTGGCTGTGGTTGGCTTTTGTCGTCGTTATGTCCCAAGACAGCCAGTCATAATATGTTTCGGGCGTCGCTTTTGTAAAAATCATCGCGCCGGACCGGCATTTGCGCGATGTATTGTCCCACATCGGAAAGACGGTTCTGTAAGTGAGTTCAGCGGGCCGTTCCCGCTGTTTGTACAGCGCGACAAGTTCAGGAAGATCAAAGAGCCTTCCCTTGAAAGACGGATTACATATCCGAACGTCATGGCGTTCTTTCATGATAAAGTTGTGGGGAGGAAATTCCACAAAGGCGTCGGCGTCAAAGGCGGTCAGGGGAAATTTTTTCTGGCCTTCCCTGGAGGTGTCGCCCAGAACGACATGCAGACCGTCAAATCCGGCTTTTTGAGCCAGATGGCGCAGCCGGTCGACGCAGGCGCGCATTTCGCGGCGCCGAAAATAATTGGGCCGATAAATCATGAAGAACGGTTTGCCGTCGATTTTGATGTAGCGCGGGTCGGCGAAAAACGGCAGCAGGTCGCGGAACAGTTTGTCCGTGTTGATGGTTTCCGGCTGGTCAATGAGCAGATTGTTCTTTGAGCCGTCCCAATTGGCGCTCCACGGTTCGTTGGCCCAGGACAGGCAGAACGGCAGCGCCATTGTTTTGTCCGCAAGTTTTCTTTCAATGGGCATCTGCATGATTTTTTTGCCGCCGAACCAGTAATAGTGGTAGCAAAACCCGTGGATGCCGTATTGTTGGGCCAATTGCTCCTGATACAGGGCGATTTCCGCGCAGCGCAAATCATAAAAGCCCACATCGTGGGGAAGACGCGGCTGATAATGCCCCACAAACTGGGGCGCGGCCTTGGTGACGTTCGTCCATTCCGTAAAGCCCTTGCCCCACCATTTGTCGTTTTCAGGAAAGGGATAATACTGCGGCAGGTAAAAGGCGACAAGTTTCGTGTCTCTCCGCTCCGGGGCCGCCAGCGGTTCGGGGGGGGGGGGGACAAAGGTGTTCTTGAAATCATCCTGCTGCCGGAACACATAGTCGGCAAGCTCGGCGCGCAGACTTTGCGGCGGTTCTCCGGCGGCGGCGTTGTGGGGCAGTCCGGCCGGCACGCCCACGATGATGTGAAACAGCAGCGGGCACAGGCCGGATTCGGCGGCGGCTTTGTGCCGGCGCAGGTACCAGCCGCCGTCAAAGGCTTCGGAGGGGTTTTTGCCTTCGCGCCAGCCTTGGCTCAGATAATGGGCAATGGGATGGCAGGCGCCGAAATCCACCTCGCGGTAAGTTTTGCGGTACCATTTTTCGTCGAACAAGCCGGAAAGCAGGGCGGCCTCAACAAATTTTTCCCCGGCGACCAATTGCCGCGTGACGCGGCGCTCGGCTTCCGACAGACCGCCGCCCAGGGTCAGGGCCACGTCACGCTTGAACCGCGAAACTTCGGGGGCGATTTCCCGCCGACCGGCGGCGTTTTTGCGCGCCGCCGGTTCCAGGGCCGCCCGATTGCATTCTTTGAGTTCTCCAAAGTTCGCGGAAGATTTTTTGACTTTGCAGACATACTGGCGAACAAGAAAGCGCGCGTCCTCAAGCATGAAGTCGTAAAATGACCGGGGGAGGGATTTTGGCGTAAACATGCCGCGGGATTCGGGAGAGGCGAACGTCACGTCGCAATCCTCCACAAGAAATCCGCCTTCGGCCAGAAAAAGCGCGAGGGACTTCCAGGTAAAAAACCTGATGTGCGTCCTGTCCAGAATGCCGAAATCCTGGTAGCTGAAATCATGCCGCAGAAGATTCGCTGTGGGATAGATATTGGCCAGATTGGGTATGGAGATAATGAATGAACCCTCTTTTTTCAAAAAGACGTTCATTTGCTGCAATATTTTCAGCGGATCATACAAATGTTCCAAAACATCAAGCAGCAAAACGCAATCAAAAAAATTGTAATATTGGCTGTAGGCGCTCAACCGCAGGGTGTTCAAATCCACATGATGCAGTTTTTTGTAGACGCCCCGTTTGCGGGCGGCGAGATTCAGACTCTCTTCACTGTAGTCCATGCCGTAAAGTTCAGCCCCCAACTTGTCGCGCAGAAATAGTCCGTTGTCACCCGTCGCGCAGCCCACGTCCAAAATCCTGCTCCCGGGCCGCAGCATTGCCGCGGCCCGCGTGGCGGGGGCATTGTGATAAGTGTCCTTGACAGGCTCCGTATAGATTTTGGAAGGATTCCGAATGTTGTTTTCCTGGGCGTAAATGGCCTCCCCCTCCCCCGGATCCACCCCGTCCCCGTTGCCGCCGAATATATTGCGCGCGCCGCAACGCGGCGCGGAAGAGGCGTATTTCAGGCGGCAGAGATTGATGTCGGCCTCCAGCCGCTCCACTTCGGGGAAAGGGCTGCCGTGCAGCCGGCAGAGCAGCGCCGTCGCCATGCTGGGCAGGGCATGCCTGTCCCAGACTTGCAGACAGAAGTCTTCAGCGTACAGCAAGGCCAGACCGGGGTCAAAGCGCGGCCCGCATTTTCTGAACAGTTTCGCCGGCGCGACAAGGCAGACGCCGTCAAGGGCCTCCACAGGGCAGGCCGTCCCGGCTTCAGGCGGGTCGTTGTATATCGCGCGAGGCGGCGCGCCGTCTTCCTGAACTTGCAACAGCCCCCGACATTCCCGGCAGAAAGTTCCATCGCCGTTCCGGGTCAGGCGCGCGCCCCAGACGCCGTACAGCGCGTTTTCCTCAAGCCGCTCCAGGATGGGCAGGGGGTTTTGCAGAAACTCGACCTGATCGCGGGTGAAAAGCAACCGCTCCGCGTCATTGGGCAGGGCCTCAAGAAACGAATTGTACAGAATGGCGGGCGAGCTGATTTTTTTGTCGACAAGCGGAACAATTTTTATTTTCGCGTCTTGCAGACATTGGTTGCGCAGAAAAAATTTTTCGTATTTCAGCGCGTCAGCAACGTGACATACAATATACAGCATTGTGCTTTTCCCCGCTTAAGATTGACGAAAAATTTTTCCGCCCCATGGCCGCGAATCCTCAAAAATGGCATCAAAGGCCCGCTCGCGGCAATGGGCGTCGTGAAAGGCGAAAGAGGCCGCCGCGCGCCCGGCATATATGTCCCCCATGACGCAGCCTGTTCGCAACGCCTCTTCCAGAGCGGCGCACAGCGCGTCCCTGTTTCGGCACACCGGGCCGAAGCCCATGCTCGCGTAATCAACATACCCGTTTTTCCAGCTTTGACTCCTGATGAAAGCATCCTTGTTTTCATACTGGTAATAGATGACGGGCTTGCGCATATAAGCCATATCATAAGCCACGGAAGAGAAATCCGTGATCATGACCCTGGATTTTTTCATGGCGTCGACGATGGACCCGTGCTTTTTGGATCGCTTTTCGACAAAATCGGGGAACGGCATGTCCTCAATATAATCCTCAAAGCCGGGGTGCGCGAAAAAGACGATTCCGTAATGGTGATTATTCAGCGTTGCCTCAAGTCGCGGGTCTTCAAAGAATTCTCTCCACATCTTCACATACCGTGATGCGTAAAAGTCAGGATTTATCTCGCGCCGCTGGCCTTTGCCGTCCCATGTTCCGACAAGATCCGCCCTCCAGGTCGGCATGACGAAAACAAGATTTTCCGTCACGCCCGGCTCCAGCCATTTGTCGTAACGGGGGAAGCCGCACAGCCGGGTTTCTTTGGCTGTCAACAGATATGGCGAGCCGTCGCCGATGATGGACTCCGTTTCCTGATGTGTGGCGGTTATAAACAGATCAAAGGGAATGCTGTTGAACCAGTCCGAAACATCGTCTTTGGTCACGCCATGCGGCAGGCAGACAAACTTGGGTTTGGAAAAATCGGGGAAGAATTTTTCCTCCACCACGTTGAAGATATAGTGATCCATCTGGCTGGAAATCAGCCTTGCGGAGAGAAGATAGCAGAGTTTGTGCGCGTCGGAACCGTGGGCGACAAGTTTGAAGCCTTCCTGTTCCAGGCGCGGCCAGTCATGGGAAGAGGCATTGAGCGCGAACCAGGCGTTGATTTCAGGATGCTCGCGCATGACCCAGCGGTAGAGATGCTCGGCGTTGTCGTCGGCCTCGGTGTCCTTGTCTATGAACATCCAGGCGTTCCTGAATTTTTCCCGTACGGCTTCGGAGCGGACGAGGCGGCGCAGGGCGCGCGCTTCCGGCGGAAAATTCTTGTCATTCAGTGGGGGGGGCGTGAAGGAAGCCCGAATATCCGCCGGATTGCGCCCCGGCCCCGCGTCTTTGCCGCCAATGCGCAAGTTGAGGTCGCCCCGCGCGTCTTTGGGGACAGGCAGCCAGAGAATGCGCTCAAAGATGGCGTAGCCTTTGCCGTCAAAGACGCTCCGGTTTTTGGCGAAGGCGGGGGCAAGGGAGACGCCGCCGCACAGAAATTCCTCTTCCGGCGGCCTGTCGCGGAAAAGATAGCGCGCCCGTAACAGACCCCGTTCCGCGTCGAACTTGTCAAACGTGATTTCATGTTTCCAGCCGTTTTTGCGGATCAGGTCATATTCGGCTTCCTGGACGAGCCTGGCGGCATTGTTGTGGGCCGTGACCAGACGCCGCGTGGCGGAGGGCGATTTGTCGCGCAGGATATGCCGCAGGCGATACAGCCCCGCCTGGCGTAGCGGATTTTTGCGCAGTTCCGGCAAACAACGGGAGAAAACGCCATGCCGCTCACAGACGCCGGTCATTTCGGCGATGACCTCCCGCACGTCGCCTTCCCGGCTTTTGCCCGCAATGGCCTGCTGCAGCAGATGGGTGAGATAACATGTCAGATAGGTGTCGCAGAACGTGTCGGCCAGCCTGACCTGACGGCGTTTCGCGGCTTCTTCGTAAAAAATGTCGCAGCATTGGAAATAATTCGCGTAGTGTTCGGGTGTGTAGGTTGTGGCGGAGAGCGAGCCGTCGCGCTTTATCCAGTGGTACACGGTGTCCGGCAGCCAGACGAGCCTGGATATGTTGAAGAAAAGACGCGCGAGCATAAAAATGTCGTCTCCCGTTCGCATGCCTTCGCCGTGAAAGATGTCGCGCCGTTGCAACAGGGGTGTGGGCATGAGCCATGTCCAGTGGGCGCAGAGAAAGGGGTTGACGCCCACGCGCGGGGCGGCATCGGCGGGCGAGCAGATTTCCGGCAGGCCGGCGGGCCGCGTTTCATGGTTCAGGATGCGCCCGTCCGCTGTAATTTCGTCATGGCAGGCGCGCACCACGGCGTTGTGTTTTTTGTGGGCCGCGTAGCGGACTTCCAGGGAATTTTCCGGCAGCAGGTCGTCCGGATCGGCGAAGCAGAGGGTTTCGCCTTGGGCGGCCCGTATGCCGGTGTTACAGGCGGCCCCGCATCCCAGATTTTTTTCGTGACGCAGCAGCCTGAAACGCGGTTCGGCGGAAGCGAAGCCTTCAATGAGGGCCGCGCTGTCATCCGTGGAGGCGTCGTCAATGAAAAGCGCCTCAAAATCCTGAAAGGTTTGATTCCGCAGGGCATGAGCAAAGCGCGGCAGGTAGGCTTGCACATTATGGACGGCGATAACTACGGAAACGGCTGTCACGGCTGTTTTTTCTCTTGTTTAATCTTTTGGGAGCGCTTGTCGCATTCAAATAAGCAAAAACAGTGCCAGGGCATTCTCACACTTCCCCGGCCAGTTCCGCCAGCAGTCGGAAATTGGGCAGATGTTTGTAGGCCAGCTTCATATCGTGCCCCACCACCGGCCCAATGGCCCTTTGGGCCGCGATGACGTCCCGCACCAGGGCCGTGCCGGATTTCTGGTGATGCTCACAGGTCACCTGCCCGCAATAAATGACATTGTATCCCTTGAGGGCCGTGCGCAGGTCGTGGTCCACATCGTCCAACTGGGAAGGGGAGAAGCCTATGTCAAAATCCCCCACTTCCTTCAGGGCGCTTGTGCGCAGCAGATGCAGGCAGCCCATCACATGCAGGCAGGGCCGGGTGAAAGAGTAGAGGCCCGTGTCGCGCGCGCCTTCGGCCGGCGTGCCCACGCCGAGCCGCAGCAAACCGGCCCGCGCCGTGCGCACGGAGTAATACAGGCTTTGCAGGGCCGGGGCCTCGGCGTGCTTCGGCGGAAAAATCACTTTGCAGCCCACCACGGCGTTTTTGGGGTCTCTTTCCATTTCCGTGAGGTAGCGCGCCAGCCAGTCGCGGGGCATGACCACATCGTCGTCCATAAAGGCCACATGGTCGCAAGCCTGCACCTGGGGCAGATGCGCAAGCCAGTTGCGGGCCGCCGGCGCGCCGATGTTGACGGGCAGATTTATGATTTTATATGTCCGTTCCGGAAAAAGCTCCCGCAGGGCTTCCGCGCGGGCGGCGCTGTCGTCCGTGCAGCCGTTGAGCAAAATGAATACGGACGCGTTGCCGGTGTCTGTTTCTGCCAGGGCGCGCAGGGTCTGTTTCAGCAGTGGCCCCTTGTTCCAAGAGTAAAGGCAGATGGCGGTTTTCCTCTCCGCCAGCAGTCTTGACCGCAATGCGGTTGGAGAGAGCAGGGCCTCCAGCCGCAAGGCGACGGGACGGAGGGAGCCGTCCTGCCGCAGTGCCTGGGTATAGGCCCTGATGCCGGAAGTTGTGTCCCCGGCCAGGATGTAGTTGTCCGCCGCGTAAACCCGGGCATAGGGATTGCGGTTTTTCTCGGGCATCTGTTCCCACAGGGGCAGGGCTTCGGCCCAGCGTCCCCGGCCCGCGTAGTGCAGAAAGAGGGCGTAGCGCCATACATCCGCAAGGTTGTCCGGGCAGCGGAATTTGTCCAGCCAGTCCGCCGGTTCGCGGAACAGTTGAAAATCCATGTGCAGCAGGGCTTCGGCCGCTCCCGCGTGGGCGGGATTTTGGATCAGCATGTCCAGCAGTGTGGCGTGGAGCTTGTCCGGCGCGGGGTTGCCGCGCCGGAAAATTTTTTGTTCCAGATCTTGGGGCAGGGATGGGCCCGGAATATCCGGGCGCGTTGTTTGCCCGGCGTCAGGGCTGATCGCCGCCAGCATCTCCATGACGTCCCGGCGCAGGGGCGTGGCCTGGGCGGCCCGGTTCAGGCAGTGGAGAAAGAGCGTCTGCGCCGCCCGCGAGTTTTCGAATTCCGGGTCTTCGGACAGGGCGTTGGCGAAAATGACGGCCACATTGCCTTCCAGCATCATCAGGCGAATCTGCCGCCGGATGAAGGCGCATTTTTCCTCCAGGGACAGAAGGGCCATTTCCCCTGTGAGGCCCTGTTTCAGAACTTCCGGCGAGTTGGGATTCATGCGGCGCGTCCCCTGTTTTCGCGGGCGCGCAGTTTTTCAAAAACGGCGAGCGCGTCGTCAATGGTTTTGTCCATATCCAGATAACGGTAGCCGCCAAGGCGGCCGCCGGCCGTGACATTGGGCATTTCCGCCGCCAGCCGCGCCTGGTATTCGCCTTGCAGAGCCTGATTGGGGGTGGTGTTGACGGGGTAGTATGGTTCGTCTCCCCTTTGGCAGGCGCGGGGGTATTCCCGCGCGACAACGGTTTTATCGCCCTGCCGCCCGCGTTCGGGGTGCAGATGTTTGAATTCGTGACTGCGCGTCCAGGGGATTTCCACATCCGCCTGATTGAGCACCGCCGTACCCTGGGCGTCGGGCCAGGGCAGGATGTCGCGCTCAAAGCGCAAACCGCGCCATTCCAGCGCGCCGAGGGCATAGCCGAAAAGCTCGTCCAGCGGGCCGGAATAGAGCACCGCGCAGGAGGGGGGAACGCTTCCGGCAATGTCGGCCCAGGCCAGGCCGGTGCGCGTCTCTATGAGGGGGTGCCGGAAAAGTTCGTCAAACATGGCGGCATAGCCGCGCAGGGGCATACCCTGCCAGGGGTCGTTGAAATAATCGGTATTGTAGTCGCTGCGCACGGGCAGCCGGGTGATGATGTCCGCCGGCAGCTCTTTGGGGTCTTTGCCCCACTGTTTTTGGGTGTAGCCCTTGATGAACGCCTCATAGAGGGGCCGCCCGATGAGGGAGACGGCCTTTTCCTCAAGATTGGCCGGTTCTCCGCCGTCTGTCCCCGGCGCATGGGCGGCGGCCTCGCGGCGGAGAAAGCCTGCCATCTCGCGGGGCCGCAGATTGAGACCGTGGAACATGTTGACGGCGGCCAGCCCTATGGGCATGGGGTAGACCCTGCCCCTGTGTTCCGTGAGCACTTTGTGCCTGTAAGACGTGAATTGCGTGAAGCGGTTGACGTATTCCCACACGCGGGGGATGGAAGTGTGGAAGACATGCGTACCGTAGGCGTGGCATTCAATGCCCGTGTCCGGCTCAAGGGCGGAATGGCAGTTGCCGCCTGTGTGGGCGCGTTTTTCGATCACCAGAACGGGCCGCTCCAGCACGGAGGCGATGCGCTCGGCCAGAACGCCGCCCCACAGGCCGGCGCCCACCACGAGATATTTGAGGTCTCCTGACAGCACGGGCGTTTTCCGGTGATTTGTTATATCGCGCCGGCAAACTATGCCATGCTTTTCTCCGGGGGGCAAGGAATTTTAGAGAAAGTCTAGATTTTTGGCGGCCCGCGCTTACGCCTGTCCAGCCGTTCGCGCATCAGAAAGCGGCCGGTTATGGAGGCCGGATCGGCCACAATGGCTTCCGGCGTGCCTGCGGAAACTATCAGCCCGCCGCTGTCGCCGCCGCCGGGCCCCATGTCCAATACATAATCCGCCGCCAGGATCATGTCGGTGTTATGTTCGATGACCACCACGCTCGCGCCCTTGTCCACCAGGGCGTGCAGCACCCTGATGAGTTTGCCCACTTCATGCATGTGCAGCCCGGTGGTCGGCTCATCCAGAATATACATGCTGCCGGGCAGGGATTTTTTGCCCAGTTCCCGCGAAAGTTTGATACGCTGGGCTTCACCGCCGGAAAGGGTTGTGGCCGGCTGACCCAGACGCAGGTATTCCAGCCCGACTTCCTCCAGTACGGCCAGGCGGCGTTCAAGGCCGGGGTAATTTTCAAAAAGTTCCCGCGCCTGATGCACGGTCAAGTCCAGCACCTCCGCGATATTGAGGCCCTTGTAGCGGACTTCCAGGGTTTCGTGATTGTATCTCCTGCCCTTGCACACATCGCAGGTGACGTAAACATCCGGCAGAAAGTGCATTTCCACGCGTACCTGACCATCGCCGTCGCAGGCCTCGCAACGGCCGCCGCGCACGTTGAAGCTGAAGCGTCCGGGGTTGTAGCCGCGGCGTCTGGCGTCCGGCGTCATGGCGAAGATATTGCGTATTTCATCGAAAATTTTGGTATAGGTGGCGGGGTTGGAGCGCGGTGTGCGGCCGATGGGGGTTTGGTCAATGGACACCAGGCGCTCCACGGGGCGGCCCCCTTCCCAACTGAGGCCGCCTATGCCGCCCGGTTTGTCCACGCGCAGGCCGAGGCCGATGGCCAGATGTTTGTAAAGCGTGTCCACGATGAGAGAACTTTTGCCGGAGCCGGAAACCCCGGTCACGCAGGTCAGTACGCCGAGGGGGATGCGGCAGTCAATGCCGCGCAGGTTGTGGGTGGTGACGTTGCGTAGCGCGATTTCGCCCTTGCCTTCACGCCGCGCGTCGGGCAGGGCGATGTTTTCATCCCCGCGCAGGTAGCGGGCCGTAAGGGTATCGGCCGTGCCGATGAGTTCTTCGACCGTGCCTTCAAACATGATTTCCCCGCCCTGGGAGCCCGAGCCGGGGCCAAGCTCGATGACCGTATCCGCCGCGCGGATGGTGGCCTCGTCGTGCTCCACCACCAGTACGGTATTGCCGCGCTCCTTCAAGGAGCGCAGCGTGCCCAGCAGGCGTTCGTTGTCGCGCGGGTGCAGGCCGATGGACGGCTCGTCCAGCACGTATGTCACGCCCACCAGCCCGGAACCAAGCTGTGAGGCCAGCCGTATGCGCTGGGCCTCGCCGCCGGAAAGGGTGATCATGGAACGCTCCAGGGAGAGGTATTCCAGCCCGACATTGAGCATAAAAGACAGGCGTCGCGTGAGTTCTTTCAACAGCGGCTCGGCGATGCGCTCCCGCATACCTTCAAAGGCGCGCTCCCGCAGCCAGGTGAGCGCCCGCTCCACGGGGAGGGCGCAAAAGTCCGCAATGTTCAGCCCGTCCACGCGCACGGCGAGGGCCTCGGGCTTGAGACGCGCGCCCTTGCAGTCCGGACAGTCGGCCGACTGTCTGAAGCGGGCCAGTTCTTCCCGCCAGGCGTCGCCGTACTGCATGCCCGATTCAAGCAGCGGAACGACGCCGGGCCAGCGTTTGCCCATATTGGCGTAATCAATGCGGCCCTGTTCCCGTGCGTGGGTAAAATGTTCGCTCTGATAGTCGCCCGCGGCGCCCAGAGCCACATTGCCGCCCATCCAGTTGCGGCGCAGACCGAGGGATGTTCTGGCCGCCTTGCCTTTTTCGTCTTCTCCGTAAAAGAGGGCCGCCAGAGCCTCATCGGAAAATTGGTCAAGGGGCGTGGACAGGCTGAAACTGAAGCGTTTGCCCAAGGCCGTCAGGGCGGCTTCATAGCGGCCGAAGGTTTTGCCGCCCCAGGGCAGGAGCGCGCCCGCCTTGAGAGCCAAGCCCTTGTTGGGCGCTATGAGGCGCGGCTCGAAATAATCGGTGGACCCCAGGCCCACGCAGCGCGGGCAGGCCCCCTGGGGGCCGTTGAAGGAAAAGAGCTGCGGGCTGAGCGCCGGCAGGGAGATGCGGCAGTGCGGGCATACTGAGGTGGTGGAGTGGATGGTGTCCCCATTGCCTTTTGTTTTGGCCGCATCCGGTTCGTGCAGAATCAGCCTGCCCTCGCCGCAGCGCAGGGCAAGCTCCACGGAATCGGCCAGACGGCCGCGGATGCCTTCCTTGGCCACCAGGCGGTCTACCACCAGGTCAATGGTGTGCTTTTTGTTTTTGTCCAGGGCGGGCACATCGTCCAGGGCGTAAAAGGCCCCGTCTACGCGTACGCGGGCAAAACCCTCGGCTTTGAGCTTTTTGAGCCGGTCGGCGTGGGTTCCCTTTTGCAGTTCCACCAGCGGCGCGATGATCATGAATTTTGTGTCCCTGGCCAGAGAGAGGATGTCATTGATGATTTCATCCGCCGAGCGGGCCTCGATGGGGCGGCCGCAGGACGGGCAGTGCATGCGCCCGAGCCGCGCGAAGAACACGCGCAGGAAGTCGTGGATTTCCGTCACCGTGCCCACAGTGGAGCGGGGATTGCGCGAGACGCTCTGCTGCTCCAGGGAAATGGCCGGCGAAAGTCCCTCGATTTTTTCCACGTCGGGTTTGTCCATCTTGGGCAGAAACTGCCGGGCGTAGGCCGAGAGGGATTCCACGTAGCGGCGCTGGCCTTCGGCATAGACAATGTCAAAGGCCAGGGTGGACTTGCCGGAGCCGGACGGCCCGCAGATCACCACCAGTTCGTCGCGGGGTATGGTGAGGCTGATGTTTCTGAGATTGTGCTGCCGGGCGTTTTCAATGCGTATGCCGCGTTTGGCGCTGTTCACGGGAATTTCCTCAAATCCCCTTGTTCAAACCCGCGCAAAAGTATGGCGGAAACGGAATCGCCGGGGGATATGGTTTGACAGGCGGCGAGGCCGATGTGATTATCCGGGGCGATTTTTGCGGAAAAGGGCCTCGAATTGAAACATGGGGAATATGTAAAGCGTGAAGGCCAGTTTGGCAAGTCTTGCGGGAGCCGGGAAATGCTGAGTTTTGTCACGTATACCTTCAATGACCATGATTTTGTCCTGGACATGCTGAAGGCGGCTTCGGTGTTCGCGCGCCCGGACGAGATCATTGTGGTGGACGACGGATCCGCCGTGCCCTTTCCGCAGAGGGACGGCGTGCGTGTTGTGCGCCCGGAGCGCAATCTCGGCCCGGCGCGGGCGAAAAGCCTGGGCATCGGCGCGGCGCGGGGGGATGTCGTGTTTTCTCTGGATTGTGATATTCGCCCGGACCGGCGGTGGCTCCACAATGCCCTGCCCCTCCTGGCTGATCCAAAAGTGGCCCTGGTCGGCGCGACCATTGTTCCCGCCTTGGCCGACAACTACCTCTCCCGTGCCTTGCATAAACTGACAAAACCCGTCAGAAAAAATCGCCCGGCTTTGTTTGCGCAGGCAGGCTGCTGGTTGTTCCGCAGAGCGTTGTGGGAGTCCCTTGGCGGGCTTGAAGGCCACGACAGTGCGACACACGAGGATGTCCGCTTTTCCGTGGCGGCTGTCCGCGCGGGCTATACGCTTGTCCTTGCGGACAAATACCCCGTCTATGAAAGACGCCGCCTTCACAGGACGCAGTATTGGCGCCGCGGAATGGCCTACATGTTGGTCGGCCGCTTTCGTACGGCCTTGCGCGAGCGGCGTGGCCCCGAACTCGCCGCGTTGCGGGCCTGGCTGGAAACGGCGCTGCGGTACGGCGTCGAAAGCGGCGAACTGGCCTTTCTCTATATTGAAATCGTCAAGGTGGTCGCTTTTATGGCGCAAGCCCTGAACACAGGAGCGGACATGCCGCCGGAACACTCTTCCATGACGGCGGAAAACGTGATTGCCGCCACCCTGGATTTTTTCGGGGGATACCCCTCCATGACGGCGCTCATGCGGGAAGACTTGGCCGCGCTGGGATTTTCCGTTTCGGGGGCGGATGCCTTCGGGCCGCAGTGTCCCTGCCTGCGAGACATCTTCACTGCCGTCCTGCCGCCGTGGGCTCTGGCGGAGATTGACGCCGTATGGGCTGCAAAATTGCGGCGCGAAGACGCGGAAAAACTCTACGACTTTCACTACGGCGACCGCAATGCGAACCTGCTTCGCCTTTAAGCGATAATCTCAGCGTAACTGCTTTATATGCCCCGAAAATTCACAGGAAAACATCCCCGCAGGTTCGCACGACGGCCGGCAAATGTCTGTACAGCCGTAACAGAATATTCCCCGCGCGTTCCAGGGAAAAATGGGAAATCACCCGCGCGGGTCCTTTTTTTGCCGCCGCTTGCGCCCAATCAGGATGCCGCGAAATATGGAAAATGCGCTCCGCCAGAGCCGCCGGAGAGCGCCCGGCGACAATAAAGCCGGTTTCCCCGTGGGCAACGGCTTCTTCAACGCCGCCCGCCAGGGTGCTGACGACCGGAAGCCCGTTATATTGGGCTTCAAGAGCGACATTGGGCAAGCCTTCAATATGGGAGGTCAATAAAAGACACGCGCATGCTTTGTAAAATGTGCGGGTGTCGCGGATGAGACCGGGCAACGCGAGACGGTTGCCCACGGGAGAATCCCTGACCATGTCGTTCAGTTCCGGCCGCATCGGCCCATCGCCGCCGAGGACGGCATAGGCGTCGGGATTGCCCTGTAAAACCAGTTCCGCCGTTTTAATCCATAAAAGTGGATCCTTTGTTTTTTCCAGGCGAAAGAGGCCGCCGACGACAAAAGCGGTTTCAGGTATCCCCAAAGATTCGCGGAATGTCCGCACCGTGCCGATGTCCGCCATGCCAGGATTTGCGTCCACAAAGGCGTTCGGGGTGATGCAAATGCGGCCGGGATCAATGCCGAGCCAGTCGGCGTAATCTCCGGCGCCCGCCCGGCAGTTGTTCGTCATGATGACGGAAGGAAAACGCAGTAAAAACGTCAGCACGCCCCGGGCGAAGACGTCATTGACTCTCTCCAGATTCCAGGCCAGGCCCGCGCGGGGGGAAACGCTCCGCCCCGCGATGATGACATGGGGTACGCCCGCAAGCGCGGCGGCCATGGGAACATGCAGAAAATCCGCATTCCAGATCTGAACAAGACAGGGGCGGAACTGCAAAAAAAATATCAGGTATTTCAGTGTGCTGTTCAAAAATCGAGGAGGAGCGTCCCTGAAGAATTCCATCATGCGGCGGGCGTTATCCACATGCTCTTTTTCCGCTGAGGTGAAACCGGAGAGATCATGGATGGCCTTGAAGCATTTTCGGGCTTGCGGCAGAAAAAAAGCGTTGCCCTTCTCTTTCGAGAGATTGGCGCAGGCCAGAACCGGCGGAATTGATTTCTTTGCGAAAAATTCCCCCATAGTGACGAGTTGTCGTTCGAGGCCCCCGCAGCAAAGGCTTTGCCCCCACCACAACAGGGGGCCCGAGAACTCCCGCGCCGGAAACAGTTCCTGCATTCTGCCCGGCGCGAGGGAATATCGCTCAAAGCGCCGAAGCAGAGGGTCACAGGCATTTCGGGCCGAGGACATTTTTCACCCCGCATTCATTCACAGGCTGTTTTCAGTTTTATGACGCAATATCAGGGCAGAATCGGTTCAATATGGAGCGAGGCGAAATTTTCCGCCCAGTCCAATCCGCTGAGAACACTTGGCATAACGGCCCGTCGGGCGGCGGGCTTGAGTTTTTCGGCTTTGACGACGGCCTCGCGCAGCAACGGGAGAAGCTCGTCAACTTCCGGCCAGGCGGTGGAGAGCAATAGGGGATGGGCTTCTCGCATTTTTTTGACGCCGTAGTCCGTGGTTACGGTGGGCAGGCCGAACAGGGCCATTTCCAGTGGCGGATAGGATGGATGGGGCGATATCATGAGCGAAAGGCCCACATGCGCCCTGGCGAGCAGGGCGATGTAGTTCTGTATCGACAAGCGGCCCAGGCTCTTCAGCATGGCGCCTTCGGCCAGCGGCACGTCTTCGTGCGGCAGCCCGGCGCTCAGAGCCGAAAAGCGTCCCCGTCCGGAGGGAGGCAGTTCGGCGAAAAAGCGGCTCAGGGTTTCCAGCCCCGTTTCAAAGCAGTTGCGCGCCATACCGGGGCGGCCGTAAAAAAGAATGATGGTCTGCCCGCTGTCCTTGGGCAGCAGGCGAAAATTCATCTTGCGCAGCCAGGCGGCGATGGCCGGATTGAGAGAGGGGGTGAGCACATATTCCCTGGCGAAGGCGTGGCCGTGCTTTTTCAGATGCTCCGCCAGCCAGGCGGAGTTGATGACAGCGTGGGTCAGCCCGCCACTGGCGTAACTTTTGAGGGCCAGGGCGTGTTTTTGCCCGAAGGGGGCGAAGGAAGGCTCATAATCCTGAATGAAGTAATAAAAGGGCAGCGGCGGCAGGCCCCGGAGCAATCGGGCTTTGTGCGCGGCCTCCCAAAAGGAGAAGCCCGGCCAGTAGGTCACCAGAAAAACGTCTCCGGCGTGGCAGGGCAGCGGTTTGCCGGAAGAGGCGAAAAAGATCCGGGTATCCTCGATGGCGGGGTGCGGGCGGGCTTCGTTGCGCCTGAAACGTTCCTCGTCGTCATAGAGCGAGATGAAACGACGGGACACATAGGCGGCGGCCAGATGCCGCGCAAGTTCGAGGGCTGAGGTCATGCCGCCGAAGGCCGCGTCTTCTCCCAAACCGGGCAGGATGACATTCAGGCGGCTCCGGCCCGGAGAATCACCGGAAAAAGAGACAAGCGGCTTCATGGTCTGGTATATAAAGCCTTTGGCAATCATTGTAAATTGTCCAGGACAAGCTGCCCGGAACCGAGTTTTTTCCAATTCGCTGTTGATTATCATTAATTCGACAATTACTCGAAGGAGAAAATAAAAAGGAGTGGTATTTTTGTATTTGTCAACAAAAAATTTTTGAGTTATGAAATAATGTATCAAATTAATGATGGGGAAAAAATTGATTGACATTGTCAAAAGAGTTCCTATCTTGAATAAAGATGTTTTGTCATGGTCGATTTACATTTGTTATACATTCGTTGTACGAATTGTTACACATGTGTAGTACAAAACTACGCGGTTGACCTTGAGCCGATTTGGAGCGATCTGCGTTGACAAGAGCGAAAATGTTCCATTTTTGCTCAGTTCGGCTTTTGGAGGAGATTCGTGCCGCTGGCGAACATTGGAGGATGTATGCCTTTTTCAGAAACACAGACACAGGCCCAAGTGGTCAGTATCCGTTTTTCTCCGGATATGCTGGCCCGTTTGGACGAGGCCACGGCGTGCCGGGGATGTTCACGGACTGAAATCATAAAAGATGCGGTATCCGGCTATCTTGACAACTTTTTCTGGTTTGAAAAGGCCGTCAGCCAGGGGCTTGACGATCTAAGGGCGGATCGTGTAGCTCATATTAAATGACAGTGCCCATCTTAGGGATATGAAATGATAGCTTGGTCAGAGTCCGCTCGTGATGATCTTGGAAAGGTTGAGGCCCGTCTGTCGCAACAGGGAAAGACGGGCCTGGGCAAGGAAATTGTGTCGCGCATCAATCTTGCTGCGGAGCGTCTGAAGCATTTCCCGCTGGCCGGAAGAAAGGGCAGGATTGCGGGCACAAGAGAGCTGATGATGCCGCAAAATCCGTATTTGGTGGTTTATATCGTGGAAAAACCGAAACACATCGGAATAGTGAGAGTCCTTCCTGTGGAGAGACTGTGGCCTGAAAATATATATTTTCAGGCTGGAATCCCACCATGTGGATAGACAAGCTACAACCGCTTACTGATATTTTTGACTGGCTGCATCAGGCATGGGAGCGTCCCCGCACACAACGGCGGGTGGCCTTGTTGATTTTTTGGGTGTATGTGGCCGCTCTCGTCGGAATTGAGTTGAATCGTCAGGGGTTTTTGTCTCCAAGCCTTGCCGTTCGGACGCCGCGCAGTCATTTCGCTGCGATTCATCTGGCCTTTACGCTCATCCTGGGCCTGGAAGTCATGGGGCTTATTTTTTCCATTTCCAGTTCCATTTCGCGCTCCGTCGGCAAGCAATTTGAAATACTTACGCTTATTCTTCTGCGCAATGCTTTCAAAGAGCTTTCCGCGCTGCCGGAACCGGTGTCGGTGGTTGGTAACCTTGAACCTATTCTGCATATCGCTGTCTCAGGTTCGGGCGCTCTTTGCGTTTTTGCCTGCCTGTGCGTCTATATGCGCCTGTTCAGGCCGCAACGTTTCATCCATAAGCCGGAAATGCGCATGCGTTATGTGATGAGCAAAAAACTGCTCTCGCTGACGCTTTTCGTGATTTTTTTCTGCCTGGCCGCGCGGGATGTCTGGCTGTTCTTCCGTGGCGGCTTCAGTCATAATTTTTTTGAGACTATTTATACGGTGCTGATCTTCGCGGATATCGCCCTGGTGCTTATTGCCCAGCGTTATATGCCCACTTTCCAGGCCGTATTCCGTAATTCGGGTTTTGTCATAGGCACACTGCTTATGCGGCTGGCCTTGTCGGCCCCCCCCCCCTGGGATACGGCGGTCAGCGTTGCCGCCGCGCTCTATGTGCTTGCTCTGACCTGGGTAACCAATTATTTTTCGAGACCGGTTATCGAGAGTGAGGAAAAAAAGACAACGCCGCCGGAGGAGGAGGTGGCGTAAGTTTTTGAAATTGCTCTGGCGGCGGGGCGAATGCATCGCCGCCCACTGCCAGGGCGCAGGCGAAATTCACTTTCGCCGTTGAGCGCCGAGCAAGCATTAAACTACAGCGCTCTGATTTTACTTGGGGAGAGAAGGAAGGCGACCGCCGTCAGGAATTGACGGCTTTGAGCATGCTTTCAACCTGGGAGAGGGTGGGCGTCGCTCCATCTTCCATGCCGCAGATACCGCGCACAGCCAGCATGAGGGCATCAAAGCCAAGATTGATTTCCGTGCTGCCGTTGAAAATGAGACAGGAATCCCCCTGCACGGTGAGGCGGTAGGCATGGCGGCTGTGCGCCTCGCCGTTTTTACGGACAATATAATACACCTGTTCGTTGTTGTCCGTCACATAGAGCTTCTGGCGCGTAAAAATGCCGCTGTCCTCGTCATACCAGGAACATTCGGAAAAAAGCCGGCCGCGAAACTGAAGGTCTGCGCCGTTGTCATGCTTCAGGCTGATATGTTCCATGTTTTTGGCCGCATTCATTATAAAAATCCCTCCATCGCCGCTTGGACGCAAGATGGGTTCTGTAAATTACGGAATAAGGCTAGCACCACTGGCGGAGGCTTGTCAAGAACCGCAGTAAAAAAACAGCAAGTTCGCATAAAAAATTTTACAATATATTGAAATAAAACATATTTTACTTTCATTTTTCTCTAGAGTTTTTTGCGGTTTTTTTGAAAATATTGGAATTGGAGGCAAGGGGGATGTCTGTGAGCCTTCGAAGATGTTGCGGTGCGTGTTGCTTTCGGAATCCATGCAAATATCGTGGTCTGTCATTTAAAGGTATTTTTGCCGGGTTTTTCAAGGTTTGCCGGAATGGCTTCCAGTGCAAAGCTTCGCATTGCGGTTTTAAAGCTTTGCTTTAGCTTTTTTGCCGCATAACAGGTATTGCATTGTTTTTATTTGCTATTTCTGCGGCGTCCCGAAGATGGAGGTATTTTATTCGTCTTGAGTTGCCTGGTCGAGCGTAAACTCACACTGACAGCGGTGAAAAAGGGAGCTTCCATAAAGGCGTTGACCCGTTCCAGAATTTCCCCGTTTTGCATGTGCAGCTCCTGGAGGGCCATGGAGTCCGGCGCGCCTATGAGCAGCAGATTTTGGCGCGCGCCGAGGGGCGCGGCCAGCGGCGCCAGTTCCGACCCCATGACCATTTCCCAATTCTTCCATAACTGCAGAAGACGCGCATGGCCGGGGCCGGCGCCCAGCGCCTCGAACACGGCGTCCAGCACAATTGAGGAGTGGAGCGGGGCTTCAAGTTTTTTGCGTTTGCGCGGGGCTTGCATGGGGGAGGCGCTCCGTGCCGGAAACAGGGCCGGCGGCATTGACTGGGCGGAATCAGGGGAGTATTACTACCGCTGGAAACAATACTGAATTGTATGCGGGGAGACAAGCTATGGTGAAAGCGTTGGATTTGACCTTGCCGTATAAGGTCGCGGATATCGGGCTGGCTGATTTCGGCGCCAGGGAGATGCAGCTTTCCGAGCGGGAAATGCCCGGCCTTATGGAGTGCATCAGGAAATACGGCCAGCGGAAACCCCTCGGTGGATTGCGTGTCACAGGCTCCCTGCATATGACCATCCAGACGGCCATGTTGATCAAAACCCTGCACAGTCTCGGCGCGGATCTCCGCTGGGCCTCATGTAATATCTTTTCCACACAGGATCATGCGGCCGCGGCTGTTGCCGCACAAGGTATGGCTGCCGTTTTTGCCTGGAAGGGCGAGAGCCTGGAAGACTACTGGTGGTGCACGGAAATGGCCTTGACCTGGCCGGACGGCTCCGGCCCCGATCTCATTGTGGACGACGGCGGTGACGCGACCCTGCTTATTCACAAGGGCTTTGACGTGGAAAACAATCCGGCCCTGCTCGCTGAAAAAACCGACAATAAAGAGCTGGGCTGCATCCTGGAACGCCTGGCCTTGCGCCACAGTGAAACCCCCACGCACTGGCGGGCTGTCGCGACGCGCGTGAAGGGCGTTTCGGAAGAAACCACCACCGGTGTGCACAGGCTTTATCAGCTTGAAGCCGCCGGGCGGCTGCTCTTTCCGGCCGTCAACGTCAATGATTCCGTCACCAAGTCCAAATTCGACAATCTTTACGGCTGCAGGGAATCTTTGGCTGACGGCATCAAACGCGCCACTGACGTCATGGTGGCGGGTAAATGCGTGTGCGTGATCGGCTATGGAGATGTGGGCAAAGGCTGCGCACAGTCCATGCGGGGGTTCGGGGCACGCGTACTGGTTACGGAAATTGATCCCATCTGCGCCCTGCAGGCGGCTATGGAAGGATATGAAGTCACCACTGTGGAGGACGCGCTGCCGGAAGCCGATATTTTCGTCACTTGTACCGGCAACCTGAGAGTGATTACCGGCGCGCACATGGAGAGCATGAAGGACGAGGCCATTGTCTGCAATATCGGCCACTTCGACAATGAAATTGACATGGCCTACCTTGAGAAAACGCCGGGCGTGAGCAAGGTGAATATCAAGCCCCAGGTGGACAAGTGGGTACTGCGTTCCGGCCGCAGCATCATAGTGCTGGCTGAGGGCCGCCTGGTCAATCTCGGTTGCGCCACCGGGCATGCAAGCTTTGTCATGTCCAACAGTTTTACCAATCAGACTTTGGCGCAGTTGCGTCTGGCCTCGGGCGTAAACCTTGAGAAAAAAGTGTACACTCTGCCCAAAGAACTGGATGAGGAAGTTGCCCGTCTGCATCTGGCCCGCCTCGGCGTCAGACTGACTCGTCTTACCCCGGAACAGGCGGGGTATATCGGCGTCAATGTCGATGGCCCGTACAAGCCGGATCACTACCGGTACTGACCGCCACTCCATGAAACAGGTCGTTGTCTATACGGACGGGGCCTGCCGGGGCAATCCCGGCCCCGGAGGCTGGGGCGCTGTGCTGCTTTTGCGCGGCTCGGACGCGCGCAGGGAGATTTCCGGCGGATTTTCCCTGACCACCAATAACCGTATGGAAGTTACTGCCGTGCTGGAGGCGCTTTCCGCACTGAAAAGACCCTGTGACGTGGATGTATACACGGATTCACGCTATGTGCGCGACGCTGTGGAAAAAGGTTGGCTTGCGTCCTGGCTTGCGAAAAATTGGGTAAAGCCCGATAAGCAGCCGGTAAAAAATGTTGATTTGTGGCAAAAGCTCCTGCCTCTGCTGGAACGGCATACGGTTCGTTTCCACTGGCTGAAGGGGCATTCCGGCCATGCCGAAAACGAACGTTGCGACGAATTGGCTTGCCTGGCCGCCGATGCCGCGTCCTTGCTGCCGGATAAGGGATATGTGGAGGAAAGGGGATGAAGGTTCTGGCCCTGTTTCTGTGCGCGCTTCTTTGGACTTCGGCTGTTGCGGCTGACGACGGCTGGCGCGTCGTGCTGGGTAAGGAAAGGCAAGAGGAGCCAGTTGACGCTTCCTGGCAGGGATATGCCGAACACTGGAGCAAAGTGCTGCTGGAATATGCGCGCGATTCCGAGAAAAAGAAAAACTCGCTGCTCTATCTGCCGCTGTTTTCGCAGCAGGCCCGGCTGAATCTGGAAAAAGCGCTGCCCGACATGAAGCCGCTGGAGAAGGTCAGCGCCATCAACGGTTTTATTAATTTCCAGGCCAAGAGCGGCACGGATGAAGAGTTGTATGGACTGGCGGAAAAGTGGGCCGCTCCAGCGGAATTTTTTCGCCTGGCGAGAGGGGATTGCGAGGATTTCGCCATCGCCAAGTATTTTGTTTTGCGGGAGCATGGCTTTTCGGTGGAAGAACTGCGGCTGCTGATCGTCAGGGAAAACGGCGATACCGGGCACATGCTGCTTGCGGTGCTGCTCGATGGCCGCATATATATTGTGGACAACAATAGCCGTCCTCGAGGGCTTGTTCTGCCGGAGAACGAACATTTGAGCCGTTATTACAGCCTGCGCTTCGCTTTTAACGAAAATGGCGTCTGGCAGTATAGATAGCTGTTTCATTCATGTCCGTATCCGATTTTGTTGCTCTTGTCGGGCAAGACCTTGCCCCGTCGCTTCTGCGACTGTTTGCGGGGCTGGTGATGGGGCTTTTGCTGGCCAGCGTGCTGGAAGCCCTCAATTGGGTGCGTTTTTTGGCCAAGCTGGCCAAACCCCTTGCGCGTGCCGCGCGTTTGAGCGAAAGCGCCCGTGCCGCTTTCGCACTTTCTTTTATTTCTCCGGCGGCGGCCAACAGCCTTTTGGCCAACGCCCACAGCGGCGGGCTGATCTCCGGCAGAGAATTGATGCTGGCCAATCTTTTTAACAGTCTGCCGGCGTATTTGCTGCACACGCCGTCCATTTTTCTGCTGGCTTGGCCCGTGCTCGGTCTGCCTGCCGCTCTCTACGTCGGCTTGACCCTGCTGGCCGCCACGGCGCGCACTGGTTTTACCATTATTCTGGGCGCGTTGCTCCTGCCCGGCCCGCAGAACGCGCGCGCCGCACACATATCGGCGGCCGCTCCGGCCGCGTCTCTTCCTCCAGCCGCCCAGGGAGGAGCGCGTGGCGTTGCGCTCAAAATCCTGCGGCGTTTTACCCGGCGGCTGCCGTCGCTTGTGCTTTTTACAGTGCCCGTGTATGTACTGATGCATGTTTTGCAGCGTATGGGGCAGTTTGATCTGCTTGAGGCATGGCTGGCCGCGCACATGGCCTGGCTGGATTTTCTGAAGCCGGAGGCCATGACCGTTGTTGCCCTGCATCTGGCGGCGGAATTCGGCCCGGCCTTGGGGGCCGCGGGCTTTGCTTTGCAGAGCGGGGCCTTGACCCCTCGCGACATCGTGCTCGCGCTGATGGTGGGCAATATTCTCTCAACGCCGGTGCGAGCCTTGCGTCATCAACTGCCCTCCTATTCTGGTTTTTACCGGCCCGCTCTGGCGCTGAAGCTCATTCTCGCCAGCCAGGGATTCAGGGCCGCGAGTATGGCGTTGATGACGGCGGCATACTGGTGGTGTACCGCGCAGAACGCCGATTGATTCTGCGCTGGGAAAGCAGGCGGATTTTTTCTGGAGGGGGGCATATGTCTGAAAATGCGTGTAAAACTGATTGCGGCTGCGGCTTTTCCCTGATCCGGCCGGAATATGCCGGGCCGCGTGTGCGTGTGCTCGTGCAGCCCGGAGAAAAATATTTGTCCATCCCGCGCCCGAAAACTGTGCGTCAGCTTATGGAAGCCCTGCAGTTGCAGGAGGAATGCGCTCTTGTGGCGCGGGCCGGTGAGCTGTTGACGCCGGACAGGCGCATTTGGCCGGATGACGAACTTTTGGTGCGCGAGGTCGCTTCATCGGGATAATTCCAGAGCAATTTCACTTTGAAATTGCTCTGGCGGCGGGGCGAACGTCTCGCCGCTCACTGCCAGGGCGTAGGCGAAATTTACTTCCCGCAAGGGACAGGCATCCGTACGCCCCCTGATGGGGCTACGGCTGCCGATCGCCGTTAAGCGCCGCGGCAAGCGTCAAAGTTAATCTGCTCTATTGAAGAGATTTGTCTGTCTCCTTGGGTGACCCGCCGGAAAGGAGCAGCTTTTCCGCCAGGCTGTGTACTTCCGTGTTTTGCTGCCACTTGGCGAAAAGAGACCGCCATGCGGAAAACCCCAGAAAATTTTCGTCCAACTGGGCCTCATGCGACTGTACCCACAAATTGAAAAGCTGGAGTTGCGTCTGAAATGTCGCGCTTTCCAGAACAATGCCCGCCGTGTCTTTGGGAATGGCCTTACCGTCAAGATGTTCCAGCACAAAGGCGCAAACAGCCCGGCGAGAGGCTTCAAAGCCCGCCTCTTGACCGTTCAGGGCCTCGGCCATGGGCAACAGATGCGCATAGTCCTCCCGGATACGCTCCATACCCTTGTCCGGTATGGCGATGAAAAGCGGCGGCGGATCGTTTCCAGCGGGCGCCGCTTCGGTTTTTTCCGTAATGAAATAAAAGCGCAGCCAGTTTTCGAACATGACGGCCTCCAGAACCTGCGCCACGGAATTCTGGAACGTTTCCTGCTGTGTGGGCATCAATTCTCCTGTCAGAGCATCTTGACGTTAACATTTGTTGTGTTGTGACGCTTAACGGTGAACCTGGTTCGCCTGCGCCTTCGTGGCGGGCTGTTGCCAAAGAGGACTTTGTCAACAGCCTCAGAGCAATTTCACTTTGAAATTGCTCTGAGAGTTTATTTATTACTTTAAACGTCGCGCTCTGCCGCGTCAATGGCTTTTGCGCCGTTTTTCACCCTGGCGGCGTGGATATGCGCTTGCTTTTGCGGCGATTTTGTTGAAGACTCGACCATTATGAAAAATATCATCATCTACGATACGACATTGAGAGACGGCAATCAGGCCGAGGATGTCAACCTGAGCCTGGAGGACAAACTCAAAATCGCCCTGAAGCTGGATGAGTTGGGGGTCGCCTATATCGAAGGGGGATGGCCTGGCGCAAGCCCGGTGGATACGGCTTTTTTCAAGGAAGTCGCCTCTTGCCCCCTCAAAACGTCCCGCATTGCGGCTTTTGGTTCAACGCACCATCCTTCCGCAACACCGGCCAATGATAAAATTCTCGCCGCCCTCATCGCAAGCAAGGCTCCAACGCTGACCATTGTGGGCAAGAGTTCGCTTGCGCACGTGCGCGAAGCTCTGCGCCTCGCGCCGGAACGATATCTTGAAATCGTGTATGATTCCGTGGCTTTTCTCAAGCAGGCCGGCCGCGAAGTTTTTTTTGACGCCGAGCATTTTTTCGACGGCCTCACGGATGATGCCGAATTTACTCTGGCGGTGCTCAAAAAAGCTCAGGAGGCGGGGGCGGATGCCCTTGTTCTGTGCGACACCAACGGCGGCACGCTGCCGCAGAGCGTCGGCAAGGCTGTGGGGCGGGTAGGCAAACTTCTGCCTGGCGCGGCCTTGGGCATACACGCCCACAACGACTGCGAACTGGCTGTGGCTGTGTCTCTGGCCGCTGTGGAAGCCGGGGCCGGCATGGCGCAGGGAACCGTCAACGGCATTGGGGAACGCTGCGGCAACGCCAATCTCTGTTCGCTTATCCCCATACTGGAGATAAAAAATCGCAATTACCGCTGTCTGCCTGAGGGTCGTTTGGCTCTGCTGCGTGAGGTTTCAGCCTATGTTTCGGAAATCGCCAACATGGTTCCTTTCAGCCGCCAGCCTTTTGTGGGACGTTCGGCCTTTGCCCACAAGGGCGGTATACATGTGAGCGCCGTTAATCGCAATTCCGCATTGTATGAGCATATTCCCCCTTCCGTGGTGGGCAATGCCCAGCGCGTGCTTTTGACGGAACTGGCCGGGCGCAGCAACATTGTTTCCATGGCGCGGCGGTTCGGTTTTTATCTGGACAAGGATGAGCCTGTTGTCAAGGGACTTCTGGTGGAACTCAAAGACAAGGCAAGTCAGGGGTATGACTATGCCGCTGCCGAGGCTTCCGTGGAACTTCTGTTGCTGCGCAAACTCGGTCGCCGGGGCGTACGGGATTTTTTCAAGCTCATCCGTTTCCGTGTGCTGGAATCGAAACAGGTCAATGATGATAAGCCCCTCTCGGAGGCGACAGTCACCCTGGAGGTGGAAGGGGCCATTGAGCATACCGCCGCTTTCGGCGAGGGGCCGGTCAATGCGCTGGACACTGCCTTGCGCAAGGCGCTTTCCGGATTTTATCCGCGCCTGAAAGAAATGCGTCTTGTTGATTTCAAGGTGCGTGTGCTGGCCGCCACGGAGCAGTACAAGGGCACCGGTTCGGTGGTGCGCGTGCTCATAGAATCGGCTGATCAGCGGGGTAAATGGGTGACGGTGGGGGTCTCCTGCAATATCATTGAGGCGAGTTGGCAGGCCCTTATGGATTCGGTGACCTACAAGCTCTACAGGGATGAAAACGAAAACAGGGCGAAGCGGCTCGGTGACTGATTCAGCCCCTGGCGTTTTTCGCGCCGGACCGTATTTGTTTGAAGGGGCGCAAAGTTTCCTTGCGGAGTGAATTCATTGCCCTGTTCGCCCCCTGCTGTGTCTTGCCCGGAGGTTACGGCCGCAGCTTGCTCATGGATTCCGGCCTGCCCGCCACCACAAGGGCGTCGCCCCTGCGCAGCGCTGTCCGGGCCGGGGGGACAAAGATAAAGGCGTGTTCCCCGGCGGGGCGTATGCCCATGACCATAACCCCGAAACTGTGCATGAGGTTCAGTTCCACGAGGGTTTTGCCGTCCCACTCCTCAACGCGCAGTTCCTGAATGGCGATGCCTCCGTATTTCGGGATAAGGTCCAGCATCCCCGGGTTGACCAGTTGATGGGCCGCCATGACGGCGGCTTCCATTTCCGGCACTATGGCGCGGTCCACCCTGAGGCGCTGCAGTATTTTGCGGTGTTCCTCATTGGATGCTTTGACCCAGATTTTCGGGCCGCCCAGTTCCTGTACGTTGAGGGTGATAATGAGGGACTGCTCCACGCTGTGCCCCACACTGATCACCACCCAGTTGAGTTCCTGCACATGCAGCGATTTAAGCACACCCAGATTGGTTGCGTCGGCTTTGTATACGGTATCCAGGGCTTCCTCCGCCATCTGCACGCGCGCGTCGGACATGTCAATGCCCAGGACGGTATGCCCCAGGGAAGCCAGAACCGTTGCCATGCGCATTCCGAACTTGCCGAGGCCTATAACGCCTATTTCCATTTTTTTCGCCGACATGCCGTCCTTCCTTTCAGCGGTTATTGTTCAGCCGATGGGCAACTGGCTTTCCGCCATCAGGCAGGGTTTTTTGGACTGCAGGCTCTGTATGGCCATGAGCAGGCTCAACAGGCCCACGCGTCCGGCAAACATGTTGATAATGATGATGATTTTGCCCTCAGAACTCAATTCCGGAGTGAGGTTGGCCGACAAACCCACGGTGCCCAAAGCCGAGACAGCCTCGAAAAGTACGCGAAACAGGGGCATCCCCTGATCTCCCGTTCGTTGCAGGATGCCGTTTTCGGTAATGGCCAGCAAAAATGTGGTCAGTGTGATCACGCTGGTGTAGAGGAAAAAAAGAGTCAGGGCGCGGGTGACGTTTTCTTCAGGGACACCGCGTTGTTCAAGGATGATTTGCCTGTCGCCGCGGAACTGCGCCGCCATATAACCGGCCAGTACCCTGAAGGCGACCACTTTGATGCCGCCCGCGCAGGAACCTGGCCCGCCGCCGATAAACATCAGTATTATATACACAAGCAGGCTGGCTTCGCTGAGCGAGAGGATATCCACGGTGTTGAAGCCCGCCGTGCGCGCGGAGACGGACTGGAAAAAAGAGGTGATGAGCAAATCAAAGCCTTCGCCCAGGTGATGTTCGTTGCCCAGGCGGAAAAATTCGATGGTGAAAACCAGACCCGCGCCGACAAAAATCAGAAAAAAGCTGGTTTTGAGTACCAGACGGCTGAAACGGCTGAGGCGGCGCACCGGCGCGCCAAGCCGTCCACCTGTCGCCAGGCCGAGCATTTCCCGCAGCACGCCGAAGCCGATGCCGCCCAGAAAAACGGAACCGGTGATAACGGCGTTCACGGCCACATCATCCCTGAAGGCCATGAGATTATGGGGATTCAAGCTGAAGCCGGCGTTGCAGAAGGCGGAAACGGCGTGAAATACGGCGCTGAAGGGGGGGAAAAAGTCCGGCTTGAGCAGATGAAGTAATACGGCGCAGATCGCTTCAATGCCGAAGACCAGGCCAATCACCTGGCAGAGGAAAGCCTTCAGGCTGAAATCGCCGCCGAGCAGGCTCTGGCTGACGGCCTCGCGGCTGTTGAAGGGCACGTAGTCACGCCATAAAAGGAAGATGATGCTTGTATATGTCATCACGCCGAGGCCCCCTGTCTGAATGAGAAACAGCAGCACGCCCTGTCCTGTGGGGCTCAGCGTGGCGCCGATGTCAACCGGCGTCAGACCGGTGACGCACACGGCCGAAGTGGCGAGGAACAGGGCGTCCAGAAGGGAGAGGGGGTTCCCCCGCGCCTGGCAGATGGGGAGGTTGAGCAGCAGCGCGCCCGCCGCGATTGTCAACGCAAAGGAATATACAGGCCAGGTGAGCGGGCTTGACAGACGGTTACGCGACATGCTCCCTTCTATGCCGGAAAGGCGCGCATGGCAAGATGCCTTTTTGCTCTTTACAGGAGACTTTGTCGGGGGATATACTTCGAGCGGCCCGCAATGTCGCGGCGATGACGTTCGCTCCGGAAATTCCGCTTGCCGCGAAATACACACAGAGAGGATTTATGCCGACATCTTGCTTCTCTCGAAACGCCGTACTGCGTCGTCTTTTGGACGAACATCTGCCTGCTCTCGCGCGGGAGGAAAGTTTGGAACAGGGCGCCATTGTCCGGGCCATTGAGGCCGGTGAAATGGTTCTTCTGGGCAATCCCGGCCACAAGGGTCTTGTTCCCGGCCTGGTGGGGCAACCGGCGCGTGTCAAGGTCAACGCCAATATAGGCACATCTCCCCTGTGCAACAATCCCATTGCGGAAGAAGGCAAACTGGCGGCCGCCCTTGCCGCTGGCGCCGACGCGGTGATGGACCTCTCCATTGCGGGCGACCTTGAGGTCATTCGCGTTCGTCTGCTTGCCGCCTGCCCGAAGCCTCTCGGCACGGTGCCCATGTACGCCGTTGGTCAGCGAATTCTTGACGATGGGCGCGAGATGGCCGGGATGAAGCCGGATGAGCTTTTTGTGGAAATTGAAAAACAGGCTGCACAAGGCGTGGATTTTATGACCGTGCATTGCGGGCTCTCGCAACGGGGCGCGCAAATGGCTGTGGACGCGGGGCGCGTTCTGGGCATTGTCTCGCGCGGCGGCTCCATGCTGGCGCGCTGGATGCTTGAAAACAACCGCGAAAATCCTCTGCTGGAATGTTTTGATCGCCTCATTGACATCTGCCTGCCTTATAATGTCACTCTGTCTTTGGGCGACGGCCTTCGTCCGGGCGCCGGCGTGGATGCGGGCGACGCGGCTCAGTGGGAAGAGGTGATCAATTTGGGGCGTTTGGCCGCCTATGCGCGCGAACGCGGCGTGCAGTGCATGATTGAGGGGCCGGGCCATGTCCCGTTGCATCTGGTGCGTGGGCAGATACAGGGCATCAAGCGGCTCACGGGCAATGCCCCCTTGTATGTGCTTGGCCCTCTGTGCTGTGACAGCGCGCCGGGCTATGATCATATCGCGGGAGCGATCGGCGGGGCTGTCGGTGTTGAGGCGGGAGTGGATTTTTTGTGTTATCTGACGCCGGCGGAACATCTGACTCTGCCGGACGAAGACGATGTGCGCGCCGGAGTGATGGCGAGCCGGGTCGCCGCTCATGTGGGGGAAGTGGCTTTGGGAAGGCCGGGCGCCCTGGCGAGAGAGGCCCGGATGAACGCCGCCCGTATGGCGCTTGATTGGCAGGGCATGGCCGAGGCCGCCCTTGATCCGGCCAGGGTTTGTCTGCGCCGGAAAGAACATGCGGAGGAAGAAGTCTGCGCCATGTGCGGCAAATTCTGCGCGGTGAAGATGCTTCAGGGAACGGGAAAACGGCATGGATAAGGCAAAAAGCGTAAATTTGAACGATTTTTTGGCCTTTATGTCCCGTGAGGGGCTGAATACCACAGTGCAGCGGCGGGCCATCGCAGCCGCTTTTTTTGAATTTCCCGGCCATCATTCGTTGGAGGAGTTTTATCAGCATATAGCCTCGTATGACGCCAGTATAGGGCAGACAACAGTGTACCGCACTCTCAAATTGCTCTGTGACGCGGGACTCGCGGCGGAAAGCCATTTCAGCGACGGAGTCACCCGCTATGAAGTCGCTCGTCCAGAAAGCCATCACGACCATCTCGTCTGCCTTTCCTGCGGCAAGATTCTGGAAATTTTTGACCAACGCATTGAAAAACTGCAGAGGGAACTGGCGGAACAGCACGGCTTCGCCCTGAGCGGGCATGTGCACAATCTTTATGGTTTGTGCTCCGACTGCCGCCGGGCCTGACGGGAAGAATTGTGGACATTCAAATGCTTGCGGCGACAGCATGTATTGCCGTTGCGGGAATTTTTTTGGGCGGGCGTTTGCTGCGTCTGTTTTCCGGGCGGCGCGAATGTGGTTGTTCGCATTGCGGCAAAGATGAAAATGCCGGAACTGATTGTGACGAATGCCGCGTTCGTGGAGGAGGGATTGCGCGTGATTTCCAGAAATAAGTTTTTTCTGGAGTTGATATGGGAGAAATAGTCGCCATCTGCGTGAGCGAGCGCAAGGGGACGCCCAAAAAACCTGTCAATGCCGCCTTATTGGTGGAAAATCACGGCGTTGAACATGACGCCCATGCCGGTGGCTGGCATCGTCAAGTCAGCCTGATTGCCCTGGAGCGCATTGAAGAATTCCGCCGCCGCGGCGCCACGGCGCCCTTTGGCTGCTTCGGCGAAAATCTGGTGGTGCGCGGCATTGATTTTCCATCTCTGCCGCTGGGGACATGTTTCACCTGCGGAGAGGCCCTGCTGGAATTGACGCAGATTGGCAAGGAATGCCATACCCGTTGTCAGATATTTTATACCGTGGGCGAGTGTATTATGCCCACCCAGGGTGTGTTTGCCAGAGTGCTGCGCGGTGGGCGCATAGGCGTCGGCGATATTTTAAGCATTGCCGACGCCGGCCGAAACGAAGGATAAGGCCGGGCGGATGCCGGGCAATGAACATCAGGGCATTTTCACTGGTCAGGCATTTTCAATGTTGAACCCCTCTAATATAACGCGGGAGAGAGTCTCATGGCGGATTTCAGAGCATCAGTGGAGGCGGCCCGCACCTGCCGCCGTTTTGAAGAGGACAAGCCCCTGGACATGGCGGATCTGGAATGGCTTGTGGAGTGCGCCAGAGTGGCTCCATCGGCAAGGAACGCGCAAGTCTTGCGTTTTACGCTGGTGGGACAGGGGCCGACATGTCGTGAACTGTTTTCCCTGACCCGCTGGGCCGGCGCCCTTAAAGACTGGGGCGGCCCGCATCCGGGCGAGCGGCCCACGGCTTTTATCGTCATTCTTATGCCTGAAGATGGTAATCATGTGGTCTGTTTTGATGTGGGCATCGCCGCGCAGACCATGCAGCTCGCCGCTTCCAGCCGGGGGTGGGGCTGTTGCATGATTCAGTCCTTTGATCACACGGCCGTGCCGAAACTCCTTGACATGCCTTCAGACATGAAGGTCGCTCTGGTGGTGGGTTTTGGCGTGGCCAGGGAAGTACGCAAAATCGCTCCCATGCCGGCCGACGGTTCTTTTACGTATTGGAGGGATGCCCAGGGTGTGCACCATGTACCCAAACGCGCGCTCTCCGAACTGGTGGCGGCCAGATATTGACGTCCGTCGGGCAGCTTTTGACTGTCGTATGGCCCACGGAATCCGTGGGCCGAGGCTGTTGCCAAAGAGTACTTTGGCAACAGCCCGCCACGAAGGCGCAGGGGGGATTCATTCCCGCCGTAGAGCGCCGGAGTGAGCGTGCCTTTACAAATCCCGCCAAAGGCGGGTTTGTCATCAATCTTGGCCCACGGAAATGGATTCCGTGGGCTTTTTTTGCGTCATTGCCCAATGCGGCCGAAGTTGGGCGAGGGTGTCCGGTAATTGTCGTTATCCGTACAGAGTAAGCCAGTCGTCCATAATTCGCGTCAAAACGGCATCATTACCATTGCGGGCTTCGCGTCTGACAGCCCGCACAGCCGGACGAAACGCTTTGGTTTCCGAATTTGCTTCTTCAGCCAGACGATTCAGAAGCGGAGCCAATTCATTCCGCATCCCTTCTCGCCGCGCCAGGCGAGTCAGGCGCGTTTGTATTTGAGGCAGGGGGAAGAAATCCAGGGCCGACAGGGCGGCGGCGAGAGCCTTGCGGCGGCGCCCTGCGGCTTCCAGCATGTCTATACGCCGTAAGTGCCCGCCAAGCCACAGAGGTTCTTCGGTCAGGAGATGTTCCAGCATTGCCATGTCGAAATCCGGTGCTTTTTGCCGGGCTTCAAGTTCGGCATCAAGGCTTTCTTCCCGTGTTTCGGGAAGGCTGAGCCAGCAGGTCAGCGTCCGCCCGGCGCACAGCCGATAGCCGTCCCGCGCCGCCAGCAGATGCAGATCCGGTTGAATTTCCGCCCGTCGGCGGCGGGTGAGCAGCTCGGCATTGTGTTTGTCGGCATCAAAGCGGCCCGGTGTCCGGCTTGTGTGATGCACAACAACGCTCTGCGGGTTTAAGACAAGGCGAAGGCCCATGTGGCGTAAGGCGCAGCAGAGATCCACATCTTCAAAGCCGTTGAGATAGTCCTCAAAAAAAGCCCCGGCCCGGAAAAAGTCCTCCTTTCGCAACATGAGGGCGGCGCCGGTAATGGCCTGGAGTAAGCGCTGTTTGCGCGGGAGCGCGTGTGTTCCCGGGAAATGCTCATAAATATGGCACAAGCCGCGAAAAGGTGAAACGGCAATACCGCAATGCTGTACGCTGCCGTCCGGGTAAAGCAAAAGCGGGCCTGTGGCCCCGATGCCGGGGCTGTTCATTGTTTCGATGAGGGGCGGCAGCCAGTTGGGGCCAACAACGGTGTCGTTGTTCAGGAAAAAAAGCAGGTTGCCTGTGGCGGCGCGCGCGCCGGCATTGCATGCCACAGCGAAACCCATGTTTTGCGGCAGCCGGATTTCCCTGAAATTTTCACCGAAAAAATTGCGCCCCAAAACAGGCAGATGTTCCGCGGTACCGTCGTGGGAGCCGTTGTCCACCACCAGCACTTCCATTTCTTCTCCGGGGGTGTGTTCGGCCAGAGAGCGCAGGCAGGAGGCCGTCATGTCCCAGAGATTCCAGGCGGGAATAATCACGCTGACCTTGGGCATGTTCTTTCCTTGGTTTTTTACGGCCTGAGGTCGAGAAAAAATGGCGGGGCGGCTGTATATAAAGCCGCTGAAGATAATATCCGGCTTGTCATGCCTTGTAAATATCCTGCGAAAACGGGTGCGGAAAAAAATTTTACATTTTCATTTTTTTTTCTTGACAGCCCCATATGACATGTGTGAACGTTCATTCACCCCCAACCAATACCCGGCAAATGGGGTACCCCGTTCATGCGCCGCAC
>JAITGC010000044.1 GCA_031280915.1 Desulfovibrio sp. | reverse complement strand
ATCCTTGGCAATGTGCCCTTTCATGATTTCGACAGATTCAGCACGGCAAATTTCACGGAGCAGCTCGCGAACCTGAGAGGCTACGTCTCCAACAAGCACAGGCTTACGGTACTTGGTTAGCCATACCAAGTGCAGATGGATGGTAAAAACACTATGGCTACCATGACGATATTCGCTCATGGCTCCAGATTAAACAAGAAACGCTAAAGCTGGGGGTTTTAACCCTCCCAAAGTGAGACAATAAATTCATCTTCAAGCAGTAGATATTTATGCATTATTTCTTGAGCGGTAATCCATTTTCTGACCATAATTCACTCCTATCCGGGGAATTTCGTATTTCTCTCCCGGTCATATCCGCTCTGTCTGGTGGTAAGCCATTCTTCGGCAACCACCGAAAAAGTCAGGGTGCGTTCCCTCTCTTCAGCGGCGGCTTCCCTGTCCTCTTTTTTCTTTGCGCCGGGGTCAATCCCATCCGCAAGCAGTTCCCTGGCGTCATCACGACGGCGACGGGCATCTTTCAGGGGAACGGCCGGATATGCGCCAAGGCTTAAAGTCTTCCGCTTGTCGTTGAAACGGTAGTCCATTCTCCAAAGTTTGCCGCCGGATGCCGAAATATACAGGTACAATCCGTCGGAATCGGTATACTTTGACGGTATTCCGTTCGGCTTCAATCCACGCAACAGGGCATCCGTCAGAGGCATAGCTCGCAATCCCTTGGTAGTCAGCAGTTTTCGCTTGACGGTATTTCAAATGAGTTATTCCGTTGATACTGCCGTATACCGTCAGAAATACCGTAATCCTGACGGTATGTCCATAGATTTTACGAGAGGACGCTAGACTAGACACATCAGGAAAACTCAAGCCCCGCTTGGCTTTTAAGGCTTCGCGGGGCTTTGTGAGATTGTTATTTGGTGCCCAGGGCGGGACTCGAACCCGCACAGCCTTACAGCCGGGAGATTTTAAGTCTCCTGTGTCTGCCTGTTCCACCACCCGGGCGAAGCAAAAAAACTGTTTACCCGTCAACAGCGGATTCAAGTTCTGCCGGAGTCATTATATTTCCCCCTTTCTCCATGAATACGCTTAACCTTGAGCCCCTGCGGCGGGGCGAGGGGGATGGGACGTTCTTCTTCTTCCCACTGGCCGGGCTGAATCCAGTACACATGGAGCGAATTGAAATTTTTCTCCAGGCAGAGCAGGCGGCCAGTCACGCCGGAGGGCAAAAGACCGGCAATCTCATGGGCGAATTTGCGATACATATAGATTTTGTGCGCCTCAAAGGCGCACCGGCACAACAGCATATCCCCCTGAGGCGTAAAATCCGGATGTTTGGCCCCGGCCCTCAGCATGAGATCTCCCAGGCCATCTATAAGGGCCTGTTCCGCAGCCAGTAATTCCTCATACGTCAAAGCTTCGTCGTAGGTGAATTGTCCGAAAACCTCGCTGATGGTGTGATCCATGCTCTGTCCTCTGGAATTTAATACGTCAAGAAGCGGCAAGAGGCAAGGATAGGCCGGCAACAAGACGGCTACTGACGCCGTTTGAAAAGTTTTTCCAGAGCTGCCGCATCCCAGCGCAGCACACAGGGGCGCCCGTGGGGGCAGTATTCCCTCCCCGGCGCGGCAAGCCACTGCCGCAAAAGCCCGACGGCTTCATCCTCCACAAGACGTTGCCCCGCTTTGACGGCCCCTTTGCAGGACATGCCGGCCAACATCTCCGTCAGGTCTTCCTTGCGTCCGGCAAGGGCCTCGCGGAGAAATTGTCCGGCCTGCGCGCGTGACAGAAGAGGAGGAGTGGCCAAAACCGCAAGAGTCGCATCTGTGCAGGAAAGCTCAAAGCCCAAGGAACACAGAGTTGTGCCGAGTTCGTAAAAACGCGCCTTTTCAGCGGGATGCAGAGGCAGTTCCAGAGGCAGAGCAAGAGGACGGCTGTTGCCTGAAAAGGCGTCATTTTTCGCCGCTTCAAAGAGCACACGTTCATGAGCGGCGTGCTGGTCCACAAGGAGGAGAGCGCCGCTTTCATCCCGCAGCACCAGATAAGTTTCGGCCACCTGCCCCAGGTAAGCAAAATGGTCGAATTCAGAGGCGTCCGTCGCATTCCGAGGCGGTTCGGTGTGCGAAACGGGATGCGAGACGGGGGGGAACGGGACACTTTCACTGGGGACGTCGCGCGGCGCGGCGGTCTCTCCATAGGGCGCCGCCGGCTCGGCAAGGCCGGGAAAGAGGGGGGGGGGCCGACTCGAACTGATACGGGAGGGCAAAAGCCTCCACCCGTTCCTCCTTCTCGCGGCGGGGCAACAGGGGCGGATTGTCGATGTTGCCCCAGAAGCCGAGGGGATGAGAGGTATTTTTGACCATGGCATGGGCATCGGGTTCGTGTGTGCCGGATACGGCAAGGACAGCGCTTAGGGCATTTTTGAGGGCATTGCGCACGGCGGAGAAAACAGCTGAGTTGTCCCGAAAACGGACTTCCGATTTAGCCGGGTGCACATTTACGTCCACCTCCGCCGGTTCCAACTCCACAAAGAGAATCACCTGCGGATAGTCGCGGCTGGTCAGCCTGCCCCTGTAAGCCTCACGTACGGCGGCTAGAAGGCCTTTGTCCGCAACCGGCCGGCCGTTGACATAGAGCAGGATGCGGTCGCCGCGCGGTTGACTGACCTGCGGCTCGGCAGCCAGGCCGTGTGCGCGTATGCCGTGGCGCTCCGCGTCAAACGGGCGCAGGCCGTCCATAACAAGAGCTGGCCAGAGAAGAGCCAAACGCTCCCTCAGATCTTGCTTCGGAAAAAAACGCAAAACTTCCCTCTCGCCCGCATGGAGCGCAAAGCCCGTCTCTAGCCGGGCCAGAGCCAGCTTGGCGAGCCATTCCTGAGCGCGTTTAAACTCCGTGGATGGATTTTTCAGAAACTTCAGACGCGCGGGCACATTGGCAAAAAGCTCACGCACTTCCACCACAGTACCCTTGTGCAGGGCCGCCGGACGCCGGGCAGTAATGCGTCCGTAGTCCACTTCCAGACAATGCCCCTCACTTTGGCCGACGGCGGAATGAACAGCAGAGGTGATGTTGAAGCGGGAAACCGAAGCAATGGAGGGCAGGGCCTCACCTCGAAAGCCGTAAGAACGGATGCGCTCCAAGTCATGAATGTTTCCAATTTTGCTGGTGGCATGACGGGTGACGGCCAGTTCCAGGTCTTCAGCCGGAATACCGCAGCCGTCGTCCCGCACGCGGAGCAGACGCTGGCCTCCGCTTTCCAGCGTCACGTCAATGTGTCCGGCACCCGCGTCCAGGCTGTTTTCCACCAGTTCTTTCAAGGCGCTGGCCGGCCGCTCCACCACTTCGCCTGCGGCAATCTGGTTGCGTATCTCCGGCGGTAGAAGGACGATTTTTTGTTTTTTCTCAGGCATGGCGGCAAATCAGTCCATTGAGGTTTTAGGGCAATTTCACTTTGAAATTGCCTTGGCGGCGGGGTGAATGCATCGCCGCAGCAAGTGCTGACGTTAGCTCTAAAGAAAAAGCTTGCGGGCGCTTGTCTTGTGGCGCACAATGCTTATATATTCAACAGGAGAAAATATGCGTCCGCCCGAAAAAACCATATACGGGAAAACCTCTCTCATCGACACTCCCGTTCCACGCGGCTATGACCCGGAATTGCTCTATGTGGAATGCGGCAATTGCGGAGCGCCGGTCATGTGGGGAGAAGGCAGAGCCACACGTATTCTTGTCCAGGCCGGCATTGATCCGCTAGAATTGGATTCCTCCTGCCTGCTTGTTACAGACGCCTGCCCCATGTGCAACAACAAAACGCACTATTCGGTACAAATTTTCCGCGTTTCAAACGGCAATCAACCGCCGTTCGGGACTGCTTAGCGATTTATGCCGAAGTGGCGCTCCTGGAGCATTGTAACGTTGACACTTGCTGCGGCGCTTGATGACGAAAGTAAATTTCGTCTACGCCTTGGCAGTGAACGGCGACGCATTTGCTCCTCCGCCAGGGCAATTTCACTTTGAAATCGCCCTAGAAAAAAATCCACGTCAAAATCACAAAGAGCGGCACAAGGATTCCCACGGACCACGCCATGTAACCGAAAAAGCTCGGCATGGGAACGCCTTGTTCCTCGGCGATGGAGCGCACCATAAAATTGGGCGCATTGCCGATATAGCTGTTTGCGCCCATAAACACGGCGCCGGCGGATATGGAGGCCAGAGTCGCGGCCATGCTTGTCATCAATGTACCGGCGTCACCGCCGGCGGTGTTAAAGAAGACCAAATAGGTCGGCGCGTTGTCCAGAAAGCTGGAAAGGGTGCCGGTGAGCCAAAAATAAGCGGCGTTCACGGGCTGCCCGTCCGCCGAGGTTACCAGACGTATCAGGGGAGCCAACGCGCCCCTGATGCCCGCGCGCAAAATTTCAATGGCCGGGATCATGCTGATAAAAATGCCCAAAAAGAGCTTGGCGACTTCCACGATGGGCGCCCAAGAAAAGCCGTTGAGTTCCCGGCAGCGCCGCTCGGTGAACTTCCAGGAAAGTCCGGCGATGCCCAGCAACAAGAGGTCACGCATGAGGTTTTGTCCCTCAACCCCCACGCTGTATACAGAAAAGACCTCGCCTGTCTGCATAAGGCCGGAAGCCAACACCACCGCCACAATGCCGCCCAGAAAAAACAGGTTGACTTTACCGTCCAGGCCAAATTTTTCCTGTGCTCCGGCCGGATTATGCGGCGGAACGGGCTTGCCCTCTTTGGCAAAGAGTATACTGTCGAGAATAAAGAAAATGCCCAAAAGGGTAACCGCCATAAACAGTGTTTTGAGAAAAAGATGGGTTGTTGTCCAGAAGAAGCTTACACCTTTCAGAAAACCGAGAAAAAGCGGTGGGTCTCCCAGAGGCGTCAGAGAGCCGCCGATATTGGCCACCAGAAAAATAAAAAAGACCACTGAGTGGACGCGGTATTTGCGATGGGCATTGGCGCGGAGCAAGGGCCGTATGAGCAGCATGGCCGCGCCGGTGGTGCCCATCCAACTTGCCAGGATAGTGCCCACAGCCAATATGCCCGTATTGACCAGGGGCGAACCGGTTAAAGAGCCGGTCAGACGCACTCCGCCAGCCACTGTGAAAAGCGCGAACAGCAGGATAATAAAAGGAATATAATCCAGAAGGATGGTGTGCAGAAATACATACAGAGTTGTGGAAGAACCGTAAACAAACAGGCAGGGCACGAGAAAAGCCAGTCCCCAGAAAACGGCGATTTTGCCGAAATGATGTTCCCAGAAGTGCGGCAGCGTAAGCGGCATGACGGCGATGGAAAACAACATGCAGACAAAAGGGATAATCCATACGGCGGAAAGTTCCGCGCCGGGGATGGAAGCATGGTGCCCCCCCGAGGCCAGGGCGGCACAGGGTAAGACAAGGATATTCAGCACACTGAAGATGAGGAAAAAAAATTTTGACATGAGACTGCTCCTGAATAAACTTGTTGCAGCGGAAATCCGCCGCCATTTTTTGCGGCCGCGACGCCTTTCCATAAAAGCACCAAGGCCGGGGGAGGCGTTCCGCCTCGCGAGGAACTCGTTGTATAGCCTGTAAACCATATTTTTTCAATGCCTGTGTGATGTCTTCTTCTGAATCCATATCCGCCAGCCAGCGCACACCGGAACGCCGCGCGCGTATTGAGCGCGTGCTCGGCCGTCGCCAGCCCGACCTCACCCTGATTCTGGCCAATATCCATGACTCTCACAATGTCTCGGCCATTTACCGCTCCTGCGACGCTTCCGGCGTTGGCCGGGTATATTTGTACTACACCAATACCCCGTTTCCAGCCTTGGGCGAAAAAAGTTCCGCTTCGGCCCGCAAATGGGTGGAAAGCGTACGTTATGCCGACAGCGGGGATATGTTGCGCGCTCTGCGGGCCGACAATATGCAGGTGCTCTCCACAGGATTTTCAGAGGCGGCCGTTCCCCTGCGCAAATGGGATTTTACGCGCCCCACCGCCGTCATACTCGGCAATGAACACAGCGGAGTGGACAAGAAGCTTTCGTCCCTGGCTGACGGAGAGCTCTACATCCCCATGCACGGCATGATACAGAGCTTCAATGTTTCGGTCGCGGCGGCGATAATACTGGCCGAAGCTGTCCGCCAGCGCGAGGCCGCCGGCATGTATGACGCGCCTCGCATGGACGCCGCGTCCTTGGCCGCGCAGTTGGAAACCTGGCTGCAAAAGTAGAGAGGACAGTATGCAGACCACCCCGCCCCTGGCCCGCCGCTATGCCTTCAAATTGCTGGCGAACATGGCTTCCGTACCCGTCTGGCTGGTGATGGAAGCCATTCTGCCGCGCGCCTTGGGGCCGGCCATGTACGGCAACTATAGTTTTGCCGTCAATTTTTTCCAACAGCTTTCCGGTTTTCTGGACATGGGCACTTCCACCTGTTTTTACAATGCCCTCTCACGCCGTCAGGAAGAAACGGGACTTGCCGGCTTTTACCTGCGCATAGGCATCGCGGTGGCCGCCATAACCCTGCTTGTCGCTCTTTGCATGTTGTTTCCTCCTGTCGGCGGCCTGCTTATGCCGGATATTCCCCTGTGGCTCGCCCCCCCAGCCGCGCTCTGGGCCTTTCTGACCTGGGGGAGCCGGGTACTGCGTTCCATGAATGACGCCTCCGGCCTCACCGTGGCTTCGGAAATGGCCCGCACAGTCACCTCGCTACTTTCGGCGGCCTTCCTTCTGCTGCTCTTTTTGGAGCAATATTTGAATATCGCCACTCTTTTTCTGCAACAGTACCTCATGCTCGGCCTCACTGCCTGGGCGTATTGGCGCGTCACCCGCAAACACTGGCGCTCCTGCGGAATTGTCCTGCGTTTTCGCCTGGATGGAGAGCAAAGCCGCGCTTACATGCGCGAATTTTTCCATTACAGCCACCCGCTTTTTGTGCAGGCCCTGCTCTCCTTTCTGCTGCTAACCTCCGAACGCTGGCTTTTGCAGTGGTTTAACGGCAGCGTTGAACAGGGATTTTTCGCCTTGTCCCAAAAGGTCAGCATGGCCTGCTTCCTCTTTGTTTCAGCCATGACGCCCTTGGTCATGCGTGAGCTTTCCATTGCCTGGGGCAAAAGTGACAGGGCGGCCATGGGGCGCTTGCTGGATCGTTTCGCGCCGCCCCTCTATGTGCTGGCGGCCTATTTTTCCTGCTTCACTCTGGCGGAAGGACCGGCAATGGCTCTGGTTTTCGGGGGGGAGCAGTTCGCGGCCGCCATCATCCCAGTACAGATTATGGCGCTCTATCCCCTGCATCAGACTTGCGGACAACTGGCGGGTTCCGTCTTTCATGCCGCCGGGCGTACTCATGTTCTGCGCAATATGGCCGCCTTGGAATGCCTTTACGGTTTCGCCGCTGCCTGGTTTTTGTTGGCTCCGCCGGCTCTTATGGGGTTGAATCTCGGGGCGACCGGTCTGGCGCTGAAGACAGTATTGGTACAGTGTTTGACGGTAAATCTCTATCTTTTTCTGGCTTCGCGCTTCATCCCTCTTTCCTTTGGCCGCAATCTGGCGCATCAGCTCTGGAGTCTTATGTTTCTGCTGCCGCCGGCCTTCGCCTGCCGTGAAATCACCGTAGCGATGGGCGTTGGCGGCGTGGATTCCCTGTGGCGCGTCTGCGTTTCGGGCATCTTGTACACTGTATCCATCGCCGGAATATGCGCAATTTTTCCGCCTCTTCTGGGCTTAAACCGACAGGACGCGCGCGAATTGCTTACGCGACTGAAGAATGCCCGGATGCGCGGGAACGATGAAAAGGTATAATTTGCGTCGCTTCAGTGGAGCGCGTTACCGAATCCGACAGTCCACGCCCATCCGTACTGCCGTCGTATAAAGACGTTCCATGTCGTTTTTATCCAGCGCACGGCCTCTTTCCGCAAAAAAATCCGGCCGCAGCACATTTTCAAGCCTGATTTTCTGCAAAAAAAGCGGACTGCCGCCAACGTGTTTGAGGATCACCGCAAAGCCCGCCGCATCTATAAACGGGGCGACGCAAGGGAGACGAAACTCGTGCTTTATGCCGCTCTCTTGAATTATGTTTACGCTTTTCAACACGTCATCGCCGACGTTCCGGGCTATCTCCTCCGGATAACTCCGAGGGTTTCCCTTTATATCCATAGCCACGTAATCAAGAAGATTCGCGGCAAATAAGGCCCGCAGCACATCCGGCCTGCTGCCGTTTGTATCCAGCTTGACCGCATAGCCCAGATTTTTGAGTGTGGCGCAAAAGGTGGGTAAAGCATCATGCAGAGTCGGTTCTCCCCCTGAAATGACGACCCCTTCAAGCATTTTCCCGCGTCGCGCCAAAAAGGCGACGACGTCTGCGAGCGCCAGGGTTTCCTGTTTGTAGAGAACCAGATCCGGATTGTGGCAGTAAGGACAGAGAAAATTGCATCCCTGCGTAAACACGACGGCGCTGATCCTGCCGGGAAAATCCAGCATGGTTGTTTTCTGCAGACCGCCTATCCGCATGATTTCTCCCAGATAGCGACCTTGAAGTCTCCCCCAAGGCCGCATGTCTCCTCGAATTCAGTTTACCACGCTCTTCAGATTTTGCACCCATTGCTCAACCAGGATGGGATATTCTCCAAGCCCTTTGCCGATGATTTCAACCTGCATGCCGTTTGCCACGAAAATCTGTTTCCAACTGTCTTTTTCCGGCCCGAACAAATCATTGACGGCATGGTCTCCGGCAACGGTCATGAGCGGCGCGAGCCATACTTTCCGGATGGCATTGGCCTTCAGAGTTTTAAGAACGGCTTCCAGGTCGGGGCTGCCTTCAACCGTGCCGACGAAGACATTCTTGTCTCGCGTGTGCAAGTAATACTGCAAGGCCGGATAGTAAACGCCCGCCGTATGATGCGTTCCGTGCCCCACGAAAACGAGCGCTTCATCGGGCTTGCGTTCTTTGGGCGCACTTTGGATAAGCAACTGCGCCACTTTGCTCACGCTGTCCGTGTCATACAGCAGGGGCTGCGAAAGCCTGATCTCCTCTACCCCCTTGGGAAGCCCCTCAAAAGCCCTGGCTGTCCGGGCAAGATTGGAATACTCGGAGCCGGGAATGACATGCAAAGAGAGAATGGACACTTTTCGTACGCCTTCCGTGGCGAGCTTTGCCAGAGCTTCCTGCACTGAAAACCGGGGAGATTTCGGGTCCGCGTTTAAAAGAGAGTTCGCCGTCCAGGCCCAGCGTATTTCTTTACCGGGAAAAGCCGTCCGCACCTGTTTTTCCACGTTGGCATATGAAGTTTGCGCTTTCTGAACGCTGGTTCCAAAGGCCACTAGGAGTATAGCTTCTTTTGTTTCCGCTTGCGCGGCCAGTGCCGGGCATGTCCAGAGCATCAGCAGAATCAGACAAAGTGTTCTCAGCATGTTTTTTGGCGTTTTTCGCATAGTTCTTTCCTCCTGTTTATGATATTGATGATATCATGCTGTTGCGCGTGTTGTTGCCGGCCGGTACGGCGTTCTATCCGCGTATTCGGCCTGCTTTCCGTCATTCCAGCGGTTGACAGGCCGCAGATACCCGACAACCCTGGAGTATACTTCGGCCGGGGTGCCGCAGACAGAACATTGGGGCTGTTCGCCCTTGAGATAGCCGTGTTCGGCGCAGATGCTGAATGTCGGAGTAAGGGTGAAGTACGGCAGCTTATACTGCGCGGTGATGGTTTTAACCAGATTTCGCACGATTTTTGTATCCGGGACTTCTTCGCCCAAAAAGCCGTGCAGTACTGTCCCGCCTGTGTAGGCCCCTTGCAGATTGTCCTGCAAATCCAAGGCATCAAAAATATCTGTGGAAAAATTGACCGGCAGGTGTGTGGAGTTCGTGTAATACGGGACAATGCCATTTGCCTTGCCGTTGGCGAAAACCATGCCCGGAAATTGTTTTTTGTCGAGCAAGGCAAGCCGATACGATGCCCCTTCCGCCGGGGTCGCTTCAAGATTAAAGAGGTGTCCGCTCTCTTCCTGGAAGCTTTCAAGTTTTTCCCGCATATGTGTGAGTACGCGCAGGGCGAATGCCTGTCCTTCTTCCGAGGCGATATTCCGGCCCAGAAGATTCAGGCATGCCTCGTTCATTCCCACAAGACCGATGGTGGAAAAATGGTTTGCCCAATAGGCGTTTGTGCGGGCTTTCACATCGCGCAGGTAAAAGGTGGTGTAGGGGTACAGACCACCTTCGGTAAAGCGTTCAAGTTCCTTGCGCTTTATATTCAGACTTTCCTTGGCAAGCACCATCAATTTGTCCAGTTGAGTCAGGAAGTCGCCCTCGTCTTTTGCCTGATAGCCCAAACGGGGCAAGTTAATGGTAACAACACCAATGGAACCTGTAAGGGGGTTGGCTCCAAACAGGCCGCCGCCTCGTTTGCGCAGACTCCGGTTGTCCAGGCGCAGGCGGCAGCACATGGAGCGGGCGTCGTCCGGCGACATGTCGGAATTGACGAAGTTGGAAAAATAGGGAATGCCATAGCGCCCCGCCATCTTCCAAACACCTTCAAAGCGTTCGTTGGCCCAATCAAATCCCTTGGTGATGTTATAAGTGGGGATGGGAAAAGTGAACACGCGGCCTTTGTTGTCGCCTTCCATCATGACTTCGGCAAAAGCCTGATTCAGTATGTCCATTTCCGCCTGAAAGTCTCCGTATGCCTCTTCCCGCTCTTCGCCGCCGATAATCACGGGCATGCTCTTCATCATGTCCGGTACGCACATATCCAGCGTAATGTTGGTGAAAGGCGTCTGAAAGCCAACCCGGGTAGGAATGTTGATATTAAAGACAAACTCCTGCAAAGCCTGTTTCACTTCTTTGAATCCCAATCCGTCGTAGCGGATGAAAGGGGCAAAATAGGTGTCAAAACTGGAAACGGCCTGCGCCCCCGCCGCTTCGCCTTGCAGTGTATAGAAAAAATTGACAAGCTGGCCCAGGGCGGTGCGCAAATGTCTGGGCGGCGCACTTTCCACATTGCCGGCTATACCTTTGAAGCCCTGACGCAACAAATCGGCGATATCCCAGCCGACACAATAGACGGAAAGCAAATTCAGGTCATGAATATGGAAATCTCCATTGGCGTGCGCTTCGCGTATGACCGGAGTATAAATGCGATTGAGCCAGTATTCGGAAGTAATGTCGGAAGCGATATAGTTGTTCAATCCCTGCAGAGAAAAACCCATGTTGCTGTTTTCTCTGACGCGCCAATCCATCTTGTTCAGGTAGCCTTCCATAAGATCCACATTGGCCTTTGTTTTTATCCGACGCAGTTGGGCGCGCTGCTCACGATACAGGATATAAGCCTTCGCTGTTGCCCTGAATGTGGAATCGAGCAACACCTGCTCAACCACGTCCTGAATGCTTTCAACATCCGGCGTTGCCGACAGATGTACGGCTTCAGCCAGAGTAAGAACCTGCATAGTCAGGCGGCGAGCCTCACGTTCCTCGAATTCTCCGGTGGCCTTTCCGGCTTTCAGCAAGGCGGCGGTGATCTTTGCGGCGTCAAAGTCCATAACGCGCCCGTCCCGCTTTTTGATGGCGGCAAAATACATATTATCTCCTAAAAATTCGGGGCGTTACAGAAAAATGGGATAAAAAAACCTCCGCCCTGAACGGGCGGAGGAAACGTATTTATCCCCATATGACCGCACGGCAAAAGCCCCGTTGCCAACGGCCCGTCCTCAAGAGACGAAACAAAACAAAGCAGGTCTTCCGGCTTTCCGGATTCTTTTCAGCCTTCCCGGAAAATTCCAGTGGCATACGAGGAAAAGAACATTATACCCGGTATACGGCGGCGGGTCCGCTCCCGCTTTTCACGGGATTCCCTATTAAGCTCAGATGAGCACTTCATTTTTTAAATATTCTCTAAAAAGGCCTTTTGTCAAGCGGGAGCTTTGAGGTAGGTCGTCAAATTCGGACGCTACGCGCCCTCAACGGGCTAAAGCCGTAAAAAAAAGCCGGGGCCGCCACTCGGCAAAACCCCGGCTTGTGTTCTTTCAACCGCTCTTACTACTGCTTCACAACGTCAATTTCAGCGCGGCGGTTCATATAGCGACCTTCGGAAGTGGCGTTGTCATAATCGTAAGACACGCCCTGTCCGTCTTCCATAAAAATTTTGTTCTTCACGCCGGTGTTTTCCAGATACTGCTTCACGGCACTGGCGCGATTCTGCGAAAGGGTCAGGTTTTTGGCCTTGTTGCCGGTGACGTCAGCCCAGCCGCGAATAAGCAGCGTTTCTGCGGGGCGGGTCTTCAACACGGCGGCATAGGCATCCAGCTTCGCCTTGGCGATTTTGTCGAGCTTGTAGGAACCCACGGCAAAATGCACGCTACGCAGCACAATGACATCCTTGGCCTGAGTGGCGCGGTAGCAAAGAGCCTTGTCCACAAAGCTGCCGGCCAGTTCTTCAACAGCCACGATCTCGGTGGCGTCCATCAGCACGGAGCCGGGCTTCAAAGCGGCAATGGAGGCAAGTGTGGCCGCGCCTTGCTTGGTATCGGCAAGGCTCACGATATTGATAGTGGCATTGGGATTGGCGGCGTAGAAAGACTGGGCACTGGCGACAGGATTCGGGCCGAGATTGCTGAGACCGTCGGAAAGCAGCACCACAGCCGTCTTGCCGGCCAGGGCGCCGTAGGCGCCGCTGGCAAAGCCATTAGCCATCGGGGTTGTACGACCGAAAATCGCCTGGCCGTCTTTCAGAGACCAGATAGCCTTGTTCATGGCATCCCTGTTCCAAGCGCCCATGCTCAGAGGGGTTGTTTTGGGCGCAAAGGTGACAAGACCGGCCTGATACGGCAGATCAGGCAATTTGGCGTTGATTTTCGCCATGGCCTGCTTCGCCACATTGATCTTTTCTTCTTTATACAGCTTGTGGGTCATCATCATGGAACCGGAGTAATCCACCAGGAACAGCACATTGTCCTGGCATTTGATGTGCGCGCCAAGCGTCTGGTGCGCGGACACGCCCCCCCCCCAGCACAGAACAAGCGCCAGCGCGCAGATAACTAGGGAAATCCTTTTCATAACACAGCCTCCTCGTTTAATGTGTTTAACTGCCCGAACCTTACTTCGACCGACGCATACAACGCCGTAAATCAATTGTGTGATACTTGCCTTCTCTACCCCAGTTTTGCCTAACTGTTTGGAATTTCAGCCAAGTATCGCATTACTCTAAGAGAGAGTAGTATCTTTGCCGAGTTCTGTCAATCAAACTGCTCCAGAATTTTTTATAATGCCGCTTCGCACCGACAAACAGAAAAGTTTCCCACCCAATTTGCCCAATGACCGCTGGCCCGCCAAACTTGCCGGAAAACGGACAATCCACAACAAAGCGCCATATACGGTGGACATCCTGGCCCGATTGTGGAATATTCTTACCGCGTTGGGTAAAACAGAACAAGGACAGGCCCGAATGATACGCAAAATTATTCATATCAATGAGGAGCAATGCATCGGCTGCGCGCTGTGCGTCAACGCCTGCCACGAAGGGGCCATAGGAATTGTGGATGGCAAAGCCAGACTGTTGCGGGAGGATTATTGCGATGGCCTCGGCAATTGCCTGCCCGCCTGCCCCACGGCCGCCATTACCTTCGCGGAACGGGAGGCGGCGCCCTACGACGAAGCCGCTGTGCAAAAAAATCTGGAACGCGCTTCGGCGAAAAAAGCGCCCTCCACTCACGGGACACGTGCTCGTCCGGCCCGGCAACAAAACCCCACGCCGCCCAAGATGCAGGATTTGCCCGGGCCTCTGGCCCAGTGGCCCGTGCAGATAAAGCTTGTACCGGTCAACGCGCCGTATTTCGCCAACTCCAACCTGCTTATCGCCGCTGACTGCAGCGCCTTTGCCTGCGGCAATTTTCACAGCGCCTTCATGCGCAACAGAATCACCCTTATCGGCTGTCCCAAACTGGATGGCGTGGACTACAGCGAAAAACTGACGGAAATTCTCGCTGGCAACGCCGTCAATTCCGTGACTGTCGTCCGCATGGATGTACCCTGTTGCGGTGGCCTGGAGCAGGCCGTGAAAAATGCCCTGCAGCGCTCCGGCAAAATGCTGCCGAGGCAAATAGTCATTTTGAGCAAAGACGGCCGCATTCTGGGGGGGCTGTAAACATTTTGCCGGATAGTGACGAAGTACCTTCATGAAACAGCAATGCGCAATTCTTGCCACACGCAATGCGGGAAAAGTGGCGGAACTCTCAGGCATGCTGGCAGGATGCGGCCTGAGAATTCTCGGCCTTGACGCTTTCTCCGAAATTGGAAAAATTGAGGAAAACGGTCTCACTTTTGAAGACAATGCCCTTATCAAGGCCCGGCATGTATCCGCAAAAACCGGCCTGACAAGCTTGGCGGATGATTCCGGCCTGGCGGTGGATGCCCTTGGCGGTGCGCCGGGCGTCCACTCCGCGCGCTATGCCGACGATCTGCCGCCTCTGCCTGACGAAAACCGTGACGCGCGCAATATTCGCAAACTGCTTCAAGTCATGACCGATATGCCGGAAAGCGGACGCGCCTGCCGTTTTGTCTGCTGCATGGCCGCCGTGCGCCCCGATGGACTGGAATTGCTCGTGCGCGGTGAGTGGCGGGGCAAGTTGCTTTCATCTCCCCGTGGAGCCAATGGTTTCGGCTATGACCCGATTTTTTTCGACCCCGTGCTCGGCAAGGCGGCGGCGGAGCTTTCCCGGGAGGAAAAAAACGCCGTCAGCCACAGAGGCAAGGCCCTGCGGATGCTTCTGGAAAAACTTGAGGATTTTCTCCGCAAAAGAAAATAATTTGGAGCAATTCCATGTTTCAATCCACAATCGGCTCCATCCGCCAATTGACTCCGTCACCGGCGGGATAGAGCCGTGCGGATTGCCCCTCCCTGAAGGAAGGAGTTATGGGAAAGGATTTCATCGGCTTCGCCGTCTTGTCAACCCATTTTTCCCCCTGAAGGGGGAGGTTTCAGACCATAAAGGAATTTTTGATGACAAGCCAGATAAAAACCATGTTGTTGCTGGCCCTGCTTTCGGCTTTCATTATTCTTATGGGCGGCATGATGGGCGGACGCTCGGGCGTTATCATCGCCTTTGGGCTTGCGCTGCTCATGAATATGGGCAGCTACTGGCATTCGGATAAAATTGTGCTCTCCATGTACCGCGCCCGGGAAGCCGCTTTGGAAGAAGCTCCCTATCTGCACCGCATAGTGGAAGAGCTGGCGGACAAAGCGGGTATACCCAAGCCGCGCGTCTGCATTGTGCCGGAAGAGGCTCCCAACGCCTTTGCCACCGGCCGCGACCCCCGCCATGCCGTTGTTGCCGTAACGGAAGGCATTTTGCGCCTGCTTTCGCCGGAGCAACTGCGCGGGGTAATCGCCCATGAAATCGGCCACATCGTCAATCGCGACATTCTTGTCCAGACGATAGCCGGCGTGATGGCCTCGGCCATAGTGACTCTGGCCAACATTTTTCAATTCACCGCCATCTTTGGCGGCAACAGGAATGAAGAAGGAGGCTCAAACCCCATCGCCGCCCTGGCTCTGGCTTTACTGGCTCCCATTGCCGCCGGGCTTATCCAGATGGCCATTTCCCGCTCGCGGGAATACCTGGCCGACGACACCGGCGCGGAATTGTGCGGCCACCCGCGGGATCTGGCCGAAGCTCTGCGGCGCCTGGGGGAATCTTCCGGGCGTATTCCCATGCGGGCTGGCAGCCCCAGCACGGAGCAAATGTTTATTGTCACGCCGCTCTTTCTCTCCGGCGGCATGGCCAGCCTTTTCAGCACGCATCCGCCATTGGAGGAACGCATCGCGCGCCTCATGGACATGGCACGGCGCTGAACGGTCGCCGTATTCACCGCAAACGCCGACGAACGAGGAAACCATGCGCCTGCTCCCGCTTTTTTTGGTCTTGCTTTTGGCCTCATGCACCGGTAAATCCCCCACGCCGCAACCATCTCCTGGCGCGGCGGCCTGCCTGGCCCTGTATACCTTCGCGCCGGGCAATTATATCATGGACATCGCCGCTGGGGCGGAGGTTGTGCTGGATCCCGGCGTACAGGAATTCCCTCTCTTTTGCGGCCCGGCAGCGGCCCGCGATTATGTGAACCGGGAAACGGCGGCCGGCCGCCTGCCCGACGGAGACTGGCGCATTTACCTTCTGGAAGGGACTTTTGAAGATATTGTCCATGAGACGAACGACGGCCGTTATTCTCTGAAGCGTCTTGCCTCGGCCGTTGACTGGGTGACGGAATGAAAGGCGAAAGTAAATTTCGCCTACGCCCTGGCAGTGAGCGGCGAGACGTTCGCCCCGCCGCCAGAGCAATTTCAAAGTGAAATTGCTCCTAGAGCAGATTAATTTTGACACTTGCCGCGGCGCTTAACGGCGAAAGTAAATTTCGCCTACGCCCTTGGCAGTGAGCGGCGAGACGTTCGCCCCGCCGCCAGAGCAATTTCAAAGTGAAATTGCTCTAAATAAAATATCCGGTTGGCCGTTAGGGACAGATACAAGTACCGTGATTGTACTCGGGCGATTCACGAATAATACGTGCATCGCTCCGCAAGAATTTGTTTGCGAATTCTTGCCGCGAGATGTCCACAGGCGGGGAAAGCCCGCTGTCGCACAGGCATCTCAAGCGTGAAACGCCAAGGGAACAAAAAGAGGATTTCCCATGCCGCGCCTCTCGTCGCTGTTGTCCCGCCTGCCGGAAATCAAGAACGCCCGCATGGCCACAATGGGCCATGTGCTCTGGGTCTGCCGACAGGAAAACTGTTCTTCGGCCCTGCATCAGACGTTGCTGAATTATGGCGGAATGCAGGTGATGGCGGAAGAAGATCAGTCTCTCTGGTTTTTTTTCACGGACGATGTTTTTCTGGCCTTGGCCCGCCTCATTATCTGGGGCAATTTTAACGCGCTTCCCGCCTGCATCGAGCTTTTCCCCAGCCGCCTGCAATTCGACAACAAGGGCAGGGCGGGCATTGACATGGACAATTCTCTGCAAACGCAGGAAATGCTGGTCAATGAACGTTTTGAAGTTTTTGTCCATCCCAAAAGCCGCGAAGGCAAAAAAGGCCTGCCGGGCATTGATTTCGAGCCGATTTCAAGCCGTCAGGGCATGTCCCCTGTGGACTGGGCCGCCATCAGGGTGGACTCGCGTATGCCTTACGCCTCCACCCAGGCGTGGTTTATCGTCATACACCCCTTGGGCAGCCCCCTGGACAAACGCTTCCAGAGCGGTTGGGAAGGCATGTTCAAGCGTATCGACGGTATTTTGCAAACCCACAAGATGAAATCCATTGTCCACGAAAATTTTCTTATGGCGGCTGTGGACAATCTGCTTATGTTGCGCACATTTCTGCGCGATTACCTGCAATGCGCCGCCAAGGAAAACCTTGAACAGGGCGACTACTGGCCTTGCGTCTGTGTGGCGGCGGACAGGAAAAATCTGAATTTCAATGCGGAACTGCCCAAAAAGATAGGCCTGCAGTGGGACAACCTGATGCCGAACTATCCGTACATCAGTTACCGCAACGCCTATCTGCTCGGCGAAGGCTTCATCGTCAAGGATCTGAAATACAGCGGCGAACAGGCCAGTATGGACAGTTGGTGCAATGTGCTCCTTGACGATCAGGGCGCCGGAACGGACAGCATCCCCCTGCTGATGGCAAGCCGTCTGACAGCCGGGGGCAGAACCAGCGGCGAATCCGCCTCCGGCTGCTTCTACTGCGGCATCCAAAGCCATAGGGCGCGAGAGTGTCCCACACGCTCCTGCATGCCCGGCCCGCCTGATCTTTGGGAAAAACTGGGCGCTGTTGACCTGGACGAAATTAATGAAGGATTCAGGCGCATAGAGGGGGCGCTCTCAAAGTCCGGCAACGCCGGCTACGGAGAACTGCTCGCGGGCGAAGACGCAACGGCGTTGCTGACGCAGGCCGTGCTGGCCAATACGCCCCTCTCCCAGTTGCGGCATGTGGAACGTTACTGGCTTACCCGCATGCATGAAAGCGAAGGCGGCGAGCAGCCGCAACACGACGACAGCCCGTGCTGGAAACTTCTCAGAACCCTCCTCACAGCCACGGCCGAAAATCTTCCTGAACTGGAAAAACGGATAGCGGAGACCATTCTTCACCATCAGCGCGACTCACGCCTGCGCATGCTGCAAGGCTTTCTCCAGGTGGAAAAAAATGATTTGCCCCGCGCTTCCAACGCATTTCGCGAAGCGGCCGGTCTCACGCCCATCCCGGCCTTTCAGGCCTGGCACGAATACCTTCAGGCCCGGCTTTGGGAAGAATCAGGCCATTACAGCCAGGCCATCGAGCAATACAGTCAGGTTTTGCGTGTCATGCCCGACTGGCACGACGTACTGTACCGGGGGATTGTGTGCAGGGTCAAAATGGGCTTTGCCGAGCAGACGCTGGACCAGATTGGCAAACTGGTCAAAGAGGATCCCCTTTGGTTCAACCGCTTTTTGACCGACCCGGCCCTGGAACGCGGACAGCTGCAAATCCTCACCACCCTTCATGAATTTTGGACAAAGGCCCGGCAAAGCGCCGAAACGGAACACGTTAATATCAACGAACTTGAAGAACGCCTCAAACGTTGGTTTTCTCCGGAGCATCCGGCATATATGCTGATGGAGAAAAAACTCCGCGCCCTGGCGGCTTTGAGCGGCATTAAAAATTATGTGGCCTTCCTGCGGGTGAAGGAGGAACGCAAGACCCTGGAAGCCGAGTTGAATGAAAAAATCCGCGTGGAAGTGGAAGAACTGCGCGAGCAATACAAAAACTACCTGACCGTTCTGCAGGGCATACGCGATGAGGCCTCGTGGTTTCCCTTCCCCGGCGCGCTGCGCGAATTCAGCGCCGAATTTAATGAATGCGCGGGCATCATCAATCGCGCCTACGCCTGCGATTTCAATGAGGCGGAATCCTTTCAGACGGTGCGCTCCGCAATTCCGCGCATGATGAAGCTGCTGCGCTCCCTGAAAAAGCGTCTCAAATTCCTGCGCATGGTGCGCGACGGCACCCTGTTTGGCCTTATCATGGCGAAAACTTTCATTTTTCTTGAAATCATCGGCCTGGCTTTTTGTTTTATCGGGGTACCCGCAGTGGTCTATTTTGGGGATTCGCTGCGCCTCGGCTGGCTTCAGGAAATATTGGGAGAAAACCCGTGGTCTGTCCAGAAAGTTCTGATAGCCATTGTCTCCATCACTTCCATCGGCTTTGCCGCCCTGCGCTCCACTCTGATTTTTGAACGCCGGCGTGGGAAATTACTGGAAAAAGCGCGTGAGCAGCGGGAAAAAAGCCAGCAGGAACGCCTTGAGCGCATACGCCGGCAGCGCGAGATGGTGGACGGACAGGCGAAAGGAGAGCAAACGCCATGAAAACGTTTAAAGATTTTGCCCTGCATGTTATAGATTGGAATCTCACGCCGGAACAGGCCGTCACCATGTACCTGGAATGGGGCAACAATGACTGGCGCGGCGAATACCCTCCTGTACGTTCCAAGGATGACACTTCACTGTATTTTGTTGTGGACAGCTGGCAAAGCCCGCCGATTGTGCGGCTGGTACGGCGAACATCCGAAGGCGCTGAAGACCTGGCGGCAATGCCCCTGCCGCAAGAACTGCTGGCGGATTTTCAGGCCGAGCACGGCAACTGGCGCGGCGTCAGCGCGCCGACGCCGGCTGCCAGACAATGGCTCAAACGCCAGCTGGGACAGGAATAACCTCTTATTCTCCGTAAAAACAGCTTGCGTTTTTTTATCAAAGCAAACAGGAACTTTACAAATTGACGGTTGAATGCGAAGCGCGTTTAGCGCCAATCCAGGGCGAGGCGCGTGAAATTGCGCGCCCAGCAGGGCAGGGAAGGCGCGAAGATATGCGTGTAGGCCGCGAAAACGTTTTTAAAGACAAAACCATCGCACGCCCCATCCGCAAACATGCCCATACCTGTGCCCCGTTCCAGGCGCAAGGCGGCGGGGGGGGGAGGTCCGCTCCATTCACAGCGGGAGTAGTGAAATTCATGACCGCGCAGTTCCAGGCCAATGTCAAACCAGGGGTTTTCCCGCGCTACTTTGGCGCGTACATAGCCCAATCCTTGCGGTTTTGCGCAAAAACGCGCCCTGACCGGAAAAAGACCGCTCATTTCCCATACATGATCATCCCGCTCTATGCCTTGCGTCAAAAGCATGAAGCCGCCGCATTCGGCATAGACGGGCATGCCCGCGCACGCTCTGTTCCTGAGAAGTTCAAGGTGAGGCGAGGCGCTTAATTGCTCCGCCATGTCTTCGGGGAAGCCGCCGCCCAGATAGAGGCCGTCCACATCCGGCCACGGACGACTGTCAAAGAGGGAAAGGCGCACAAGCTCCGCGCCGGCCCGAGTGAGGCTTTCCAGATTTTCCTGATAGTAAAACCACAGAGCGGCGTCCTGTACATAGCCGATTCGCGGGGTTGCCGCTTTTTTTGTTCCGTCGCGCGGGTACGGGGAGTCGCCGTCCCAGAAGGATTTTTCCTCCGGCAGTTCCGGCGCGGCCCGCGCGGCGGCGAGCACGGCGTCCGTATCCACATGGCTGCCCACGAAGGCGGCCAGATCGTCCAGGATGCCTTCCGCTCTTTCCGAAAGGCCTTCGCCAAAGCTGGCCAATCCCATATGCCGCTCCGGCAGCGGATTTTCCGCCAGACGCGGCAAAGCCCCCAGTACGGGCACTTCCGTACAGGCTTCCAGCGCCCGGCGCAAAGCCGTTTCGTGCCTGGGAGAGCCTACTTGATTGAGCACCAGGCCGCATACGGCAATATCGGGTTCAAAGTTGCAGATCCCCTTCACCAGGGCCGCTGCGGTGCGGGTCATTTTGGCGCAGTTGAGGCTGATGAGCACAGGGCAGCCCAAGGTACGCGCGAGTTCTGCCGTAGAGCAGGAACCCGTTGCGTCCAGACCATCAAAAAGCCCCCTGTTGCCTTCTATCAGTCCGATTTCTCCCCGGGCTTGCCGCATGGCATGGGTAAAGAGGGCACGTAGGCGATCTTGCGGTAAAAACCAGAGATCCAGGTTGGTTGCCGGTTTTCCAGCGGCCAGAGAGAGCCAGGCCGCGTCAATATAATCCGGTCCTTTTTTGAAGGGTTTGACCGCAAACCCTTTGCGCTGCAAGAAGCGCGCAAGCCCCAGAGAAAGCAGGGTTTTGCCGCCGCCGCCTGAAGCGGCGCTGACGCACAGGCGCGCGGCGCTGTTTTCCGGCCGCGTCATGTCAGTGCCTGAAGGAGCGTTGCCCTGTGAACACCATGCCCACTTGAGGAGCAGCTTCGTTGCAGGCCATGATTACTTCCGCGTCCCTGAGGGCCCCTCCGGGTTGGGCAATGGCCGAGACGCCTTCACGTATGGCCACGTCCACGCCGTCACGAAAGGGAAAAAAACCGTCGGACACCAGAACGGATTTTGTAAGCCCGGCGTGGGCAGCCTTGGCGCGAGCCTTGATATCCGCAAGTCTTTCCCGCGCTTCTTCTTCTTTTTCCGCCTTTTGCCTGAGTTCATAGAGAGAGAGGCCGTATTCGACAAAGGCCAGGGCATCGGCGTATTTTGTATGGGCCTTGTGCACAGCCAATTCCACGCAGCCCACGCGGTCCTGTTCCCCTGTGCCGATGGCCAGCGTTGCTCCATCGCGGGCAAAGATGACGGAATTGGAAGTTACTCCCGCCTCCACCGCCCAGGCAAAACGCAGATCTTCAAGTTCCGCTTTGGACGGCCGGCGTGCCGTAACGCTGACCCCTTCCGCCGTGGTGGCCTCGGCGGGCAGAAAATCCGTATCCGCCTCTATGCGGTTGACAAAAGATTTTTGCAGCACCAGCCCGCCATCGGCCAGGGCTTTGATGTCCAGGAAGGCCGAGCGCCGCCATTCTTCAAGGCGGCCCAGGCCGGGCAATTCCATGATGCGCAGATTTTTGCGGCTTTTGAGAATGTCAACGGCTCCTTCTTCAAAGGCTGGCGCGGCCACAACCTCAAAATAAGATTCAGCCGCCAGTTGGGCGGCTTCGCGGCTGAAGGGCCGGTTTGTCACCACCGCGCCGCCGAAGGCGGCAATGCGGTCGCATCGCACGGCACGGGCCAGAGCCTCGGCGACGCCTTCCGCGCACCAGGCCGCCCCGCAGGGGTTGTTATGTTTGAGGATAATAACCGCCGGCCGTTCCGCAAGATATTGAAGGATGTTGGCCCCATTGTCCACATCCGTCAGATTGGTTTTGCCGGGATGTTTGCCGGCCTGAAGCATTTGCCCTTCACTGAGGGCTGACACAATGCCGTCATCGGGAGCGCGCAGAGCAAAACCGCCGCAGGACGGCGCGCCTCTTTCAAGGGCGTAAAGGGCGGCTGGTTGATCTGGATTTTCTCCGTAGCGCAGGCCTTTTTTTTCTTCGTTGATGTTCCAGGCACGTTTTTTATAAATGAACTTTTCCCCTCCCAGCTCAATGCTCAGACTTTCGGGGAAATCGTCCCTGTATACGGTATTGTACATGGCCTTCAGGTTTGACATGCAGCCTCCATTTTTTCCGTCAGTATCACAAAAATTTTTTCGATTCCAGTCGGAAAAAGCGGTCGTCCGGCGGCGGCGGCCTTGCGGAGGATACGGCTTTTCTGGTACAGGCATTTTTTGCGCGGTAACGTGTGAAGAAAGCACAGGAGCATACCATGTCTGATGACGCTGCCATTGGAGCGCGCATACGCGCCTTCCGCGAAAGACGCGAGGTTGGCCTGGCCGATTTGGCCGACAACACCGGCCTTAAGCCGGAATTTATCGAAAAGCTGGAAAGCGGTGAAATGTATCCCAGCCTGGGGCCATTGCAGAAAATTTCCCGGGCGCTTGGGGTGCGTTTGGGCACATTTCTGGACGATCAGGAAGTGCGGGATCCCATCATCTCGCGTCTCGGCGCCGAGGTGGAAGAGAGCGACCCCCTGCACGCTTTGCAGACAGGCCATGAGGCCCGGCCGGAATATGTGCACAGATCTCTGGCCGCGGGCAAAGCGGACCGCAATATGGAGCCGTTTTTCATCACCATGCTTCCCGACGGCGGAGAGGAGCACAAGCTTATTTCCCATCAGGGGGAGGAGTTCATGCTGGTGCTCAAGGGTGAATTATTGGTGATTTACGGCCGTGAGAAACATATCCTCAAGCCCGGTGAGACGATTTATTACAATTCCATAGTGCCGCATCATGTTGGCGCAGCCGGTGGCGAACCGGCGGAAATTCTCGCTGTGATGTACAGCGCCTGAGATACGGAAAATCATATGGACGAAAAAGTACGCGCGCGGCAGGCGCAGTTTGAACTGCGCGAGTGGACCTTGGGGCAGATTCTCGACCACACGGTTGCCCGTTTCCCGGATAACGAGGCAGTGGTGTATGCTGATCGCGGTTACCGCAAGACCTGGAGGGAATTTTCCGATATTGTGGACCAGTTTGCCAAAGGGTTGATGGCCCTTGGTGTGCGAAAAGGCGAAAAGGTGGCCGTATGGGCCTCCAACGTGCCTTACTGGATAGCCCTGCAATTCGCCACAGCCAAAATCGGGGCCATTCTGCTGACCGTCAACACCAATTACCGTGAGCACGAACTGCGCTATCTGCTCTCCCATTCCGAATGCGAGAATATTTTTCTCATAGACAGCCTGCGCGATCACGATTTTTTGAGCAGCATCTACAACCTGGCGCCTGAACTGCGCACGCGGCCGCGTGGGGATATCCGCAGCGAATCCCTGCCGTGCCTGAAGCGTGTTTGTTTTCTGGGTGCGGAAAAGCACCGCGGCATGTATTCCGTGCCTGAAATCCTGGCCATGTCGGTTATGACCAGCGACGAGGAATACAAGGCCCGTCGGGATTCTCTGGATCCGTGGGATGTGATCAACATGCAGTACACATCGGGGACAACGGGTTTTCCGCGCGGGGTCATGCTCACCCATGTGGGGGTGGGCTTGAACGGATACTGGATAGGCCGCCATCAGGGTTTTACGGAAAAAGACCGTCTCTGCCTCACGGTGCCGCTCTTCCACTGTTATGGTTGTGTGCTGGGCGTTATGGCCGCCGTCAATCACGGCACGACGATGGTCATTCTGGAGATGTTCAACCCCCTGCAAGCCCTGGCTGCTGTGGACAGCGAACGCTGCACGGCCCTTTATGGCGTACCCACCATGTTCCTGGCCGAGTTGGAACACAAGCTTTTCGGGCGTTTTGACATTTCAAGCCTGCGCACGGGCATCATGGCGGGTTCTGTATGTCCTGAACCGCTCATGCGTCGAGTGGTGGAAGACATGCACATGAAGGAGATCACCATCTGCTACGGTCTGACCGAAGGCTCGCCGGTGATGACCCAGTCAGACATCAATGACCCCATAGCGTTGCGTTGCGAAACCGTCGGCTGCGCCATGCCCGGCATTGAGGTGCGCATAGGAGACCCGGAGACCTGCGAGGAATTGCCGCGTGGTCAGGTGGGAGAAATCCTTTGCCGGGGCTATAACGTCATGAAGGGATATTACAAAATGCCGGAAGACACGGCAAAGGCCATCAGCCCTGAAGGCTGGCTGCATTCCGGCGATTTGGGCGTTATGGATGAAAACGGCTATGTGCGTGTGACCGGGCGCATCAAGGACATGATCATCCGGGGCGGCGAGAATGTCTATCCTCGCGAGGTGGAAGAATTTATCCTCACCATGGACGGCGTTGTGGACGCGCAGGTTGTGGCGCTTCCCAGCCGCAAATATGGCGAGGAAGTGGCGGCCTTCATCATCCCCAAGGAGGGCGCGGATATTCAGCCGGAGGATGTGCGCGATTTTTGCCGCGGCAAGATATCCTGGTTCAAAATACCGAGATATATCGCCCTGCTGGACAAATATCCCCTCACGGCCAGCGGTAAGGTACAAAAATACAAATTGCGGGAAAAGGCCGCCGAACTCTGGCCTGAACCGATGCGATGCCGGGCGGGGAATGACTCGTGAGTGAAAATCAATGTGAGGCCGGGGTGAAAGACAAAGAATTTTCCCCTGGGCGGGAGCTATCTCCGCCGGAAAAAGCTTGTGCCTGCCCCTTGGGGGCAATCCCGGCCGAAGTGTGGCTGCGGCTGTTCCGCAAGCCCTTTCGCAAACGCCATCCTGTTGTTTTTTGGGGGGTGGGCCTGGCCTTGTTTGCCCTTTTGGGATTTTTTGCCATGCGGGATGACGAGGCCGAAATGTTCGACGCCCCGGAGCGCCTGGCGCTTGTTTCCGTGCGTGGAGTGATCATGGATGCCGGCGATACCCTGCAATGGCTGCGGGAAATAGGCCGGCGGGAAAACGTCAGAGGCGTCCTGGTGCGCGTGGATTCGCCGGGTGGCGGGGCGGCGGCTTCCCAGGAAATCTATGACGCGCTCGCCGAATTGGGCAAAAGCAGGCCCGTGGCCGTGAGTATGGGCGCCTTGGCGGCCTCCGGCGGGTTGATGGTCAGCATGGCCGGAGAGCGGGTTTTCGCCTCGCCCACCACTGTCACGGGATCCATCGGCGTGCGCATGGACATACCGCAATTGCAGGGTCTGCTGGACAAGATCGGCGTCGGGCAGCAAACATTGGCCACCGCGCCTTACAAGAACGCGGGGTCTTATTTGCGCCCGCTTTCGCCTGACGAAAAAGTTTATTTTGAATCCGTGCTCAATGACATGCACTCCCAGTTTGTCGGAATTGTGGCTGAAGGGCGGCGCATGTCCGGGCCGGAAGCGGCCCGGCTGGCCGACGGCAAAATTTTTACCGGGCGTGAAGCCAAAGAACTTGGCCTGGTGGATGAATTGGGCGGGCAGGATACGGCGCATCGCTGGCTGGCTCAAAAAACCGGAGTGCCCTTCGAGCGCAAGCTTCTGGCACGGCCCAAACACAAAAATTTCTGGTTGCGGGATATTCTGAGCGCCTGGTTTGGTCTTGACATGGCTGATCCGGTTTGGCGATCGCCGGTTTTTCTATATCAATTTTAGAGCCTGCACAGCCCCGCCCCAAGCCAAGGGTGATGGGCAAAGGCCAACTTACGATATTGGCTTTTAAGTTCCTCCGCCGTCCTCGGATTATCAAATTGACATCCTCCCCTCCCTAAAGTGAGGGGATTCCTATCGGATGCGCTCTTTCGAGCGCTCCATAGGCGGTTAATCATACGTTATTTCGCAATGCCGCAATAGCAGCTATCGTCTACAGAAATTGTATCCGGCTACATCTTGATTTTTTGTCATATGTGTATTACGAGTATGACAAAAGAGAGGATGCACTCAATGCTCACCATCCGATTGCCGGAAGAAATGGAAGCCAGGCTCAACGTGTTAGCCGATGCCACCAATCGCCCAAAAAGTTTTTATGTCCGTGAGGCCCTGGAACGCAGCCTTGAAGACATCGAGGACGTTTATCTCGCGGAAGCTGCCCTGGAACGCTTCCGGGCCAGCGGAGAAAAAGCTGTCCCCCTGGAAGAAGTGGAGCGACGTCTTGGCTTGGCAGATTGAATTTTCTCCAGAAGCCAATAAGTCCCTCATGAGCCTTGGAAGTAGCGCAGAAAAGCAGATTGCGAAATTCATGCGTAACAGAATTTCCAATCTGAACGACCCGCGCAGCATCGGGGAACCAATGAAAGGCTCTCGTTTTGCGGGCCTGTGGCGCTATCGCTCCGGAGATTACCGGGTTTTGTGTGAAATCCAGGATGAAAAAATTACTATCCTGGTTGTGCTGGTAGGGCATCGGCAAAAAATCTACAAATAGCAGCCCTTTGCTGCAGATCCATATCCACTCCTCACTTTTCAATCTCAAAACAGAACATCATCGAATAATCTGTCCTCTTTTCGCGTAGAGCCTCCCGGCAAGCCTGAAGGCGCAAGATGCTGTAAAGACAGGGAAAGCGCCCGCGTTTCGGAAAGAAAAAC
>JAITGC010000028.1 GCA_031280915.1 Desulfovibrio sp. | reverse complement strand
TCATGAAGCGTTCACTCCAAGGCCATTACGTCCCTATCAGCACTGTCGGTGAGAAAGCCAAAGCCTTTGTACCCGCACCATTGCCGCCAACACCGCCTGTTGAGTGGAACGAAAAGCTGCTTGCCGCCTTTGATTCCGCCGCCCTTGCACTTGGTCGGCTGGATAGCGCGTCCACCATGCTGCCAAGCACCCCGCTGTTCCTTTATACCTATGTCCGCAAAGAGGCGGTGCTGTCCTCCATGATTGAAGGTACGCAGTCCTCCCTTTCTGATCTCTTGCTGTTTGAGATCGGCCAAGAGCCCGGCGTTCCGTTGGCAGACGTACAGGAGGTCAGCAACTACGTTGCAGCGCTGGAACATGGGCTAACGCGGCTTGAAGAAGGATTTCCCTTATCGCTGCGCCTGTTCCGTGAAATGCACGGCATTTTGCTTTCTCATGGCCGAGGGAGCCATGCCGACCCCGGCGAGTTCCGGCGTAGCCAAAATTGGATTGGCGGCACACGGCCCGGAAACGCCTACTTTGTGCCGCCTCCGGCGGATAATGTAATGGAATGCATGGGCGAGTTGGAAAAATTCCTGCACGACATTCCCAAAACCACACCACCTTTGCTGAAAGCGGCTCTGGCCCACGTCCAGCTTGAAACAATCCATCCATTTCTTGATGGAAACGGGCGCTTGGGGCGGCTGCTCATTACGCTTATTCTGTGCGAACAAAAGGTCTTGCGTGAGCCGCTTTTATACTTGAGCCTTTATTTCAAAGAACACCGCCAGTATTATTATGACCTCCTGAACAGTGTTCGAACAAGTGGTGACTGGGAAACATGGTTGCAATTTTTCGCCGCGGCTGTGACTGCAACGGCAACCCAGGCTACCGAGTCTATTCATAAACTGGCTGGAATGGCGGAAGAGAACAAAGCAAGCATCGCGGCGCTCGGCAGGGCCGCTCCTTCCGTGCAAGCAGTACATGCCGCCATGTTGGAGCGCCCTATTGTCAGTGCGGGGTGGCTGGTGGGAAAGACCGGGCTAACGCCTGCCACGGTCAATAATTCTCTGGCACGGCTTGAGAAATTGGGAATCATCCGTCAACTGGGCGACAACAAACGGAACAGACTCTTTGCATACAGTCGTTATATGGATATCTTGGGCGAACAGACATGAGGCTTTTCTCTTTCCGCTCTGATACCCACCCCACTTCAGCAAGAGCAGACCAACTGGACAAGTTGTGTTTTCAGTTTTTTTGCAGGATGAATACAACAAGAAGTATCCCAAATCCTCGAAAGAACGGACTCGGTTGCTTCAAAATATGAATCTTGCAACAGCCGAAGGCTTTTTGAACCTTGCCGGGGTATTGCTTTTTGCTAAACGTCCGGAATTGATTGCGCCGCATGCTGTAGTCAACGCCGTTCGTTATTGCGGCAATACCGCCTACAGTGAGAGCGCCACGGATACAAGGACATTTGCCAGGCCGCTATGTGGCATCTTTGACGATGCCTTGGCGTTCATCATGAGCTATTTGCATAAAGTGCAGGCGGGGCGCGGGGTCAACGCGCCCATCCGGCTCCTCATTTTTGAAAATAGGATTGAAATCATCAGCCCCGGCCACTTGCCCGATAATTTGACTTTGAAAACTATCACGGCCGGAAATTTCAGTATCCGCAACCCAACCTTGGCTTCCTATGCTGCCAAAGGAATACTGCCTTATCGTGGCCTTGGCTCCGGTATTAACCGCGCCTTGAAAAGCTGGCCGGACATTGAATTTTTGAGCGACTGCGAAGGACGCTTGTTTACGGTCGTCGTTCGTCGAGCCAATGTAACCGGGCGGGGCGATTGGGTGAATGCTTCCTGAGATCACCTCCGGAATTCTTGATCGAACTATTCTTCCGGGCTACAGTCCGCATAACGGAACGACAGTAACGGTAATTTGCGGCAAAAGGCTGAACATACATGAAACTGAGTGAGCACCAGATAAAAGCATTGATGGCCCAGGGCGAGGGCGTGTCGCTGGAATTCAAGACCTGCCGCGAGCAACTCAACCGCGATGTTTACGAAACCCTTCATTGCCAGGATGCCGGGCGGCCATCTGGGCGTATATTTCCGAACGGGCTACCAGAGCGGAGCGCGGCAAGGCGGCCTCTGGGGCAAAGGCAAGCGGGGCGCCAAGGCGCATGCGGCCATCAAGCAGCTGTACGGGCCGGACGCGCAGTACCATGTGGCGGATCCGGCTGTGGAACAGGCTGTCATCGACCGCGCCGCCGGAGTTTTTCCCTCCATACTGGCCCGCTATGTGGAGCAGGCCATTGAGCGTTTCGGAGGCGAGGCATGATTTCCCTGCTGCAACTGCGGCTCAAGGAGCATTTGTCGGCGGCGCTGGCATGGATCAAGCTGTACGGCCAGTCCGATCGGGGCGACGTGACGACCTCCCCGCAGGTGTTCATCGGCGACATTCCGCCCAAGCGGAAAAACACGCCGGACAGAACCGTCCGGGAAGTCCCCTGTGTGGTCATCGTCCCTCTGTCCGGCCATATTGAGGTGGAGGACGGCGCGGCCACAAGCGTGGCGCTCATCGCCCTTTCCTGTTGCGTCTACAATCCGGACAGGGAGGAGAACGGCGATGTGACGGGCGTGGAAAGCGATCTGGCCAACCTTGTGTCGGCGGTGTGCGCGGCGCTTCTGCCGTGCGCCGAGGGCGAGCCGCTGGCCCGGCGCTTTGTGCTGGTTCCGGACGAAAAGGGCAAAACGCTCGCCTGGGTGCGGCCGGAGGAACAGCCCGGCCCCTTTGCTTCAGCAACCATTACCAGTCGCTGGCATTTCAAGGGCTGGGAATAAGGAGATTTCAATATGCCGAAAAAGGAAACCGCGCCGGGCGTCACGCCCGCCACACCCGCGCAGGTCATGTACATCGGGCCGAGTCTGCTGCGCCCTGTGTTTTTGCAGCACAAGAGCGTCTATGCGGACGGCGTTCCCCTTGCCGCCAAACAGCTTGCGGAAAAGGACGCGGATCTGGCCGGGTGCTTTGCGCCGCTGTCCGAGGCGGGCAAGGCGCTTCGGGAACTGGAAGGCTACCCCGGCACGGTCGCCGGTGAACATACGCGCCGCTTTCTTGCCGTGCGCAAACGCTATCTGGAGGAGGCCAAGAAATGAGTTACCAACACGGCGTATACACGCGGGAAGTGCCCACCAGCCTTCTGCCGCCGACCCGGGTGGAAGTGTCCCTGCCGGTCATCGTCAGCACGGCGCCGGTGCATACCCTGCCCGCGGGCGTGGAAAAGCCCGTCAATAAGCCGGTGCTGATCTTCACGCCGGAGGAAGGGGCGGCGAAATTCGGATCCCTGCCCGCGGGCGCGGAAAAATCCGATTACCCCATCCTGCAGGCGCTGGAAATCTACCTCTCCCGCTACCGCATGGCCCCGGTCTGCGTCATCAACGTGTTTGATCCGGCCGCGCATGTGGACGATCAGGGCAACCCGGACGTGACCAAGGTCACGGCGGCGGACGTCATCGGCGGCGTGGACGCGGCCACCGGGGCGTGAAAAGGGCTGGAACTGGTGGACGAGGTTTTTCCCCGCTTCCGCCTTATTCCCGGCCAGATCATCGCGCCCGGCTTTTCCGGCGACCCTTCCGTGGCCCTGATGCTGGGCGCGAAAAGCGCGGGCATCTCCGGGCATTTCCACTGCATCGGCATCGCCGATGTTCCAGCCTCGGTCGCCAACTACACCGACGCGGCCGCGTATGTGCAGGACAACAACCTGACCGACAAAAATCTGGTCATGTTTTTCGGCAGCCCGGTGTTCAACGGGGAAGAGGAATTCGGCTCCATCCACTGGGCGGGCATCACCGCGCAGCGCGACAGTGAAAACGAGTCCATTCCCTACTGGAGCCCGTCCAACAAGCGCATGCTGGCCAACGGCATCGCCCATGCGGGCAAGGAACTGATGCTGGACGCGCGGCAGGCCGCCTATCTCAACGGCAACGGCATAGTCACCGGCCTGTCCTTCATCGGCGGCATGGTGGGCTGGGGCAACCGCACGGCGGCCTATCCCGGCGTCACGGACGTGAAGGACACCTTCATTCCCGTGCGGCGCATGTTCAATTTCGTGTCCAACACGCTGGTCACCACGGCCTGGCAGCTGGTGGACAGACCGCTCAACCGGCGTCTGGCCGGAACGGTCTGCGATACCTTCAACGTCTGGCTCAACGGACTCGCCCGGCGCGAATTCCTGCTCGGCGGCCGGGTTGAGTTTCTCTCCACCGACAACCCGGACACGGACATCATGGACGGCATCAGCCGCTTCCACGTCTTTTTCGCTCCGCCCAGCCCGGCGCGGGAAATAGACTTCATACTGGAGTACGATCCCGCCTACATACAGACTTTGTTTGCGGCATGAACACGCGGCACAGGACGTGCCGCAGCCGCGCGGCGGAGCAAGCCGTGATTGACTCACGGCGCAGCGATGGCGAATCCCGCGCAGGACGCGCGGGTGAGCCGAAATCTTAAAAAGGAGACAATCATGGCGCTCAACCTGCCTTCGGCCAACCGCATACCGGACAAGCTCATCAACGCGAAAATCTACTACGCGGGCGGCACGGAACTGCTGGGCACGGCCAACGCCGAGCTGCCCGGGCTTGAGTACATCACCGAGTCCCTCTCCGGTCTGGGCATCGCCGGAGAACTGGAAACCCCGGTCATGGGGCACTTCAAGTCCCTGCCTTTCAAGTTTTCGTGGAACGTGCCCAACAGGCAGGCGATCACGCTTCTGGAAAGCAGGACGCATCATCTGGAGGTGTACGGCTCCATCCAGCATCACGATTCCGGCTCCGGCGAGCTTGTGCCGGAAGCCGTGAAGGTCGTTTTGCGCGGCCTGCCCAAAAAGGTGGGCGTGGGCAAGGTGGAGGCGGCCAAGAAAATGGAGTCCGAAACCGAGCTGGAATGCAGCTACATCAAGATGTGGCTGGGCGGCGAAGAGGTGCTGGAAATCGACAAATTCAACTTCATCTGCCGCATCATGGGCCGCGATATGCTTGAACAGGTGCGCAAGGATCTGGGGGGTGAATGATGGAAGCGAAACGCTCTGAAACCGTCAAACTGGATTACCCGATCCAGCTTGCCGACAAACTGCTGACCGAAGTGACCATGCGGCGGCCCACCATGAAGGATTTGCGGGAGCATCCGGTGAAAGACGGGAACGATCAGGACGGCGAGTTCCGTCAGTTCGCCGCGCTCTGCGGCTTGCGCGTGGAAGAGATGGAGGGGATGGACGCCGCCGACTACGCGCGGCTGCAAGACGTCTATGTCCGATTTCGCACCCCTGCCAAGCGATGAGCAGATACGCGAAATTGTGCTGGCTCTGTGCCGCCTGACCCGGTGGGGCCGAAACGAGGTGTTGGAAATGACTTACGGCGAGGCGCTCTGGTGGCTGGAAGGGGCGAACGTATGGGAAGAGACGTTGATGGATTGCCTGTAGGCCGGGCTGAAGATCATCCGCAACAGGCAGACCGGAACCATCAAGGCGGTAATCAGGGGCGGCAGAAGGGTCAGCAGGCAGGCAAGCGCCCGAAAGAACCAGGCAAGCGGCAGGAAAACACAAAAAACGAGGAAGGCGGCGATGAGCGGGGCGGCGATGAACCATTCCAGAAAAGTCATGTCAGGCATGTGTCCTCCCGGTCTTGTCAGAATTATAGGTGGTTGCGCTGTAATGTCCAGCGGAATTTCAAGGAATAGGCAATGAAGACTTTCGGCGTAGCCTTCACCATCGGTGCGGCGATGGGCGCGCATGTGGCCTCCGTTTTCGCCACTGTTGACTCGCGGGTCAAGGGCTTGCGGGCTAACATCAAAGAGTTGAACGCCGTTTCCGCCAGGGCGGCGGCGCTGACGACCGCCGCCGCGCGGTTGCGTGCCGCCCGGCAGGCGCACCTGTCCAATCCCACCGAAGAGACGGCCAAGGCGCTCAGGGGAGCGCAAACAGCGTACAATTCAGCGGAGCGGGCCGGAAAAAAATACAACCTCACCGTGGCCAATGCCGCCGCCGAACATGCCAGGGTGACGGCGAAAATCAACGAATCAACCGCCGCTCTGGCAAGACAGGAAAGATTTCAGGCCAATCAGGCCAAACGCAAGGAACTGCAAGGCCAGATTATGGGCGCGGTGGCTTCTTTCGCCACTGTGGCCGCGCCTGTGAAGCTGGCCATTGATTACGAATCCGCGATGGCGGACGTGAAGAAGGTCACCAACTTCGACGCGCCGGGCTTCAAAGCGTTCAGTGATGACATGCTGTCCCTTTCCACCCGCATTCCCATGAGCGCGAAAGGTCTTGCCGAGATCGCGGCGGCGGCCGGGCAGGCGGGCATCGCGGAAAGCGAGCTGCTCCGCTTCACCGAGGACGCGGCCAAGATGGCCGTGGCTTTTGATATCTCGGCCGAAGAGGCCGGTTCCGCCATGACCGGCCTGCGCACCAACTTCAAGCTCAATCAGGACGGCGTGATCTCCCTGGGCGACTCCTTCAACCATCTGGCCAACAACATGGACGCCCGGGCCGGGGATCTGGTGAACTTCGCCAACCGGGTGGGCGGCACGGCTTCCATCTACAAGTTCACCGGGCAGCAGGTCGGCGCTCTGGGCGCGGCCTTTGTGGCCATGAAAACGCCCGCCGAGGTCGGCTCCCGCGCGGCGAACTCTCTCATGATGAAGCTGGGCAACGCGGCGACGCTGGGCAAGGACGCGCAGGCCGCCTTTCAGCGGCTCGGCTTCAGCGGCAAAAACATGTCCGAGGCATTCAAAAAGGACGCGCAGGGTTCCATGCTCATGTTTCTGGAGGCGGTGAAAGGAAGCAAAGACCCCATGCGCGAGTTGAACGCCATCATGGGCGAGGGCTTTGCCGATGAAATCGCCAAACTGGTGAGTGGTCTGGACGAGTATAAAAAGGCTTTGGGGCTGGTCGGCGATCAATCCGCCTACGCCGGATCCATGGAAAACGAATATGCCGCGCGGGCCGCGACCACGGCCAATTCCATAGAATTGCTGAAAAACGCGGCCTCACGGCTGGGCATCATTCTGGGCAGCACGACCTTGCCGGGTATTACCGCAACGGCCAATGCCGCAGTCGGCTTTCTGGAGCCGGTGGCGCAACTGGCTGCCGCTTTTCCGGGCGTGACCACAGCGGTGTTCGGCGTTGTTTCCGGGTTCGTCAGCCTGAAGCTTGTCGCGCTTGGCGGCATGTATGCGGCGACCATGGTGTCTGACGGGTGGAACATCACCAAGGGCGTTTTCAATGCATTGCGTCCGTCTGTGTTGGCAAGCCGCTTCGCTCTTGTCTCGCACCGCGCCGCCTCCCTGGCGTCCGTTGCGGCGTCAAAGGCGCATGCTGTGGCCTCGGCCGTTCTTGCCGCCAAAACCGGCATCGTGACCGCCGCGCAGTGGGCCTTGAACGCGGCCATGACCGCCAATCCCATTGGCCTGGTGGTGGTCGCCGTCGCAGCTGTGGTCGCCGCTCTGGTAGCCGCCTACAATCACTTTGAAGGCTTCAGAAATGTCGTGGACACCGGCTGCGCGGCTGTCGCCGGTTTCTTCACGGCGCTGTGGGACGGCATTGTCGGCGGGGCCAAGGCCGCTTTTGACTGGATTGCCGCCAAGTTTGAGACGGTGAGCGGCATATGGAACACCGTCGCCGGATGGTTCGGCGGCGGCGAAGGTGTCGCGGCCGTACCGATGCGGGCGGCCATGCCGGACACGCCGGAAATGGCGGGCGACGCTGTTGGTTATATGCCCCCGGCGGCAGCGGCCGCGACCGTCGCCAAAACGCAAACCGCATCTTCATCCGCCTTGCCCGCATCAGCGGCGGGGCCCGCCCCGTCAGGCGCGGTTCCAGCGCCGCGCCCGGCATCCGGCGCGGCGGCGTCCGGCACGGGTTCGCCGCAGATCAATTTCTCCATCAGTTTTTCAGGTGTGCCGAGTCAGGATGTGGGCAGCGTTCTGGTAAGCGCCATCAAGGCCAAAGAGCGCGAGCTGGCGTCTTATTTCGAAAAGATGCTGGCGGACATCGCCTCCAACCAGCGGAGGCTCGCGTATGACCAGTAGCGGCTACAGGAAAAGTTTGTACGATACATTGAAGGCTTGGCCGATGCGCTTGGCCATCTCAATGGTAATGCTCCGCTTGCCGTTTTCCATTTCCGATATATGGTGTTGCGTAACTCCGATGCGCTCGGCAAATTCAGCCTGCGTCATTTCATTCTTGCCGCGAAAGCCGCGCAAAACCATCGCCGGACACATTTCAGGAAAGACTTCCTCCACACTGAGGATGGGTTCGCTTTCCTCGTCCAGCCACTGCACTTCCTGTCCGCCGAAGGTGAGCAGATTCCTTATCGCCTCCGCAGTCCGGGAAGCCACATCGGCGGGAAGCTCCAAATTTATTACGGCACGGTTATTGTCAAGAGTATGGAGCGTCATTTCAGCATGCATACATTCTCTCCACTTACTTAAAACTGTCATAATTCA
>JAITGC010000009.1 GCA_031280915.1 Desulfovibrio sp. | reverse complement strand
GCCTTGGACGCTGCCGCGCAGGCGGCCATACTTGCGTTACAAAACCCTTAAATCCCGCCCCCGCCGGGGGCCCGCCTGACTTCAGGGCTTCAAGCCTTGAGGACGTACAGGCCGAAAAGATCGTCCGGCGCGAAAGCGCGCCGGACAATTGCCGCCGCCCGGGCCGCACCGGGCGGCGGCGTCCCGCCCGAAGCGTCCGCGTTTTTCTTTCCGGAACGCGGGCGCTTTCCCTGTTGTTACAGCATCTTGCGCCTTCAGGCTTGCCTCAAGTTGTTGATGTCAAAAAACAAAGATCTGATGGTCTGGAGCCATTGATATACTCTGTTAAAGGGATTTGTCCAAGCCCATGCATTTCGACACGCCTTCTTGACCAAAAAACAAAAAGTAACTATTTTTACTATCGGAGGTACGGCTATGCGACAGCATACACAAACACGGCCCGCCGCGCTGGTGACAAGCATCAAAATACCTGGTGAACTGCGGAGGCGGATACAAAATCTTGCGGCAGCAAGGCAGCGTACGCCGCATGCGCTCATGCTTCAAGCCCTGGTAGCCTTTGTCACGCGGGAGGAACAGCGCGAAGCCTTCCGGCAGGAAGGCATAGCCGCCTGGGAAGAATACCGGCGGACGGGTTTACACCTGACAGGGGATGAGGTTCACGGATGGATTCGCCAGCTTCGCCAGGGCAAGAAGACGCCTATCCCCAAATGTCACGTCTAATCTGGACGCCGAACGCTTTGGCAGACCTTGAACGGGCGTATCTGTTTTTGGCGGAAAAGGATGAAGAGGCCGCAACCAAAGCTCTTGATGCCATTGACAATGGCGCGTTGTTGCTTGAGAAATTCCCAAAAGCTGGCCGACCAGCCGAAGATCTGGAACCGGAACACCGGGAATTACTTATTCCGTTCGGCGCTTCGGGTTATGTCTTGCTGTATCGGATAGAAAACGCGCTCGTTTGCATCTTGGCTGCGCGTCACCAAAGAGAAGCCGGGTATATTTAATGTGTCCGCAACTGGACAACGTGTCGTCATCTCTACTCCTTTGTGGTTTGAGACCTCATTTGGATGAGGGCTGGAAATCGTTTTAAAAACGCGCGTCAAAAAAGAAAAGGCACAGCGTCCACAGGGCGCCGCCTGCGAAAATCAGGGTCACCGGGGCCACAAGCCGCCGCCACATATCCGCCAGGCCCAGGTTGAAGTATTCCCCCGTCACCACAAGGCAGACGTGCAGGGGGGAGAGCATCTGCCCGCAATGGCCCGCCACCGTGGCCAGGATGACCAGCGGAACCATGTGCTCCCGCAAAACGGGCGAGGCTGCGGCCAGCCCGATGAGAACGGGAAAGCACATGCCCACAAAGCCGACCATGATGCCTGTCAGAAGGCCGGAGAGAAAGGGCGCGAGGATGAACACGGGCAAAATGAGGGCCATATCGGCTTCGATGTGGCTGAAGGCTTCCACAAGGCCGGCCCGGCGGACGGTATCCTTGAAAATGAAAATGGCCAGCAGCAGCAGGAGCATCCGCGCCGTGCCCCTGTTAAAGGCAAGCTTGCCGAGCGATTTCAGCGATGTGCCGCCCCCTTGCCAAAGGGCCGTGGCTGTGCCCAGGGCGATGGAAAGACAAAAGGCTGTCTGGCCGGGCAGATTGGGAAAAAAGGCCTCGCCGAGCAGGCCGAAGAGAGCCGCGCCGCCAAGGGTCACCGCGATGGGCAGGGCGTTGAGCAAAACACGGCACAAGCTCTCTGGCGGGGCGGCGGCCTGCCTGGCGGGTTCCGAAACGGGCACGTCGCGCAGATAATACAGCCAGCCCACGCCGAGGGCCAGGAAAATCAGCGGAAACGTATAGCGGCAGTAGCGCGTCAGGGGTATCTGGAGCAGGGCGCAGATGAGCGCATAGCCCGGATAGAGGGGCCAGGCGGCTTCCCAGATATGGCGGAACCAGTAATTGACAAGGGCTTTCCGGCTTTCGGAAAGGCCCATGCCCTCGGCGGCGGTGCTGATCATCGGGCAGGAAAAAAGCGCCCCGCCCGGCATGGGCAAAAGCCCCACCAGCGCGGGGAAAAGAACAAGGCGGAGGCGCGGCCGCCTGAGATGCCCCTCAAGGCCGGTCACGAGCTTTTTGCTCTGGCCGGTGGCATCCTGAATGCCCGAGAGCAGCATGATGAGAAACACCATCAGGCACAGCAGCAGAAAATCCGCATCGGTCAGTACGCCGGCCGCCAGGCCGGGCCAGGCGGCCGGGCTGATGCCGGAAAAAAGCGCCATTTCCATTCCGCCGCCGCTGATTGCCAGCCACAGCGGCAGGCGGAGGCGCAGCAGGGCCGCAAAAGTCAGGCACACCGCCGACAGTTTGAGAAGGGCGGCAACGGGTTCGGAAAATTCCACAGGCTTCACTTCCGGGTTTGGGGTCAGGACATTTCGTCCCGCGATTTCGCCTTGTTGTCAAGGGCGGGCAAAGAGCGCGGAAGCCATCATTGACGCCCGCCGCCGCCGCCGGCAGGATGCGTTTTTCGCGGCGGGCTGATGTCCGGATTTCCGCGTTGGTCCACTTTGTTGTCGCCCGCGTGGGCTTTGGCGGAGGAAAAGCATGACGGATTTCGCGGAGCGTTGGGAGGCCGGGATGCGCGCCTTGCGGGAGTCTTCTTTTTACAGGGAGCGCGTTGTTTTTTCCTCTCCCCAGGGGCGGGAGGCGGTGGTCAACGGCGTCCGGGTTTTGCTGTTTTCATCCAGCAATTATCTGGGCCTTGCCGATGCCCCGGCAACCCGGAAAAAAATCGCGGCCGCAGTGCGGCGGTACGGCGCCGGTTCCGGCGGTTCCCGTCTGACCACAGGCAATTCCCGCCTGCACGAGCGCCTTGAACGCCTGCTGGCGGACTTCAAGGGCAGTGAGGCCGCCCTGCTGTTCAACTGCGGGTACATGGCCAATGTGGGCGCGCTCTCTTCCCTGTGCGGCAAAGGCGACGTCATTTTCAGCGACGCTCTCAACCATGCGAGCATCATAGACGGCTGTCGGCTGTCCGGGGCGAAAATTGTCGTGTACGAACACAACAGCCCCGACGATCTGGTTGAAAAAATTCGCGGCCTGTATCCTTCTGAACGCCGGGGGTTGATTGTGACGGACGGCGTGTTCAGCATGGATGGCGACATCGCCGATCTGCCTCGATTGGCGCGGATAGCCCGCGAGCACGGACTGCCCCTCATGGTGGACGACGCACACGCCACGGGCGTTATCGGGGCGACGGGGCGCGGCAGCCTTGAGCATTTCGGGCTGGGGCACGATGCCGTCCCCATTGTTGTGGGAACCCTGAGCAAGGCGGCGGCCAGCGAGGGAGGCTTTGTCTGCGGCTCGGAAAGCCTTTGCGACTGGCTGCGGAACACGGCGCGCTCCTTCATTTTTTCCACGGCTCTCGCCCCGGCGACGGTGGCCGCCGCCATTGCCGGAGTGGAGCATATCCGCGACCATCCGGAAACCGTCCGGCAACTCCAGGACAATGTCCGCCATTTCGCCGGCCGCCTGCGGGAGGGCGGCATCCCGGCCCAGGGGGAAACGCCCGTCATTCCCATCGTTGTCGGCGATGAGGGCAGGGCGAAAAAGGCCGGCGAGGAGCTTTTCCGCATGGGCCTCTTTATCCCCTGCATCCGATACCCTTCCGTCCGGAAGGGCGGGGCCAGGCTGCGCGTCACCCTGTCGGCGGCCCATACCCGCGACGACATGGACTATGCCGTCGCCTGTCTGCTCAAGGTGCTGGCGGCATAGGGCAATGTTACGCTGAAATTGCCCTGGCCGCGGGGCGAATGCAAAAACCGCCCACTGCCAGGGCGTAAGCGAAAGCCTGATGCTCACGGCGCAATGGCCGGGACGAAAAACGGCGCTTGAGGCGGAAATTACGGCAAGCCCGGCCGTCGCCGCAACAAAGACTTGCCTTCGGCCTTGCCGGAGCGTACATATACAGATTGATGACAAACCCGCCCTGGGCGGTTTTGTTGTAATGAGCTTTTCGCCTTTACCGGAACAATAATGATGACGTCTCTTTCTTCCGAACTGTTTCCCGACGGCCTGACCGGCGTCGTTTTTGACTGCGACGGAGTGATGATCGACTCCCGCGAGGCCAACAGGGAGTATTACAACCGTATCCTGGCCTTTCTCGGTCTGCCCGCGATGACGGCGGAGCAGGAGGTCTACGCCTTCATGGCCACGGCGCGCGGGGCCTTGCGGGCCATGGTGCCGGAGGATATGCACCCGCGTCTGGAATATGCGGCCACCGTCGCCGTGAACTACGGGAGGGACGTCATGCCGCTCCTGCGGCTTTCGCCCGGCTTCCGGGATTTTATCCAATGGCTTCGCCAGCGGGGCCTGCGCATGTCCATCGCCACCAATCGCGTTGATGCGGCGCTGCAAACGGTTCTGGACTTTTTTGACCTGCCCGACTATTTTAATCCCATGGTTACGGCAAGCAAGGCCGCGCCGAAGCCCTCCCCGGAATGTGTGCGGCTTGTCTGCGATACTTGGGGCGTAAAGCCCCATACTGTGCTTTTTGTGGGAGACAGCGAAAGCGACAGGCAGGCCGCCGCCGGGGGGGGGGCCGTGTTCGCCGCCTTCAACAACAACGCCCTTGAGGGCCATTTGCGCGTTGGGGATTTCGCCGCCCTGCGGCTGGCTCTGGAGGATGTCGGGGCGGCGCGGAAAGCGTGACGGCCGTCGCGCGGGGCCGCTACTCGGAAGACGTATTCAGGGAGAAAGCATGATCGTATTTTCCAACGCCTTGGGCGCCACTGCCACCATCCTCGGCTCTCTGCTCAATATCTATTTCTGGATAGTCATTATTTCCGCCGTATTGAGTTGGGTGAAGCCGGATCCCTACAACCCCATTGTGCGTACCTTGCGTGCTTTGACCGAGCCTGTCTTTTACCGGGTGCGCAAGTGGCTGCCGTTCACCTATATGAGCGGCCTGGATTTTTCGCCGCTGGTTGTTTTGCTGACCATTGAGCTTGTCAACAACATAGTGATAGCCTCCATGCGCCAATACGCCCTGACGTTGCGCTAGACGCGGTTTGGCGATATGAAAAGGCAAAACTCCCAATATCCCGCGTCGTCCTTCGGCGGAATCGGGGATGGCGTCAAAACTTCGCCTGAACATATAACACGGGAGATTTCTTATGGATCAGCGTGATTTTGACCTTCTGGAAAAGTATATGCCCCATGATCCGGAACTGAAATCCCTTTGGGAAGATCATGTGCTCTACAAAAAGCAGGTGGAAAAGCTGGAAAGTAAGGCATTCAGGACTCCCGTCGAGGAGCAGACGCTCAAACAGTTGAAAAAACAGAAGCTGGAAGGCAAAACCCGTTTGATAGCCATGTTGGAACGTCTGAAAGAACAAGGGGCCTGAGGTATTTCGCGCCGCTCACGCGGCGCGAAAGGCAATGAAGCGAAGAGGCGCCGTTTTTTCCGGCCTTGCGGGGTCGGCGCTGCGGGCGGAAACAGGAATAAGGACTATGGAACATACCGGAGCATGGATTCTCCTGGAATCCTTGAGACGCGAAGGAGTGGAAACACTGTTCGGTTATCCCGGCGGCGCGGTCATAGATATATATGACGAACTGCCGAGGCATCCCGAACTGCGGCATGTGCTCGTGCGCCACGAGCAGGGGGCCGTGCACGCCGCTGACGGCTATGCCAGGGCTTCCGGCAAGACGGGGGCCTGTCTTGTCACTTCCGGGCCCGGCGCCACCAATGCGGTCACGGGCATAGCCACGGCCTACTGCGATTCCATCCCCCTGGTGGTGCTGACGGGCCAGGTGCCCACAGCGCTCATCGGCAATGACGCCTTTCAGGAAGTGGACATTGTGGGCATAACCCGCCCCTGTACAAAACACAATTTTCTCGTCAAAGACGTGGACAAGCTCGCCCTGATCATACGGCGGGCTTTTTATTTGGCGCGTTCCGGCCGTCCGGGGCCGGTGCTTGTGGATTTGCCCAAGGATATTATCCAGGCCAGAACAAAATTTGTCTGGCCTGAAGAAATAGAGATGCGCAGCTACAATCCCACATACAAGCCTCACATAAATCAGATCAAGCGCACGGTCGGCGAACTGGTCAAGGCCCGGCGGCCGGTCTTTCTCACGGGCGGCGGCGTGGTAATGTCCAATGCCGCTTCCGAATTGACAGAGCTGGCGCGCAAGCTGCATGTGCCCGTCGCGGGCAGCCTGATGGGCCTGGGCTCTTTTCCTGCCACGGATCCCCTCTGGCTGGGGATGGTCGGCATGCACGGCGCCTATGCCGCCAACATGTCCATCAACCACGCCGATCTTCTGGTGTGTGTCGGCGCGCGCTTTGACGACAGGGTAACCGGCAAGATATCGGCTTTTGCGCCGGGCGCCCGCATTGTGCATATTGACATTGACCCCACGTCCATCCGTAAAAATGTGCAGGTTGACGTGCCCGTTGTGGGGGATTGCCGCCTCTCGCTGCAGGGTATGCGGGAAATTTGCGACGCAAAATTCGCCGGCGAGGACTGGGCGGCCAAACACGCGGACTGGCTCACCTCCGTGCGAAGCTGGAAAGCCAGCAAACCTCTCACCTATCAGAAAAACGGCAACATAAAACCCCAGCAGGTGGTGGAAGCCCTCTTTGAGATTACCGGCGGGGAGGCCATTATCGCCACGGAAGTGGGGCAGCACCAGATGTGGACGGCCCAGTTTTACACCTTTACGCGGCCGCGCACCCTGCTCACCAGCGGCGGCCTCGGCACAATGGGCTTCGGTTTTCCCGCGGCCATCGGCGCGCAGATGGCTTTTCCGGATAAAAAGGTCGTCGTCATCGCCGGAGACGGCTCCATACAGATGAATATTCAGGAGCTTGCCACAGCGGTCGTCAACAGGCTGCCGGTGAAGGTGGTTATCCTGAACAACCGCCATCTCGGCATGGTGCGCCAGTGGCAGGAGCTTTTTTACAACAGCAACTATGTGGCCACCAATATGGAAGCCCAGCCGGATTTCGTGAAACTGGCCGAAGCTTACGGGGCTGAAGGCTACCGGATTGTCGAGGGCGGGGAGCTTCAGCCGGTTTTGAGAAAGGCGCTGGCCTCGTCCGCCACGGCCTTGATTGACGTTGTTGTGGAGCGGGAGGAAAATGTCTATCCCATTGTGCCGGCGGGCGCGGCTCTGGATGAGATGCTGCTGCTCTGAAAGGGCGGAAGAACAGCCCGCTTTGCGTTACGGCGGGCCAGATACGTTTGTTTTTTGTTTGTAAGAGGAACTGGCAATGCAACGACATGTGCTCTCCGTTCTGGTGGAAAACGAACCCGGCGTGCTCTCGCGCGTGGTGGGGCTTTTCAGCGGGCGCGGTTTCAATATTCATTCGCTCAATGTCGCCCCTGTTCTGGAAGAGGGCGTTTCGCACATGACCATCACGACCTATGGCGACAGCCTTATTGTCGAGCAGATTATGAAACAGCTCCACAAGATTGTCTCTGTGATCAAGGTGGTTGACTTTGAGGACATTCCCGCCGTGGAGCGGGAAATGATGTTTGTGAAGGTGCAGGCCGAAGGGCAGGCGCGCGGCGAAATCCTGCGCACTGTCGAGATATTCCGCTGTAAGGTCGTGGACGTGAGTGCTTCGGAAATGATTATAGAAGTCACAGGCGATCACGGCAAGCTTGAGGCCATCATCAGCCTTCTGCAGCGTTTCGGCATCAAGGAATTGGCGCGCACGGGTTCCGTGGCCATGCGCCGTTCCAGAAAAGCGGATTGAACCCACAACTCACCAATCAAGTACAGGGGATGACAGGATGAAAGTGTATTACGATCAGGATGCGGACATCACAAAGCTGAAAAACAAGACCGTGGCCATCATCGGTTACGGCAGCCAGGGGCACGCCCACGCGCAGAATCTGCGTGATTCCGGGGTAAGGGTTGTCATAGGCCAGCGGCCGGGCGGCCCCAATCACGCCCTTGCGCTGGAGCACGGCTTTACTCCGGTTTCCGCTGCGGAGGCCGCCTCCCAGGCGGACATGATCATGATGCTTCTGCCGGACGAAATGCAGGCCGGCGTGTATGAAAACGACATCAGGCCGAATTTGACCAAGGGCAAGGCGCTTTTGTTCGCCCACGGCTTTAATATCCATTTCAGCCAGATACGCCCCTCCCAGGATGTGGATGTTTTTCTCATCGCGCCCAAGGGGCCGGGGCACCTGGTGCGCCGCACATTTACCGAAGGCGGCGGCGTGCCCTGCCTGGTGGCCATTGAGCGCGACGCCACCGGCCAGGCTCTTGAGCTGGCCCTTGCCTACGCCAAGGGCATCGGCGGCACCCGTTCCGGCGTTATCGCCACCACTTTCCGCGAAGAAACCGAGACGGATCTTTTCGGCGAACAGGCCGTGCTGTGCGGCGGTGTTTCCGCGCTTATCAAGGCGGGTTTTGAAACCTTGGTGGAGGCGGGCTATCAGCCGGAAATGGCCTATTTTGAATGCCTGCACGAAATGAAGCTCATTGTGGATTTGATGTATGAGGGCGGTCTTTCGCGTGTGCGCTATTCCATCAGCAACACGGCGGAATACGGGGATTACGTTTCCGGGCCGAGGCTGATCAACGACGATGTGAAAAAGGAAATGAAGCGCGTGCTTAAAGATATCCAGAGCGGCGCTTTTGCCCGTGAATTCATTGTGGAAGCCAGGGCCGGCTACCCCAGGTTCCTGACGACGCGCCGCAATGAGGCCGAACACCAGATTGAGCAGGTGGGCAGCCAACTGCGCGGCATGATGGGCTGGCTCAAAAAAGACAAGAAAGATTAGGGCGGTTTACCATTGAAAATGTTTGACCGCTCAAAGTGAAAATGCTGTAGAGCGGTTCACTGCCAAGCAAGTATTTCAATCAAGATAATTCGACCCTGACAATGCGAACCCCCCGGCCGCTCTCGGCGGCCGGGGGGTTTTCAGCTTTTCATCCGGGTATTTGACAGCGCGAATGCGTTTAGAAGAACTGGCCCATGCTGAACTCCAGCCGGCCCGTTTCCCGCTCCTTGTCGTAGTCCTGCGTCAGCGGAATGCCGTAGGCTATGCGCAGGTCTCCCATGGGAGAGCGCCAGCGCAGTTCAAGCCCTGTGGAATAGACCAGGTATTTCTCCAGATTGTTGCCCATGGTCTTTTGGTCGATGTTGAAGCCGCCGTCCACGAAAGGCACAAGGGCAAGGCCCAGGTCTTTCTGGAAGGTCCAGATGTATTCAATGTTGAATATGCCCATACGGTCGCCGCCGATGTGGTCTCCTCCATACTTGTAGTCCCTGGGGGAGATGTCGGAGTAGCTGAAGCCGCGGATGGTGTCCATGCCGCCAAGCCAGAAGCGTTCAAATACAGGCGCTCTTTCCGGGGTATTCTGGAAAACGCCGCCAAGGCGGCCGCGCACATGGAATGTATTCTGCGGATTGAAGGAGATGAAGCCCTGCCAGTCCGCCACGGTTTTGAAGAAGTTGTCCGTTCCGCCCAGGCCGCCGCCTCCGTATTCCGCCCAAAGGCGCGTGATGGTGCCCTTGGTCGGCCTGTCCTTGGCGTCGGTGGTGTCGCGCAGGATGCGGCCGGAGATGGCGCTTGTCCAGTTTATGCCTTTGTAGTCGGAAATATACGGTGAGGCGTGATCATCCACGTCGTATAATTCGTAACGCTCCAGGCGGTAGCCAAGCCCGGCCGTCGTGTATTCGCCGATGGGATAGTTCAGGTTTATGGTGTCGCCTATGGTGTCCTTGGTGAAGTCGTCCCAATAGTCGTGGATGTAGTAAATGTCGTTGCCTATGGAGAGATCGGTGTCATAAACGCGTGGATTGGTGAAGGACAGCACGCCGGAGGTACGCCGCCAGGAGAAGAAGCCCTGAAGCTGGAGCCAGTAGCCGCGCCCGAAAAGATTGCGCTCCATGATGGAGGCCGACACGCCGACGTCATAATAGGTGGAATAGCCGATGCCGCCCATGAGGGCGCCGGTGTTCGTTTCTTTGACTTTGACCTTGAGATCCACCTCGTCTTCCTGCTCCGTGGGGATGAGTTCGGTGTCCACAGCCGAGAAATAGCGCAGGCGGTTCAGGCGCTCCGTGGAGCGTTGCAGTTTGGAAGCCTGATACATGTCGCCGTCGCCGAGGCGCATTTCACGCAAAATGACGTTGTCGCGCGTTTTGCCATTGCCTTCCACCATAAGGCGGCGGATGAAAACCTTTTGTTTCTTGTTGATGACATAGCCCACATCCAGTTGCGAGCTGCCGTCATCGGCCTTGAGGATTCTGGTGTCCACCTCGGCGAAGGCGTAGCCGTGATCGGCATAATAGTCGGTCAGCCGTTTCGAATCCTCCTGCATGACCGTCAGGGAGAAATATTTTTTTGATTGCCGCCACTTGTCCATTTCAATCACATTGAGCATATTTTCTTCGTCTTCAATGACATCTCCGGCGAAGTTGACGCTGCGGACGGAGTAGCGTTCGCCCTCGGACACGTGGAAGGTGACATGAATGCCGTCTTCCTTGTATTCAACCTGGGGCGCGGAAACCTGAATGTCAACAAAGCCCTCGTTCAGGCCAAAGGCGGCGATGGCGTTCGTGTCCCGTTCCAGATATTCTTCCTTGAGGGTGCCCGTGCCGGTAAGCCAGGAAAATATGCCGCGCGGTCGCAGAGCCATGTAGTCGGTCATATCGCTCTGTTTGAGTTTTTGAAGGCCATCCACCTTCACTTCCTTGATGTAGAGCTTTTTGCCCTCCGTGACGGAAATGATCAGCACCGCTCCCTGGCCGCCCTGGCGCTGGTCCAGCCTGTAGTCGGCCTTGGCGAGGTAGTGGCCTTCTTTGCGGTAAAGTTCCGTGATTTTTTGCAGGTCGTCGGAGAGCATCTGCTCGTTGAGCGCGTTGCCGGCCTTGGTTCCCATGGCGGCCAGCACGTCTTCCTTGTCAATGCTGCCGGCACTTTCCACAACAATATTGTCTATGCGCGGTTTTTCCGTCACTGTGAAGACGAGGACGCCCCCTTCCATGGCGGCATGGACGTCATTGAAATACCCCATATCCCAGATGCGTTTGATTTCTTCATTGATGGCGTTGGCGTCCGGCTTGTCGCCCTTGCGCAGGGTAAGGCGCATGAGCACGATATCCGGGTCCATCACCTTCATGCCGCGCACCTGTATGTCTGTGATGCCGCCGGCGGGCGCGCCCGTTCCCCGCATGGGGACAAGGGCGGAGGTTTGGGCGGGGGGGGCCGTGCCCAGCATGTTTGCCGCCCGGCCGGCTATGTCCGCCGCGCATTCGGCGAGGGCGGTGAGGCTGCCGCGTTCAAAAACGGCGGGGACGGCTTCTCCTCCCTTGATGGGGACAATGCGGGTATCCATGCGGAAGCCGTCCCCAAGCTGGTTGAAGGAGCCGTAAATGACCAGGGCGGCGCCTGCCCGGCGTCCCATTTCGCGTGCCGAAGCCAGGTTGATGCCGCCTCCGGAATCGCGGAGCAGGGCGGATGCGCGGCTCATGGGCACGGCGGCGAGGCCTTTTTGTTTGATCTGCTCGGTGATGATGCCGGGGATGTTCTGCGAGGCGTTGGGCAGTTCCGGCCCCGCATTGGCTTGGAAGGGCAGAACAAGCACCGGCGGATTCTGCGCGCCGAAGGCCGCGGAGGCAAGCCCGGCCTGGGCCGTAAGGATAACGGCCCAGCACCAAAGAATTTTTGCAAGCGTTTTGTAGCGATTTTTCATAGTGGTATCTCCGCCTGTGTTGTTGCCGTAATGCTCGTTGTTTTTGTGCTCAAATCATCCCGCGGGAGAAGTTTTCCGGCCCTTAATTCCATTACGCGATCCATGCCGGCGGCCAACTCACGGTTGTGAGTGACGACGACAAGGGTCATATTGCGCTCACGGTTGAGTTCGCGCAAGAGTTCGCCCACCCGTGTCCCCGTGCTTTCGTCCAGATTGCCTGTCGGTTCGTCGGCAAGAAGGACGCGTGGGTTTAAAAAAACAGCCCGGGCAATGGCCACCCGTTGCCTTTCGCCGCCCGAAAGGGTAGCTGTTTTACTGTGTATTCTTTCTCCAAGGCCCATGCGCTCCAGCAAAAGCCCGGCTTCGGGCAGGGCTTCGGCTGGCCGCGCCCCTCCGATGAGCGCCGGCATGGCCACGTTTTCCACTGCGGAAAATTCCGGCAGAAGGTGATGAAACTGGAACACGAAGCCCAGGGTAGTATTGCGGAAAGCCGCCCTGGCATCCGGAGGCATTCGCGCCATATCCCTGCCTTCAAACAGTATCTCCCCACTTGTTGGAGTATCAAGAGCGCCCATAAGATGCAAGAGGGAAGATTTTCCGGATCCGGAAGCGCCGACGATGGCCAGGGTCTCCCCCTCTTCAATAATAAAACTGACGTTTTTGAAGATTTCAAGTTCTTCACCGGGGGCTGGAAATGTTTTCCCCACCTCTGAAAATTTGTAAAGTTCAGCCATAATTCATTCATAGCGCAGGGCTTCGGCCGGGTTGAGCCTCGCCGCCTGGCGCGCCGGGTACAGCGTCGCCAGAAAGCAGAGCGCCAGGGCGCTCGCGCCCACAAGGGCGACGTCGGGCACAGTGATAATAATGGGCAGGCGGTCTGTGGTATACACATTGTCCGGCAGCTTGATGAACTGATAGCGTTTGAGCAGAAAGCCCAGGGTGAGGCCCAGGGCATAGCCCAGCAATGTGCCCGCAAGGCCGATGATGGTTCCCTGGAGCATGAAAATGCGGCGGATTTTCGCGGCGGTGGCCCCCATGGACATCATGATGGCGATATCCCGCGTTTTCTCCATAACCAGCATGACAAGGCTTGTGACAATGGAAAACGAGCCTATGAGCACCACCATGGCCAGCAGTATGAACATGCCGAATTTTTCCAGTTTGAGCGCCGCGAAAAGATTGGCGTTCATATCCATCCAGGTGCGTACGTAAAAAGGCTGCCCGAGGCTGGCGGCAAGGCGGCCGGCGATTTCGTCCGCCCGGAAGACGTCGTCAACGGTGATTTCAATGCCGGAAAGAAATTCCGGCGGCAGGCCAAGGATGTCGCGCGCCGCGCCAAGGGTGATGAAGGCCAGGGAAGAGTCGTATTCAAACATGCCTGTCTTGAATATGCCCGTCACTTCAAAGGGGCGTACGCGCGGAGCGTAGCCGGCGGCGTTTTTCTGGCCTGTGGGAGAGAGCAGGTTGACGCGGCTGCCGGGGGCGAGGGCGAGACGGCGGGCCAGTTCGGCCCCTATGATGATGCCGGGGGCGCCCTCACGTTCAAGATCGGCGGCCGAGCCGTGCTGCATGCGTGTGAGCAGGGAGAGCACACGGGGGGCTTTTTGCGGGTCGATGCCGCGCAGCACAATGCCCTTGACCCCGCCGCCCGCCGAGAGCATGACCTCGGTATAAATGAAGGGCAACTCGCCCGTTACGCCGGGGGTATTCATAATGCGGCCGCTCAGGTCGCTGCTGTCGTCAAAGGCCGAGGGAAGGTGGGAGAGCACAATGCCGTGAGCGTTGGCCCCCAGTATTTTGTCGCGCATGTCGGTGGTGAGGCCGTTATATACGCCCAGCACAACAACCAGCGCGCCGACGCCCAGGGCAACACCCAAGATGGACATGACGGATATGACATATATGAAAGTTTGCCTGCGCCGCGAAAAAAGATAGCGCAAAGCCACAAAAAATTCAAAACGCATTTGGTTTATACTGCCTGAAGCGCATGAAATTTTCAAGAGATTTTTTAACATTGCGATTTCCCGGAAATAATGCGCTCAATGCCGGCAAAGTTTTGGCGTGTACGGATTTGCCTGGATCCGGCCCGCCGGGGTAAAAAATATTTTCATTTTGTCCGATTTGGTTTATCTCTTTCGAGACGCATGAAGACATGCGGCGTTAAAGACCGCCGGCCCGGCCGATTTTTTCGGCTTTGGCGGCGCCCGCCGCGCGGGCGAAACGTGTTTCCACGGAGCGCCGAAACGGGCGTCTCTTTGCAAACCCCGCATCGGGGTTTATCATTAATCTGTTTATTCGTATGATAATGGAAACATGCGGATAATTTTACGCCGAGGGAGAGTGATGGCAAAAGTTGTTCCACACAACGGCCTGTCGGAAGGGGCGCAGCCCGGTGACGGAACGGCCGGTTCGCGGCGGCGTGAGGATTTGCTTCTGGCGCTCAATGTCGTTGCCGAAACCTTGCTGACGAATATGCTGGAACCGGACGAGCCGCTGAAAACAAGCATGGGCATACTGGGCAAATGTGTGGATGCGGACAGGATTTCCGTCTGGAAAATCCGCGAGGAGCACGGCCGGACAAGCTATGTCCAGGAACTGGAATGGATTGCCGGCGTCGGGCGGGGCAAGCCGCGGTACGCCCGCGTGGACAATATCCACAGCAGCGTTCCTGAATGGGAAGAAATCTTCGCCGCCGGGCGGAGCGTCAACGGGCCTGTTCAAAACTGCTCTCCCGCCGGGCGGGACTTCCTGAAATCCCTGGGTTTACTGTCGGCGCTTGTTGTCCCCATATCTTTACAGCAGGATTTCAAGGGATTTGTCAGTTTCGGCGATTCCCGCAAGGAACGCGTTTTTTCCAAAGAGGAGAAAGACACCCTGCACTCCGGCGCCTTGCTGATGATGGCGGCCCTGCAGCACAATGCCATAGACGGAAAGCTTTATTCCTCTGTGGCCAAGCTTGAGGCTGTGCTCGCCAATTATGCCGGCGTTATCTGGAGCGTCAATCAGGATCGCGTCATCACCACGTTTAACGGCCTGCATTTGAAAACCCTGGGCATCTCGCCGGATTTTCTTGTGGGCAAATCCCTTGCCAGGGCGGACGAGAAAAGGCATGGCAATCTCCTCGTCCACGTGGAGCGGACATTTTCCGAAGGCCGGTCGCAGGACTGGGTTTCCGAGATTGACGGGGGGATGTACCATTCGCGCACCATGCCCATTTTTGATGAAAACGGCCAGATGGACGGCATTGTGGGCAGTTCGGACGACATTACCGAAACGATGCGCCTGCAGAAGGAATTGGAGGACGCCCTGGAGCAATCACAGGCCGCCAGCCGTGCCAAAAGTGAATTTCTGGCTAATATGAGCCATGAAATACGTACGCCCCTGAACGCGATTATAGGCATGACGTCCATTGCCCAGCATTCTGATGATCCGGCGCGCAAAAATTATTGTCTCGGCAAAATAGAGACGGCTTCCACCCACTTGCTGGGCGTCATCAACGACATACTGGACATGTCGAAAATTGAGGCCAACAAACTGGAGCTTTCATCCGTTTCTTTCGTCTTCGAAAAAATGCTCCAGAATGTGGCCAATGTCATCAATTTTCGCATGGAGGAAAAACAACTGGCCTTTTCCGTGCATATCGGCAGGGATATCCCCGACATGCTGATTGGAGACGATCAGCGGCTTGCCCAGATTATCACGAACCTGCTCGGCAATGCCGTGAAATTCACCCCTGAGCGCGGCGCCATCCGTTTGAACGCCTTTTTGCTGAAAGAAGAAGGCAATGCCTGCACCGTGCAGATAGAAGTGAAAGACTCCGGCATAGGGATAAGCAAAGAGCAGATGTCCCGTCTTTTCGCCTCTTTTGAGCAGGCCGACAACAACACCACGCGCAAATTCGGCGGCACCGGCCTTGGCCTCGCCATTTCCAAGCGCCTTGTGGAGATGATGGGCGGCCGCATCTGGGTGGAATCAGAGGTGGGCAAAGGCTCCACCTTTGCCTTTACCGCGCGGCTTGAGCGCGGCGCCGGGAAACAGTGGGAAAACCAGCTCAGGCCGGGCGTACACTGGGGGAATTTGCGTCTGCTCGTGGTGGACGACATGCCGGAGATGCGGGAGCAGTTCGCCGACATCGCGCAGCCCTGGGGCATTGTGTGCGATCTGGCCGCCTCGGGCGAGGAGGCTCTGGCCCTTATACGCGAAAAAGGCCCGTATGACATGTATTTTATCGACTGGAAAATGCCCGGAATGAACGGCATTGAGCTTGCCGGGAGGATAAAGGCCGGGTATTCCGGCAAGAATGTGATTACCATGATTTCCGCCATGGAGTGGCACAATATTGAAACCGAGGCCAGAAGCGCCGGAGTGGACAAATTTTTATCCAAGCCCCTTTTCCCCTCGTCCATTGTGGACTGCATCAACAGTTGCCTCGGCCTGGAGGCCCTGGAGATTTCCGTCAGGAAAACGGCGCCCAAACTGGACAATTTTGAGGGCTGCCACGTGCTGCTGGCCGAGGATGTGGAGATCAACCGGGAAATTGTGCTCTCAATCCTCGAGTCGAGCGGGCTTATCATAGACTGCGTGGAAAACGGCCTTCAGGCTGTGGAGATATTCCGCAAATTGCCGGATCGCTATGACATGATTTTCATGGATTTGCAGATGCCGGAAATGGACGGATTTACCGCCACGCGCCACATCCGCGCCCTGGATATGCCCAGGGCGCAGAGTATCCCCATCATCGCCATGACGGCCAACGTGTTCAAGGAAGACATCGAACGCTGCCTGGAAGCCGGCATGAACGACCATGTGGGCAAGCCGCTGAATCTGGCGGACGTGCTTGACAGGCTGCGCAAATATTTGCCGGAGAGGCTTTCCGTCTAGAGCGGTCAAACATCTCGCCGCTCACTCATTGCCACAGATTTTTTCGCTGCCGAAAGCTTTCCAGATTTCGGCGGCCCTGGCTTCCCGCGCTCCCTGACTATAGTCCAGGGCGGTTCTTCGTCCGTTGGCTGTCATCTCCCTCCACAAGCCCTTACCCGCGCCGGCAAGGCTGACGGCCAGAGCCAGCGCCCTGGCCGCCCCCGGCACGTCCCCGTCGGCCGTAAAAAAGCCGTTGCCGCCCCAGGGTTTGTCGTCAAGGGCAAAGGGCGGCTCAAAAAGCCCCGGCAGCGGAGGAGGCTGGGGATTGCGCATGTATTCAAAGCCGCCCAGGCCGGAAAAGCCCACCGGCACGCAGCCGCAAGCCATGGCCTCGGCCGGCGGCAGGGCAAAGCCCTCCGGAAAGCCGGTGCTCAGAAAAATATGGCAGGAGGCCAGAATATCCGCCACGGCCTCCCGTTCCAGGTTGTGAATGGAGACAAATTCCGTTTCAATGCCCCGCCCCTCGGTCAATTCCAGGGCGAGAAGGCGGATTTGTTCCGCCAGGGCCTTGTTTTTGCGCGGCATGAAGGCAATGCGCACCGGGCCGCCGGGCCGTTCACCCTTGCGGAAAAACACGGGATGTACGGCAGGGGGGAGCACGGCCTCCAGCACACTGTTTGCGTCAAGGTTGAGAAAGTCCGTCAGAAAACGCCGCACCGGCCCGGATACGGCCAGAAAACGCATGGGTCGTTCCGGCGCGGCGGCGGCGGCCAGCCTTTTCCAGCTCACGCCCCGAGGCAGGGGAGTCAGCATAAAGGCCCAGTTCTGCACGTACACAAGAGCGCGCGCGCCGGCCCTGAATCCCGGCGCAAGGGCATTGGGCCAGCCTTCGGGAACAAGCCAGATGTCGTCGGGCTTCAGGAAAGAGCCTTCGGCATCCCAGGGCAAGCGCGGAATATCCGCGATATCCGGCGGGCCTGGGAGGGATTCCGGGCCGGCCAGGGCAACCGCGCGGCCCTGTCGCGCGAGAATGGCGGCCAACTCCCAAAGGGCCGCAAGGCCTCCGGAAACATGCCTGAGAGGAGGGGAGAAAATTACGGTGCGCATAATCGGTACCTTACACAAAGCCGCGCCCGTCGCCAAGCGTTGCCTGGCGCGGATAACCCCTCATTTTTGCGACAGGGGCGCGGCCGCCCTCGCGCCCGGCAGGCGTGGGCGCGTGAAGGGCCGGGAAATCATGGCCAAAACGAAAACGACGAGGGGGGGCGCCACTACCCTTGTCCGCGGGCTTGTGGCACAATGTCCCCATGCACTTCTCCCTTGTCAAGCTCAATCCGGCGGACGCCCACCCTTCCCACGGCTTTGACGACGTTATCCTCCCGCTGTATTACGCCTTGCGCCGTCTCGGTTTTGAGGCGGAAATCCTTTTCAACCGCGTTAACGCCCACAGCCGGAACATCGTCTTCGGCTCCTGCATCGCGCCCCGGCGGGCAAGCCGCATGCTGCCCAGGGGGAGCATTGTTTTCAATCTGGAGCAGATAGTCGCGGGCAATGCATGGGCGAATCCGGATTATCTGACCCATTTGCGCGGCTTTGAGGTGTGGGACTACAGCGCGGCCAATACCCTGGCCCTCAGGGAGGCGGGCATCGCCTCGGCTGCCTGTGTTCCTCCGGGATATGTTCCTGAAATGACGAGGTTGGCGCAAAACGTCCCCCTGGATGTCGAAGCGCTTTTTTACGGTTTTGTCAGCGACAGAAGGCACGTCATAATCCGGCGTCTTCTGGGTTTGGGGGTGGCGGCGCTCTGCCCGAGAGAGGCTTTTGGGGATCTGCGTGACAAGCTGCTGGCTCGAACCAGGCTTGTGCTCAACATCCACAATATCGCGCCGGCGCGGCTGGAGACGGTGCGTCTTGGCTATGCCTGGGCCAACAAAAAAGCCGTGCTGTCGGAAGAGTGCGTTGGGGATGAAATTCCCGATGATTTGCGGGAGGCCTGCGTTTTCGCCTCTTATGAGGATTTTCCCGAAGCGACGGCGCGTTTGCTTTCCAATGGGGGCGAACTTCAACGGCAGGCGGAGGCCGGCTTCAGGGCCTTTGCGGCCCGGCCTCTGGCCCGGACGCTGGAAAAACTCGTCGGCCGGCGGGCTCATGCCCTTTGTGGCGGGCCGGGGCCTTCGCCCCTCCGGGAATGGCTGATTACGGACGGAATCTCGTGAAGGCGCAAGGATTTTGAAAATTTTTGCCTCGGCCGCCGTCAGGGTTTGACAGGTTTAACAGGGCTGACGCATCTAAATTTTTATGCTTATAATTAAATATGTTACAGCGCCATGTTTCCAGATTCGCGGCAGCGGCAAAGCCGCTTTGCTCCTTGCGAAGCCTGCGGCTTCGGGCGATGCTTTCGCATCGCCGCAGGGCGGCTTGTCATTTGTTTTGCCGCGGCGTATATATCCGCCGGCGGATCGGCCCGGTAAAGCCGGACGGCCGCTTTCCGCGCGGGCAAAGGGCCTTGCGCGTTGTCCTTTCAAAAGGAGGAGTTATGAAAAGATATTGCCTCTGTTTTTCTTTATCCTGCGCGCTGCTCGCTGTGGCCTTCACGGCCGTCGCCGCTGTTTTGGGGCAGGGCCTGGCTTCGGGCGCATCCGATGTTCTCGCCGGGCGGCTGCTGGCGGAGAATGACAAGGATGAAAGCGGGCAGTACCGCGACCATGAGCGCCGGGACAGGCGGCACGACGTTAAAGACGGCGACCATCGCCGTGATAAACGGAAGAATAAGGAACACAAGAAGCGCAAAAACCAGCATGAAGGAGACAAGGGCCTTCACAAGGGGCAGCGTAAACGCAATCACGACAGGCCGAAGCACGATGGCGACCGCCGCGACAATCGGGATCAGTACGAGGGCCGCGACGGTGACAATCGGCATGGGCGCGGCGACGGTCGCTGGAATGACAGGCGGCGTGACCGCCGGCATGACGGAAGGGACGACAGGCATATGCCGCCGCCCGGACAGAGGGGTATATAGAGCGGTTTCACTTTGAAATTGCCCTGAAAAGGAAAAGGCAGCCCCGAAGCGGGCGTGCCTTTACAAAACCCGGCTTTGCGGGGTTTGTCATCAAATTAAAAGGAGGCCCGGCGGCCTCCTTTTAATTTGCGCAGGCGGCAGAAGCCGTGGTTTTTCAGGAAGCGGCGGTCTTGATCAAAATGTCGTTGGTCACCACTTCCACATCTGTCTGGGAGTTGTTCACGATGACCATCGCGCCGGCGCCGGCGTTTTCGTATATGGCGTGGCGCCCGTCGCCGCCGCTCAATGACCAGCCGCCGCCGCTCAGGTGCAGGCCGTCATTCTCCATCCTGATGCCCATGTCGGCGAGGTTGTCCCGCGTGGCTTCGCCGTCGATTTTTATAACGACTTCCGTATCGCGGGGCACGTTCAAAAGTTCGTCCAGCGGCATTGAGGCGTCCGTCATGCTTACCAGCAGCGCGTCCAGCCCCGAAGCGCCGTCCATGAAGTTGACGGAGTGGTAAACCGGAATGTCGTCGCCAGTGCCGCCGTAGAGGTGCTCGATTCCGAACCCGCCGCTCAGGCAGGCGTTGCCTTCACTGCCGAAGAGGATATCGTCTCCGCGCGCGCTGAAAAGAATATCGTCCTCATCGTCGTTAACGGTGAAGACGCCCGCGTCGCCGAAGAGGATATCGTCTCCGTACGCTTTGATGCCCGTGCCCTCGGCGGGGGCGATGTCCGTCTGGGAGGGAGAGGCGATTCGTACCGTCTGGCCGTGTTCCGGCCTGTTGATGTCTGCCATGACGGGCCTCCTGCTATGCCGGGTACTGATTGAAAACCGTCTCTATGGTTACACCCGCCATATAAAGACGTCAATAGAAATCAGGCGGGAGAAAAGATTTTTCCTTTTGTTCACCTTATCCCTCACATTTTTTTCTGAGAACTTCGGCCACGTCTTTGCCGAGGCCGCGGCAGGCTTTGAGGGCTTCGTGATCCGGCTTCCAGTTGCATTTCACGGGTTGGCAGGGCATCTCCATATTCATGGAGGCCAGGTGCTCGTGCAATTGTTTGGGGCCTTCGCCGGACCAGCCGTAGGAGCCGAAGGCGCCGCCGATGCGGTTGAGGGGGCGCAGTCCCTTCATGTACGTCAATTGCGCGGCCATAAGCGGCAATATGGTGTTGTTGTGCGTGGGCGAACCGGCCAGAACGGCCCAGCAGTCGGCCAGTTCCGTCATTACGGAGCTGTGGTGGTTGTGTTTCACCGACATAATGCGGGCGTCAACGCCGTTTTCCTCCAGGCCGCTGCACACGGCATAGGCCATATGCTCCGTGGATTTCCACATTGTGTCGTAAAAAATCAGGGCGCGTTTCTGCGGTTTCTGCTCGGCAAGCTTGCGGTACATGTCGATGATAAAGCGCACGCTTTTGGCGCCCCGGTGGATAAGCCCGTGATCCGGAGCAAGCATGTCGATGTCCAGCGTTTCCACCACGGGCAGCGTTTTCAGCACAGTGGGGGAATAGGGCAGGACGATGTTGTAGAAATATTCCTTGATGCGTTTTACAAATTCGCCCCCGTCTTCGAATTCGTCGGCGAAGCGGCTGCCGGAGGCGATGTTTTGCCCGAAGATGTCCTGGCTTATCAGCAATTTGTCTTCGGGGATATAGGACACCATGCTGTCCGGCCAGTGCAGCATGCGCGTTTCTTGAAAAACGACGTTGCGCTTGCCGATATTGACGGTTTCTCCGCTTTTGACGGCCTGTACGGGCCAATTGCCGATGGAGTGATGCCCCTGTGCGGATTTCAGGCCGGCCTGGGAGACGAAAATTTTTTCCGGCTTCACCCGTTCCACAATTTCGGCGAGGGAACCGGCGTGGTCGGATTCCAGATGGTTGCAGACAATGTAGTCCACCTTTTCAGGCTCCAGAACCTTGGCGAGACGGCAGAGCAGAGTGCCCGCGCGCCCGGGGGCCACCGTGTCGAAGAGCACGTTCTTTTCGTCCCTGACAAGGTAGGCGTTATAGCTGGAGCCGGCCGGAGACATGGAATAGCCGTGGAAGTCCCTGTGGTCGTAGTCCACGCAGCCGACCCAGAAAATGTCTTTTTTAATTTCAATTGCTTGCATCAATGCCCCTCCATAAACATCCCCGCCCCGCGGGGACGGGGCAGGGTAAAAAGGCGTAGAAACGCCGTGACCGCTTCACGAAAACCGCGGGTCTCAGGCCGGCTGAAACTGCTCTTTCCCCACGCCGCACACCGGGCATGACCAGTCGTCCGGCAGCTTGTCAAAGGGCACATTGTCGTTTTCAGCCGGGTCATACTCATAACCGCAAACTTGGCAGACGTATTTTTCCATGATGTCCTCCTTCTTCAACTGTCGGCTTTCCACAAGCCGTGCAGGTTGCAGTAAGCGCGGGCCGTGACGGCGGCGGCGTCAATGGGGAAAAACGCTTCGGGCGTTTGGCCCGGCTTGAGCATCCGCAGGCAGTTTCTGTTGTCGGCCAGCAGTTCTATCCATTCAATAGAGTGTTTTTCTTCCATCGGGTGGGTGACGCTGCCCACGCTGACCTTGTAGCCCCCGTCGGTTTTCTCGATGACCGGGACGTGCTTTTCCCTGGCGGCGTCAACAGCGCCGGCCAGAACGGGCGTCATGGCCTGGCCGCAGCAGGAGAGGGGCGCGCCTCCGCCGTGCAGCACCTCCACAATATTGCAACAGCGTTCGCATTTATAGATTTCAGTGTATGCCGTCGTCATAGAACCTCCTGATTATATGTGTTCTGTCGTGCTACTCTGGAGAAATATCGGCGCCTTGTAAAGGGTTTTGTTTTTTCCTTGCTCCGAGGACGTTGGGCAGCAGGGCGGCGCTGTCGCCCGTGACGAGAAAATCCGCGACGGACTTGCCCCGCAGTTCCCGCCTGAGGGCCCTTGATCGCAGCAAAAGCCCGGCCTGGCCGCCGCCCTCCACATACATCACCGAGCGCACGTCAAGGGGCAGGTGCAGGAGTTGCTGGGCAAAGGCGTAAGCCTCCACAGGCTCCCGGCAGTGCAGGAAAAGAATATGCCCTTCCCCGTCCTCGGCCACGGCGGAAATGGAGTAGAGCGGCCCGCCGGGCGACCAGAGGATGCGCCTGTCCGAGGATATCATGCGGTAATTTTGAATGACCAGGGTGTAACGCTCAATAAGCTGTCGCCAGTCGGGGTTTTCCCGTTCGATGATTCCGGCGGCGGGCAGCTCCGCGGCATCCGGCCCGGCGACGAAAAATCCGCCGAAGCGCTGCGAGATGCGGCCGTTGTTGATGTGGCTTCCCTGGCGCATATAGCCGGTGCTGGTGGAGCCGTCGGGCAGGTACATGCTGGCGTTGACCGCCGCCGTAAGGTCATGCCGCTCCCCCCAGTCATGGAGGGAAAGGGGGGTGAGGCCGTCTTCGGAGCGGGAGCAGAGCACAAAGTCAAAATGGGCCGGGTCCAGACGCACGGCGGCGACACGGGGGCCGCCCTCCTTGAGTTGAAATTCTCCAAAGGCGAGGCCCGCGTCCAGGCGCGACCATCTGTTTTCCTGATCCGCCGGCGTCGTGCCTTCGGCCCGTGCGGTCGGCCGACAGGCCAGAAAGCAGGCAAGGGCAATGACAAAGACAAGGCGCAAACGCGCGGGAAAGATGTTGTCCGGCAAGGGCATTTTTTAACCTTACGGGTTGGCGGGCGCTTTTGCAAGGGTTCGAGTTTCGCGGAAAAAAATTTTACATTTTCATTTTTTTTTCTTGACAGCCCCATATGACATGTGTGAACGTTCATTCACCCCCAACCAATACCCGGCAAATGGGGTACCCCGTTCATGCGCCGCAC
>JAITGC010000100.1 GCA_031280915.1 Desulfovibrio sp. | reverse complement strand
CTCTCAAGCATGTGGGCGCGGAAGAATACGAAACCATTGTATCCGGTCTGACCGAAAAGCTGCAATCCACGCTCTTAAAACCCGGCCATCTGATTCAACTCGTTTTTGAGTACGACCCGGAAAGTAGCGCAAGGCGTGTAGACGAATTGCTCCAGCCCTCGCGCCTGACGGCACAAAATCTCGGCTTGAGCCTCGGCCCCTTGCTGGAAAATTGGGGTGACGCCCTGAAGCGCTATTGCTCCCTGGAAACATGTTGGCTGGTGCTCTGGACCCGGCCCGCCGTGTTGCCCGATTCGCTGCGGAAAGCGGCGCTGAAAGAGCGCACCATATCCATGAACAAGGTGCCGACCATTCCGGGGTGCCAGCAAGTATCCCGCGCCGTGGCCGCGCTGCATGATGCGCATAACGGCTTTCTGACCGGCGTTTTGGATGCGTTCAAGCAAGTTGACCTGATGGTGTATCCGCTCACGGCGCATGAGGCGTTGCGGGACATCAGAGTGAGCATTGATCCGGAATTTACCAGCCGGAACTGGCAACCGCTTGTTCCCGGCGATCCGCTCCCGCTCCGGATGCCCGATCCTGACACAGGCAAAACCGACCAACTGCACAATCTCATGTACCCGGACTTCAAGACGCAGCTCTGGCCGCGTGAGGGGCAGATAATTTCCCGAAGCGCAATTCGGATCGGGGACCGTGTTTACGGGCCGCTGATTATGACGCTCATGCCGCAGACGCCAAAACCGTTTCAAGATTTCTTTCGGGTTCTGGCGCGGCGTGACGAGCGCCTGCCATACCGGATGTCCTTTCTTCTGGAGGACGGCGGGCTGAACATGGGCCTCAAACCGCTTTTGTCATCGGTTCTGGCCTTTAGCAGTTCCGACAACAAACGCTTCAACAAAGCGGTAGACGACCTGAAAGCCTTGGATTTGGCGGGCGTTTGCTGTGTCAAATACAGAATTTGCCTCTGCACCTGGGCCTGCATCAAGGACGGGCCGGAACACGAAGCGCATTTACTGCTCAGACGGCGGGTAGCGGAATTATCCAAGGCGGTCCAGGGGTGGGGAACGACTGATGTTTCGGAAGCCGTTGGCGATCCGCTGCTTGGTTTTACGGCCAGCTTGCCCGGCATGATGCCGTCCAGCCCGGCTCCGGTGACTGCCGCGCCGTTGCAGGACGCCATAGGCATGTTGCCGTTGCGCCCGGCATCGCCCTGGACTGAGGGGAGCCTGCTGCTCCGTTCTCAGGACGGGAAAATCATTCCTTTCGCGCCCAACTCTTCGGAACAGGCGTCATGGATAGACGTGGGCGTTGCTCCAATGGGCGGCGGGAAGTCAGTTTTTCTGAATGCGCTCAACTTTGCCTTTGTAACGCAAGCCGGGCTGTCACGCCTGCCTTGGCTGTCCATCGTGGACGTGGGGCCGTCAAGTTCCGGGCTGATTACCTTGCTCAAGGAAAATCTGCCAGAGGGGAAAAAGCACCTGGCGGCATACCACCGACTCAGAATGACGCCGGATTACTCTATCAATCCTTTTGACTTACCGCTCGGCAACCGGAGGCCGCTGCCGTCGCATAAGTCGTTTTTGAGCAATTTTCTCACTCTGCTGGCAACGCCTCCAGACGCCAACGCACCGGCTGAAAACGTGCCGGGCATCATCGGGCGGGCCATAGACCTCGCCTACCTCGAACTGTCCGATGAGAAAGGCGGCAAACCCCGGCTGTATCAGCCGAATATGCTGCCGGAACTGCACCAGCTCGTCGTGCAAGAAAACATCCCCTTGGATGCCTCCACCAGTTGGTGGGAAATCGTCGATGCGCTGTTCGACCGTGGGTACATCCATGAGGCGCTACAAGCGCAACGCTTTGCCGTACCGCTGCTTGGCGATGTGGTGGGACAGTTGCGGCAGAACAAGGGCATTGAGAACACCTACGAACAGCGAACGATAATGACCGTCTGGCGCTCCTTTCTCGACGCCATTGATGCCTACGTCATTTTGAAAGAACCAACGCAATTTGATCTGGGCGACGCGCAGATCGTCAGTCTTGATTTGGATGAAGTGGCTCCGCGCGGCGGACCCACGGCGGACAGGCAGTCGGCGGTCATGTACATGCTGGCGCGGCACGTCCTGGGGGCGCGGTTCTTCTTGATGCCTGATGATGTGAAGCTGATGCCGGAAAAGTATCAGCCCTATCATGCGGAACGGGTTGAAGCCATCCGCGAAGACCCGAAACGCTTTTGTTACGACGAGGCCCACCGCGTCACCAAAAACACCTCCGTCGCGGGCCAGCTCCAAGCGGATATGACGACAATGGCGCGGGAGTCGCGCAAGTGGCTCCTATCGATGGGGCTGTACACCCAGGACATTGACGATGTTCCCGATATTCTCACGGAACTTGCCACCACGACGCTCATTCTCGGTTCCGGAACTGCGAAAAGCATAGACAATCTCACCAAGCGTTTCGACCTGAACGGGGCTTGCCGGTATGCGCTTTCGCGCCTTGGCAAGCCGAGCCGGGCCGGGGCCAACCTTGTGGCCATTTTCCGGACGGGTTCGGGCATGTCGCAGCTCGTACTCACTCTGACCATCGGCGGGCAACCGCTGTGGGCCTTTTCCACAACTGCGGAAGACGTTGCCATTCGCAACAATCTGTACACACGCCTGGGGCCGTCCGAGGCGTTACGGCGGCTTGCGGCCCGGTTTCCGGGCGGGTCCGCGAAATCGGAAGTGGAACGCCGCAGGCGGATGGTGACGGACCAGACCGCTGCCGACGATGCGCTGGTCAACGTCATTCACGAAATAGCCAATGAAATAGCCCAATAAATCGGGAGGAAACGATGAAAAAAATTCTTCTGGCTCTGTTGATAATGGCATTCCCGGCCCAGGAAGCATGGGCCGCAGGCTGCAACTGCGGTGCGATTCAAGGGATGATTACGATGGCGCACATGCAGACAACGCAGGCGGTTAATGCCGTAACCGCTGCGGAAGCTGCGTCCATCCGTTCCGAAATTCTTCTGGCCGCGCAAAATATCATCGGCACCATCAAAACCGAGTCGGCCACGATTGTCCGGGCGATTATCGCGCTCAAGGAAAGCAATGTCGCGGCCCTCAAAGGTCAGGCCGTCGCGGGCGAAGCCATGAAAACCGAGGATATGTACGGCAAGGCCGCACAGCCTGCCGGGTTGTGCGGGGCAAGCACCGTGGGAGCAGGCATCCAACTCGGCGCACAGGCCGGGCGGGAAATCCACGGCACTATGCGGGAGAAGCAGCTTGCGTATTCCAACACCGAGGGCGCCCGCCCGATTGAGTTTTTGAGCCGCGTTCTGGCCGACGATCATCCCACCGAGAAAGAAACCATCGACGCTCTGTTCCCCCTGGAAAGCACTCTGACCGAGGACCAGGTGGCACAAGCCCACGAATCTATCAAAACACTGGCAAACCCCCGGCCTCTGCCGGTGGTCACGGATTCGCAAAAGTCCACGCCCGCAGGCCAGACCTATGCCGCGGCAAAGAAAATCCATGAGGGGCGTTTGGCCGCGGTCATGGAATCTCTCAACAACCATGTCGTGTTCCACGCGCCCACGCTGCCGGAAGATGTGACTACCTGGGCGCAAAACCAGTGGTCGGAAGCGGGCGGCAACGGCACCCCTCCCGGCATTGTGGACGGGAAACTCTCGGAAGCCGGGCTTTACAAGCTCCTGTCGCAGATGCGCGTCGGTAATCCCAACTGGTTCATGCAGATCAGCGCGGCGACGGACGTGGGCCTACTGCGTGAGCTGGTGGTGATGCAGGCGTTCCAGTTCGAGCTTGCCCGCAAGAATACCGAACTGCTGGACCGTCTGACGTTCATCACGTCGCTGGACTACCTCACGCGCATGGAAAGCTCCACCGGCAAGGAAATGAACGATTTGTACACGCGCATGGTCGGCGCACAGCAATAACCCAAAGGGGAAACTATCATGGCAACGGAAATTCCCGCCAATTCGGAAGTCCTGCTCAAAAGCGACGCCAGCAAACAATTCCTCGACACCTTGCTCGGCCAGGGGTGGGACGCCTGGGGGGACGGCCTTGGCGGTTCCAGCGCGGCGGAATTGATGTTGCAGCTTTTCAGCGCCTTTAATCTGGTGGCGCTGGCCGTCATATCCGCGCTGTTTCTTTGGGTTCTGGCGGTCGCGGTCGCCGGGACCGCGCATGAGGGGTCGCCTTTTGGTAAAAAATTCAGTTCGCTATGGATGCCCCTGCGCTTTGTCGGCGCAATGGGCGCTCTGGCTCCCATCTTCAAGGGCTTGAGTCTGTTTCAGGTGGCGATTCTGGCCTGCATCGGCTTCTCCATCAACCTGGGCAACTTCGTATGGGACTTGGGAACGGATTACTTTGTCGAGCATGGCGGGCAGCTCACCATCCAGGCTCCGGACCAGAATGTCACGCACTACTCGGCCATAGCCAACGGCACCTTGGAGTCCCTTACCCTGCAATATTATCTGAACGAGCGGCGCGGAATGAATATCCAGCCGGGCGGCGAGTGGAAGTATAGCAGCAACTGGTTCAGTTCCGGGGGGGAATACAAGTTCCTCTTCAACGGCAACGCCGGAACAGTCATTGTCGAGTGTGTTGACGAAGCCGACGCCCTCTGTCGGGGCAAGGTGAACGCCGTGGGTACGGCTGTTTCGGCGCTCTCCAACGTGGCAAAGCAGCTTTCCGACCCCGATACTCCCGCCACCGATATTGACCCGCTGGCGCTCTACAACGCCGCGAACCAGGTCAACGCCACCATTCTCGCCGGGTTGCAAAGCTACGCGCAGCAGGGCCAGCTACAAAGCAAACTCAAGGATTTTGAGGATATTTCCCGGCAATACGGCTGGTTTATCGCCGGTTCGTCTTACTGGTCGATTTCATGGATAAATCAAGAGGTCCGCGAGGCCATGTATTCGGGCGTTTCTTACAGCCCGAAAGAATACACCATGTCCGAAATGTTGGGCATGACCTATGGCCTGCAAGATTACGAAGCCGTCAGAGAGCGGGTGGCGAACTATATCAAGACGGCCTACGCAACCAGGCGCGGCATATCCGATACCACGGCGGACCCGGCCGTAACCAACGAAACCGGAGGGTTTGACGAACTTACCAACTGGATACGGGCGACCATGAACAAGCTGATCGCCGGGAACGTCCTGCCCATTGCCGTTGAAAAACTTTCGACTCAAGACCCGATCATGGCGGTTTCCAACGTGGGTGACTACATGATCGGCACGGCCTGGGGGCTGGCCGCTGCCTTGGGCGCTCTGGATGTCACCCGCTCCATGGGGAACGCCATTCCCATCATCGGTGACGCGATTCCGAATCTGGACAAATATATCAGTTTCGCCCTGTTCGCCGTCTTTCTGCCCATGCTCCTGTACGGCTTGGCGCTGGCCTACTACCTCCCCGCGATTCCGTTCATCCGCTGGATTTCCGCTCTGGCCGGATGGGTCATTCTGATTGTGGAGTCGCTTGTGGCCGCTCCCTTGTGGTTGTGCGCCCATGCTCTGCCAGAGGGTGACGGCGCGGCGGGCCAGCACGGAAAACGAGGCTATCTGCTGCTCCTCGGCATCATTATCCGGCCCCCATTAATGGTGGCCGGGTTCTTCGCGGCCATCATCCTGATGAACGTCTTGGGCAGGCTTATCGGGGCCAGCTTTGAAATGTTTATCGCCGGGACCGGGCAAAGCAAGATGATCGGCATTACCGGCACCATCTCCATGCTCGTTATTCTCGGCATCGTGGTCATTATGATGGCCAACAAGTTTTTCAGCCTGATTCACTACCTCCCCGAACACGTCACGGCCTGGATCGGCCAGCAATTCCATTCACTCGGTGAAAAAGAAGACCAATCCGGGGTGAAAGCCATTTTTATGGGGTCCACCAACGTGGTCAGCTCCGGAGCGCAGGGCGTCAAAGAACTGCGCGGCAATGGGCCAAGTGGCGGGAGTGGAGGCAGAGCGCCGCAAGACAACTCGCCGGTTCCGGATGCGGAATGGAATTACGTCAATGACCCGCGCCTGGATACGGGGCGAAAAATGCTGCCGGAAAGCACGTTCAGGAGTTGAGGCATGTTTAGGCGCATAAAAAATAACATTGCTTCGCGTGTTTCTCCGACCGGGCAACACCTTTCGTCATTGAGGGCCGATTTACGCTCCCGCCTGGGAGGTTTCCGGCGTCACCGCTCGGTATCAGAGCAACAAGTGCTGACGCAAGATTTCAGCATGGTTCTCGCGGCCTGGGGCATTAACCACGATGCGGAGATTCCCGGCGTCGTCCTTGTGCTGCGTCTTCGGTTTCTGGTGTTCGTCGTGCCGGTGATTGTCTGTGTGGCTGTGGCGCTTCTGCTGCAAACTATCGTTTCCTGTCTGGCGCTGGCCTTTATCTCGCTGCCGTGTCTCGTCGGCATCGTCACAACGGCCTGGCGAATCTCCGTTTTGGAAAACCGCCGTTTTCTGCCGTTATCCCGCTGGCTGTTGTCTTGCGGCGGGGTGTTTCAAAAACGCCCGTAAGCGGGCGGGGGGGTGTGTCTATGCCATGTATTTTTATTCAAAGGAGTTATGTCGTGTTCAGAAAAACCTTTTTGCTGTTGTGCTGCTGCCTGTCTTTCACCGCCTGCGCGAAAAAGGCGAGTGTTCCGGCTGGATCAAATCCCGCTGATTTTGTCGCGGTCACGCTCGGTGATGCCGCAGAACAGGCGCACGGCGAACTTGCCATGCTTGCCAAGCTGCGCGGTCAGGGAATGCAACCGCTGCTGCCTCCATCGGACCCGTCTTTGGAAAAGCCGGTTTCCGTCGCTTGGACGGGACCGGCTGCGGGCGCTCTCAAAGAAATCTGCCTGCAACTCGGCTACCGCTACGAGGAAATGGGTTCTCCCTCGGCGCAATCGCTCACGGTGATTGTGCGCGGGCTGAACCGGCCCGCCCACGTCCTGCTGGAAGATATTGCCTGGCAAATACAGCCGCAGGCGACTCTGCGCGTTGACCCCATCAGCCGCGTAATCACGCTGGCCAGAACCGTAAAGGCAGGGAGCTAGTCATGGCGGCAAAGAAATTTTTGCTCATGGGATTGTTGGCAGTCGCTCTTTCCGGGTGCGCGGGAAAACAGGATGCCGGGGAGCCGGTGCCTCCGGTGCCGGTGCCGCCGCAAACGGCCCAAACTCCGGAAAAGGCGCAACCGGCGAAAAAGGCCGACGCCGCCAATCCCAAGGACGAGGCGGGAAAAATGTCGCCGTATGATGCGTCGTATGGGGATGATGAAACGACGCAATATCTGGCGGTGGACATTCCCGCCGACCTCGCGGCGGGTCCGTATAAGGGGGAGCCTGACGAACTGGCGGAACTTCTAGAACTACGCGGGGTACGTTCCGAAGAAAATTCCGCTGTCAGGCTCATGCGGCCCGCCGCCATTCGGGAAGCGGCGCAGCTCGTCACATTTCAGACCGCAATCGCCTGGCGCTACAAGCAGCTTGTTGCCGCAACGGAGAGCCACGGCGCGATCATGGACACGGCTTTCGACTTCTCGCCGCTGGTGATGACTCAGGGCGAAGCCCTGATAATGCCGCCCCTGCTCACGCGGGCGGGCGCGTCCATGCGGATTGAAAAGCTGGAAGCGGCCACGGCAGCGGAAACTACTTCCGAACTGCTTGAACCGGCGCGGTATATCTCAACCGTTCCCAACTGGCGCGAATTTCTGATGACAGACGGCTTTCCGGAGCCGGAAAAGCCCAATCCCGCCGTTTTGCCGAAAAATGACGATGAACGCGCCATCTGGCGGGCGGCGGTACGCGAAGCCTGGGCGCAAGGGCTGGTCGAAGCGGACCAGCTTTACGCGGACAACGTGGCCCGCATGGTCCGTAACTATCGCGGCGTCATGCTCTACCATCTTCTGACCGCCCAACACCTTTTGAGCCGGGTTGAAACCGCGTCCGCCGATTTGGGGATGCACACCTCCGACAACAAGCTCAACATCGGCCAGAAAGTCTACCGGATTACCGCTCCGTCCATGTTCACGGCCAAGGAAGCGGAGTTGCACTATGCTGTGCCGCCCAAAGCGATGAAGCCTCAAGAAAGCGGGCGGAAATAAGCCATGGCAACGGTAGGCATGTACCCGGACGAGCCGCGTATCCGTTGGGATTACTCGGACATCAACGCTCTGTTGTTGTGGGCTACCCATTGCGGCATGTCCGATTTGTGCCTGCGTTCCGGCAGTCCGGCCTGGATGCGCCTGAATGGGATATGGCGTCCGATCACGCAGCGGCCAATAACCGCTGACGAACTGCTCGCCGGTTTGGAACGCCTGACTAAAAACAATTCCGTTGCGGCCCTGATTAAATCCGGCCAATCGGACTACGATTTCGCCCATCAGATTGAAGAGTCTCGCGGCCATCGTCGCCGTTATCGCGGTAATGCCACGCCTGTCGCTGACGGATACGCGACGGGCGTTAAAATCGTATTCCGCGCCATCCCGTCCGAGCCCCCACTGTTGGAAGATTTGCACGTCGAACAAGGGATTCTCGACCATGCCACGCCCGGTAACGGGCTGGTGCTGGTTACGGGCGTCATGGGAAGCGGCAAGTCCACGCTGCTGGCCGCTCTCTTGCGGAATATCATCGAAAAAGGCGGTCGGCACGTCTGCACCTATGAGTCGCCCATTGAATTTGACTTTGACGCGATTCCCAATCCGGGCGGGCCTGTCTCGCAAAGTACCATCCCTGAACATTTGCAGTCATTTTTGACGGCAACGCGCAACTCCACGCGCACGGCCCCGGACGTGGTGCTTATCGGTGAGAGCCGCGACCCAGAAACGCTTCGGGGCATGATCGAAAGCGCGGAAATCGGCGTTGCTGCCTACTCCACGGTACATACGCGCTCCGTGCCGGAAACTCTCACCCGCATCATCAACGTGTTCCCCTTTGAAGAACAGCGCCAGGTTACGGCCACGCTGCTGTCCAGCCTGCGGCTGATTATCTCGCAACGGCTTCTCCCGCTGCCAGACAACAGCGGGCGCGTTGCTCTCCGTGAATATCTGGCATTCACCCCGGAAATTCGGGAAACGCTGCTCGATACGCCTCCGGAGCGTCTGATTCAGAAAACGGAAGAGCTTTTGCCCGTATCCGGCCAGCGGATTCAGGAAGCGGCGGAACAAGCCTACGCGGACGGGAAAATCAGCAAGGACAAGTATCTGGCGATTCTGGCGGAACGCAAAAACACAAAAGGATCATCACATGGACAAACAGCAAGAAGCAAAAAGACCGTACTACGAGGTGTTTTCCATAACCGAGTACAGCAAGGGCGGCGAAACCAGGTCCGCATGGCTCCGGGTGGGCGCGGCGTTCAAAAACAAGGACGACTCTTTCAATCTGCTCCTGCGGGCGCTGCCGTTGCCTGACCCGAAAACGGGGATGGCCCGCCTGCACATGCGTCTGCCGCTGCCGAAAACCGGCGCGGAAACGGACGATGACAGCGCCGGTTTCTATCTGGAAATAGACCCCATGATGGGCGCTCCGTTGGAGAAATTGTAATGGGACAGCTTGCGAATCTGGTTTCTTTCTCCGGGGGCAAGGACAGCACGGCTATGCTGCTCATGCTTTTGGAGCGTGGCGAACCTATTGCCGACATCGTTTTTTTCGATGGAGGGTGGGAGTTTCCGCAAATGCACGACCACTTGGAAAAAGTGGAGCAGTTCATCGGGCGGAAGATTACGCGCTTGCGGCCCCGGCTTCCGGTCGGTGTCGTTACGGAAAAAACGCCTTTTGATTGGATGTTCTCGGAGTTTCCGATTGTCAAACGGGGTACGAGCCATGTTCACAGAATTGGACGCTACTGGCCCTCGCCCGCGATTCGCTGGTGTACGGGCCGCAAGCAGGAGGCTCTACGGTCGCATATGCGGGCGTTCACTCACAGGCATGGTTTTACTCTCCCTTTGCAACAGTGCGTCGGTTTTGCCGCTGATGAACTTCACCGGCTGGACGGGCCGACCAAAAGAAACAGCACCTATCATGTGCAGCGGTATCCCTTGGTTGAATGGGGCGTTACCGAGGCCGATGCCCTTGCGTACTGCAAAAGTCGCGGTTTCACCTGGGGCGGGCTGTATCGGTACTTCGACCGAGTGAGCTGCTTTTGCTGCCCGCTGCAATCCCTGGATGATCTGCGGAAACTTCGCTGGTTTTACCCCGACCTCTGGCAACGGATGCTGGAAATGGATTCCTGGCTTCCAGAAAGCGACAAGGGGCGGCGGTTTAATCACGCTCCGTCCGTGGCCGCTCTGGAAACGCGGTTCGCCGCCGAAGACGCGGAGGACGAAGAAAACAATACTGACGCGGACGGAGGGCAAGATGCTGATTGCCCTGCATGATTCCGACGACACCAATTTCCCCAACCTGGCTCTGATGAAGATCGCAGCATGGCACAGGCAGCAGGGGCATGAAGTCGTGTGGTACGCGCCGGATGAGGCCGCACAGTATGACCGGGTGTTTTCCAGCAAAGTCTTTTCATGGACGCCGGAAGATTCCGGCCTGCCGCCGTGGACGGTCAAATCCGGCACCGGCTACGGCATTTTCACTACTCTGCCCGACGCGGTGGAACATATCTGCCCCGATTACTCAATCTACCGGCATGTGCATGAGCGCCGGAATAGCAGGCGGAAGCGGCCCGAGCCTGAATACAGTTTGGGTTTCACAACGCGGGGCTGCTCCAACAACTGCTCCTGGTGCATCGTTCCCCGGAAAGAGGGAGAAGTCCGCGCCCATGCTGATGTTGAGGAATTTTGCCGCAACCGGCATGTCGTGTTGCTGGACAACAATGTGCTGGCACACGACCACGGCATTGCTCAAATCGAAAAAATGGCCCGGCTCGGCCTGCGTGTCGATTTCAACCAGGGTCTTGACGCCAGACGCATTGACGGGCCGATAGCCCACCGTCTGGCCTCTTTGGGCTGGTTCAAGCCGTTGCGTTTGGCCTGCGACCAAAAGGGCCAGATGCCGGTCGTTGAAAGAGCCGTGAATCTTCTCCGCGCTGCGGGAGCCAGGCCGAAAGAATATTTTTGCTACGTCCTGGTGACGGACGTGGACGAAGCATACGAGCGCACCATGTTCCTGCGCGGCCTGGGCCTTGCGCCTTTCGCGCAAGCGTACAGGGATTTCACCAACGACACGTCACCGACCATAAAACAACGCCTGTACTGCCGTTGGGTGAATCACAAGGCGTTATTCAAATCCATTTTGTGGCCCGACTATTGGGAACAGGAACGGAACAGACGCGGGCTGGCGGCGTGAGTCTGCCGCTACGCTCATAAAAGGAGGTTTGTCATGGCTGGCGAAGTTTTGTGGCGGGATACCGGCATTGCTCCCAAGATTTTCATTCTGGACGCTCGCGCCATTTTCCCCCTGGCCCTGTGGCTTTTCCATTGGGCTTACTGGACGGCTGGAATAGCCGTCGCGGGGATGCTGATTCTGTATTTGGTGCAGCGTACCGGCATGTCGCCTCTGGCCTGCTGCCGCGCTCTCCGCGTGGCCTACCTGGGCCGACGCCGGGAAACGCGGAGTAACGAAATTCAATGGCGGAAGCGGTGTCGATGGTAAGCGCCGTTTCCCATAATCCATACAGGAGGTTTTATGACCACGGAACGCAATAGCTACGGCCTTTTCGACGCCCCTGTCCGGTCTGCCGAAAAAGAGCGCACCACGCTCACCGAGGCCGACATCGAGCGTCAGCTTGATGCCGGGGCTTTCTTCATGGACCCAAAGGAAGCCATAGAATCCGGTTTTATCGACCCGGACAATGAGCCGGATACCGTCATTGTTGACGTGCGGCGGGAGGATGTATGAGCCAGACGCCGGAAAAAAAGAACCGCTTCCAGGTGAGCCGGGAAGTTCAGGAAGAATTTGTAAACAGTGTTGCCGAAACCATGCTCAAATTGGCGGAAAAAGCAGGCGAGGCGCAAAAGCCCCTGACGGCAGCGCCAATGGAGATGCCCTATCTGCCGACAACTGGCAGAGAGTACGGCGGCGCGAACATGGTCCGGCTCATGCTGACCAGCATGGACGAGGGCTATCAAGACAACCGCTGGATAACTTTCAAACAGCTTGACCAGTTCCAGAAAGATAATCCGGACCTGAAAATGGGCGTCAAAAAAGGGGAGCACGGCGTCAAGCTCCTGCGTCCGGAAGAAATTTTCTTCACGGTCAACGAGGATGGAAAATGGAAATTCCACTCGCAGGAAGAGGCGAGGGAAATTGAAGCACAGCGGAAGCAGGGGGCCGACCTCCCGCCCACGCAGCACAAAACGCTTTTTTATCCTTTTACGGTGTTCAACGCCGAGCAAATATACGGCTTCCCCGCCAAAGAACAGCCCTCCCCGGCCATGAACGAGCCGCAACGCAACGATTTCGTGGAACGGTTTATCGCCAGTTCCGGCGTCGCGGTTGACCATCATAACGGGCCTGCTTCCTACAGCCACGTCGAGAATCTTGTAAAAATGCCGTTTCCGGACAGTTTCGCCAACTCGGATGATTATTACGCGGTCAAACTGCGTGAATTTTATTCCGCGACCGGCCATAGCTCGCGGGAAAACCGGCAGAGAGAGCCGCAAACGCTCAAAAGCCAGGCTTTTGAAGAAATGCGGGCGGAAATGTTCTCCATGCTGGCCGGGGCCAAGCTCAATTTATCCATGCCGGAAAACAGCGCTTCCGCCCAAATCGCCAACTGGAGTCAGAAGTTTTCCGGTGGAGATGTGAATGAAGTTTTCCGGGCCGCAGCCGATGCCGCAAAAATGGTGACGACCATGCGCCAGTTTGAAGCTGGCGAAACGCCGAAAACATGGTGGTTCCCGAAAACCGAAGAATGGCGGGGCTTGGAAGATAAGCAGTTGGATCGGTACGCTGCCAAGGGTGTGTTTTCTCTGCCTGTGGGTAAAACCGCCGCGAAAAACGACCCCGCACAGCGTTCTGAGCGTCCCGCTCTGGTTGACTCCGTTGCCGCTTTTAACGAAACGGACGACCCCATTACCAAAGCCCGCCTGATGCTCCAGAACCCCGATTTTCTGGATATGGCGCTCAAGCAAGACCCCAATGCCGTGCGTGACTTGGCTTCGCTCTGCGATACGCTTTCGCAGACGCTGCACATGGAACTGGACGAAAAATCCCGTACAGAATCGGCTGCCCACCGCGCTCCCGAACAACAGACCGCGCCTGCGCCGCGCATGAGGGCGTAGGCCATGAGACTGTTTATCGCTGAAAAACCGTCACTCGCCAGGGCCATAGCTGATGGCCTTGGCAATGGGCGTAAAGACAACGGCTGCATTCATTGCGGAAACGATACCGTGACATGGTGCTTCGGTCACTTACTGGAGCCATGCTATCCGGAAGATTACAAACCCGAATACGCCTCCTGGCGGCGGGAACATCTGCCCATCATTCCGCAGGCATGGAGAAGCAAAGCCAAGCCCAAGGCGGCAGCGCAGCTCAAGATAATCGGCAAGCTCCTGAAAGAAGCAACATCGGTTGTCAACGCTGGCGATCCTGACCGGGAGGGCCAACTGCTCGTTGACGAAGTTTTGGAACATTTCTCGTACAAAGGGCCGGTATCCCGTATCTGGCTGGCCTCCCTGGATGAGCGCTCCGTGCTAAAAGCCTTGAATGGCATCACGGACAATACGAAACACGCGCCGTTGCGTGATGCCGCCCGCGCCAGGTCGCAGGCCGATTGGCTCATCGGCATGAACGCCACAAGAGCCATGACTATCATGGGCCGGGAAACCGGGCGGGGAGGCGAAGTTCTATCCCTTGGCCGGGTCCAGACGCCCACTCTGGCTCTGGTGGTGGCCCGCGACAGGGAAATCGCCTCGTTTGTTTCTTCTGATTATTTTGTGCTGCGGGCCTATCTTACTCCCCAGGCAAATCGGGCCGGGGGGGAATTTGCGGCCATGTTCGTTCCCGGCGAAACGCAGGCCGGGCTTGACGGCAGTGGACGCCTGACCGACGCCGCCGTCGCCAATGCCCTGGCCGAAAGCGCGAAAGGCGCGGACGGCGTAATCACCGAGTCCGTGCGGGAAAACAAGAGCAAGGCGGCACCGCTCCCACATTGCCTTTCGTCGCTGCAAAAAGAAGCTTCCGCCAAATGCTCCATGACTGCCAAGCAAGTTCTGGATACCGCGCAGTCGCTGTATGAGAAGAAGTTGACGACATACCCGCGCACGGACTGCCGCTATCTTCCGGAAGAACAATTTGACGCTGCCGGTCGGATTCTGGCCGCTATCGCAACGGTTCCCGGCATGGAACACATGGCGGGAAAAGCGGACGCCAAGCTGAAAAGCAGCGTCTGGAACACAAAAAAAATCACGGCCCACCATGCCATTATTCCTACCGGCGAAACGCCGGGGAGCCTCACCAACACGGAACGCGCCCTGTACTCCTTGATTGTGTCCGCGTATTGCCTGCAATTCTATCCGGTCATGCGGTACGAGGCGCAAAAAATCACGCTCGTCTTTACGGACGCGCAATGGGGCGAAACACGGTGGGAAGCCAGGGGGCGGCTTATTCTTGAAGCCGGTTGGTCGGTCATTGCCAGTGACAATGACGATTCCGGCACACAGGACGGCGAACAGGAGCAGGCGCTGCCTCTGGTCGAAAAAGGCGATACCGTTCATTGCCGTGACGTGCGGACGTTGAAGAAAAAGACTTCGCCGCCTTCCCGGTTCACCGAGGGAACGCTTATTGAGGCTATGGCCAACGTCCACCGCTTTGTGGCCGACACTGCGGCAAAGTCCGTGCTCAAAGAAAATGAGGGCATCGGCACCGAGGCCACCCGCGCCGGGGTCATTGAAACCTTGAAGCAGCGCCAGTACCTGATAGCCGACAAGAAAGCCATTGTATCCACGCAGCTCGGCCAGGACATTATCGAATTGACGCCAGCAGCGTTGAAAGACCCGGTGACGACTGCCTCCTGGGAAAGCAGGCTGGAAGCCATTGCCCAAGGCAAGGAAACGCTGGCGGGCTTCATGGCGGAACAAACAAAAATCCTGCCGGATCTGCTGGCCCCGATTTTGGGAAGTGGGAGGCAGCCCGCTAACTCCTGCCCTGATTGCGGCGCAGCGCTATACCGGCGCAAGGGCAAAAAGGTCGGTACATGGTTTTGGGGCTGTTCCGCGTTTCCCGCCTGCAAAACGACCATGCCTGACGACAACGGCCACCCGGGTAAAGCCCGGCAAGCGCCAGCTCTCTCCAAACATGCCTGCAAGACGTGCGGTAAGCCGCTTATTGAACGCCAAAGTGCCAAGGGCGCTTTTTTCGGCTGCTCCGGGTATCCGGGCTGCAAACGAACATACCAGGTGGCCGGGAACGGCGAACCTGATTTCGGAGGGAAAAAATGAGGACATTTTTTGCTGTCATTATGCTGCTGACGGTTTTCGCAACGCCGTGTTTCGCCGGTTCCTGCCAGGACACACAGGAAGCCGTGAGCGCGGCCATCCTTGAGCGCAGCGGGCGCGTCACGAACAGCCATAACGTGCTGATTCCCGATCCGGAGTCGGATCGGGGGCCGCTCTCCAACTGCCTGAGTGTCATCAATAATATCGGCGGCGCTTTCAGCCTCGGCGTGACGCTGCCGAGTATGGACCAGATTGTCGCCGGTCTGTGCAACCAGGTCGATTCGATGATTCAGCAGAAAATCAACGAGGCGCACAATCAAGTGCTCAGTACCGTCAACGATATCGGTGGGAACAATCTGTACAAAGTCTACGGTACGAGCGGCAATTACGTCATCAAGATAAAGGACAAGATAAAATGAGCGCGGCGTATATCATCATGTATATGTGTGCCGCTCTGTGCCTGCTGCCGGGTGTGGCCTTTGCGCGGGCAAAGGTCGCTCTGCCGCAGACAGCCCCCCTAACGACCGTCTGCGTTGTCGATGCCGCCAGCGCCAGTGGCCTGCCGGTGGCCGCGTTTATAGGTATTCTGGCAACGGAAAACGGTCGGACGGGGGAGGCATTGCAGAATGACAACGGCACCTGGGACATGGGGCCGTTTCAAATCAATACCACGCATGTCAACGAGTTGGCTGAAATGGGGGTAGCTCCGGAGGACGTTTTGCGCGACGGCTGCGTCAATGCCTATGCCGCTGCCTGGCTGCTTCGCAAGGAATACAACCGTACAGGCGACATCTGGCAGGCCATAGGCGCGTATCACTCCCGCACTCCCCATCGGCGTGACGCCTATATCGCACAGGTAAAATTCCATCTGGCGAGATTGGGGCGTTCCGGGATTTTTGCGCTGCCTCTTCTCGCGCCCGATTCGGCTTCCGGCAGGGAGGGCGAATAATGAGTCAGAACCGGGAAGATTTGGACGACCATATGTTTTTGTGGGTTGTACTCCTGCTCATCATCCTGGTCGTGATACCCGCGATTTACGTTGCCAAGGCCGGTTATATCAACGGCTGGCTGCTTTCCCTGTCGAAAACGCAGCTCAAGGCGTTTGTGCCGTTCTCCGAAGAGGCGCAAACAGCTTGGGCGCATATCTCCGGTCTGGACCCGGATACGTTGACCTGGGAGCGGATGCAGGGGGTTTTAACCTATACCGGAAAGTGGGTTCGCTGGCCGTTTGCGCTGCTACTCGGAATGATCGGCGCCGCTTCTATTTACATGGGCAGAACGCGCGGGCTCGTCCGCCGTTTGAACATGGAAAGCCTGTTGCAGCACAATGCGGAGTCTTTCGCCTGCCTGCGCCCAATCGCCGGGCGCGGCAAGTATCTGCTTTCCCCTGAATCCTACGATTCCGGCCTGTGGCGCATTGCCCGCAGCCCGGTTCAATTCGCCCTGGAGCATGGCCTGTTGCTGGATGAAAACGGGATGCCGTTTACGTTGGACCAAGCGCTACGCAACGGTCTGGCTTCCGTGGAGCTTCCCACTTATGGCCGCGCCCGGCTGGATGAGGAAAAAGCTCTTGTCGTGCTGCAAGAGCAGCTTGGCCCGGTGTTTTCCGGTTTTGAGGCGCTTTATCCCGGTCGCCGAGCCTTGGCTGCCGCGTTTTTGTCCTATGCAGCCGGGGAGAAAAAAGAGTGTGTCGGCATCTTGGATGCCGTCGCCAGCTCCTACACTGAAACTGGTGGGAAAGCGGCATGTCCCGTATTGGAGCGCAGTGACTTCGCCAAGCGACTGGCAAAGCCTTGGGAGCGGCATCAGGTGGTGTTGTCGGAAAAGTCTCTCACCCGGCACACTTCGTATGAATTGCCGTGGTTCATGGCCTTACTGACCCGTGCGCGGCAGAAAGGTGTGTTGGCCAGCTCGCAGTTTTTGTGGCTCCGTCCACTGGATCGTTCTCTCTGGTACGCGCTCAATCAGTGCGGGGGCCGCGCAGCCTGGGCGGAAGCGTTTGCGGCCTGGGCGCATTACGTCGCGGAAGAAAAGGCGGGACAGGCGCTGCATGAACCGCATGTAGCGCCTGCGGTCGTGAGCCTGCGCGATTCCCTATCCGGCCAAGGCTGGCTGGCAGACACACCCCGCGCCGCTGGTATGCCTGTTGACACTCCAGATGCCGCGCCGCAGACCGCGCCGGATTCCGGCGACGACTCCACGATAGTTTCTGCCGGGTCCGGAGCCGCCGCCATTGAGCCGATGCCCGATTTTGTGCTCGCCGACGCGGAGGACGATCCGGAAATGTACGACGCCAATTCCGACCCGCATTTGGCGCAAGAACAATATTGAGGTGAACGATTATGGAAAGACATCTTAGAGGTCTTGAGGACCAGGAAACACAAGAGCGTAAGCCGCTTCTTCGTGACGTGCGCTCTCCGGTGCAACGCCTTGGGGATGCACTCAAGCTCGGTCAGGTGCAAACCGGGGGAATTTTCGCGGCGGGGGTGTGTCTGTTCATATTCCCCATGTGCGCCGTGCTGTTTTTTGGAGCCGGGGCCATGCTGTTTTTCCTGCGCTGCGTCTGTGTCAGTAATGAACGCCTGCCGTTCAGAATGCCCCTCGGCCTGTCCGGAACGGACAAGGGCGACCCTTTACCGGGCCGTAGCGGTTTCGCCAAGCCGGAGGGATTGTTTTTTCTCGGCAATCGCTTGCAGGACAAGCAAGAACTGTGGCTGAAAGGTAAGGATATTCTGACGCACACCCTGCTTTTCGGCACGACCGGCTCTGGTAAAACCGAAACACTTGTTTCGCTTTCCTACAATTCCCTGGCTACCGGGAGCGGGCTGTTTTACATCGACCCCAAAGCCTCGCCCAAGCTGGCCGTCCAGATATGGCAGATGGCGCGATATCTTGGCCGCGACGATGATTTCCGGGTGCTCAATTACGGCACATCCGGCAAGGTCAAGGGAAAATCCCCGCGCCGCCTGTCCAACACCAACAATCCGTTTACTTTCGGCAGCGCGGAAGCCCTGACGCAACTCCTGGTGTCGCTGATGCCCGTTTCTGACGGTGCGAACAGCATTTTCGCGGACAAGGCGCAGGCGCTGATTTCCGGCGTTATGTACGCCCTGGTGGACTTGCGAGACAAGGGAGTTCTAAAACTGTCCACCAGTGTAATCCGCGAATCCCTTGCCTTGGAAAAATGCGTTGCGCTGGCCTTACGTCCGGAACTGGACGAAGAAAGCCGCGCCTCCATTCAGGCGGCGCTTGGCACTTCCGGGTGGATCGCCGGGCGAGAAATGAAAGATCAGCCGCCATCATTCGCGGAACAATTCGGCTATGCCCAAAGCTATTTCGGCAAGGCGCTTTCCAGCCTGACGGATACCTATTCCCATATTTACGGCGCGGAGGATGGCGAAGTGGATTTCGCGGACGCTATCATGCAGCGCCGCATTCTGGTGGTGCTTTTGCCGTCATTGGAAAAAGCGCCTGCCGAACTCGCCAGCCTTGGCAAAATCAGTTTGAGCGCAATCCGTAACGCCTGCGCGGTCGGCCTTGGAGCGCAGATAGAGGGCGATGCGGTGGACGTGCTGGAAGCCCTGCCCACGGATGCCGTGGGCATCGGCCCGTATCTCTGCATCGTGGACGAATACGCGGCCATTGTTACACCCGGTTTTGAAGTCGTGCTGACCCAAGGGCGCGGTCTGGGCATTGCCGCCATCGTCGCCAGCCAGGATTACGCCGGTATTCTGGAAGCGGACAAGAAAGGGGCGCAACAGATGGTGGCGAATACATCAATCAAAATTTTTATGAAAATGCAGGATGCGGAAAAGACCTGGGAGCTGATACGCGGTCAGGCCGGGCAAAGTACGGTTCTCCGCACTACAGGCTACACAATCAACGAAAAATTTAGTTCCGAGTACAGGGACACGATGAGTACCACGGTGGATAAAGAAGATCGCGTTGTGTTGCGCGATTTACAGGAACAGATAGAGGGCGAGGCGCATTTCATTTTTTCCGGCCAGGTCGTCCGGGGCGATATGTTTTTCGCCAATCCTTCTTTGAAAAAGGCGCAGCTCCGTGTGCCGCAATTATTGCAACTTAATCAGGAGGCTTCTCATGGTATGGCAGCATAGAATTTTTTCGGCTCTGGCGGTTTCGTTTTACTGTCTGTTTGTCATGTTGGCTCCGGTACACGCCGGAACTCCCATCACGGAACGGATTGCCGTGGAAGCGGGGGTAAAAACCGAAGTCACGAAAGACCTGGCCGTACCGTACAATCCCCTGGACGGTCTTTCAGGCAGAACGTGCCTTGACGGTCGGCCCGTCGCTGATTTCCAGGGCGATATTGTGGAATATTGGGCCAATCTTGAGTGCTCATACTGCGGCATTCAAGAGCCGGTGCAGGCGCAGCGGAACAACCCTGGTATGTGCATCGTCGTGCGCCATATTCCGGCCAACCAGTATGGTGATTCCATGAAAAAAGCCTTGAGCTACGAAGCGTTAAAGCAGTTTTCTGTCAACGCGGCCAATCTTTTTTGGGATTCGGTCGTGCCGAAAACCACGCTCGGCATTCCGGTTCCGTATGAGGCTGCTTTGTTGCTGGCCTTTCAGGAAGCGGCCATTTCTCCGGAGAAGTTCACTGAAACGCTGACCAAAGACGCCTCCGAGTTGGTGAGCCAAGATGTTCTGGCGGCGCAAGCGCGTATTTCTTCAACGCCTACCTATATCCTTGCGGGTATACGGTTCACCGCCTGTGACTTCAAAGCGTCCGAGCTGCCCTCGGCTCTGGAACTGGCGAAGAAAGCCCGCAAGGGTGACGAAGACGCGAAAGAACGCATTATCAAAATCATCACCAATGGTCTGATGAATGAAACGATGCTTTAGTACGGAAAAAGGCAACGTGGTTTTCACGTTGCCTTATGTATTTCAGTGGAGCGGGAGACGGGATTTGAACCCGCAGCATCAACCTTGGGAAGGTTGCGCGCTACCATTGCGCCACTCCCGCAAAACAGGAAAGACATATACGGCAACAACCCTAGCGCGTCAAGTTAAGAGTGAAGATTGACGGGCATGGCAGCGACTAAGGGGCTTTTTTTCTTTCTTGCTTTTTTGTCGGAAAAGTAGGAGAAGTAGGGAAAAGGAGCTTCTATGGAATTGGCAAAAGTTTTGCCCAAGGGACAAATCACTATTCCCGCTGCCATTCGTAAAAAATTGGACCTAAAAGAAGGCGATAAAATTCTTTTTATCGAAGACGGTGAGGGCTTCCGGATGTTCAAAGCATCCACTCGGAACTTACACGGGGAGGGAGGCGCACACGTCGAAAAGGCGTAAGAATGGCAAGACGACGCAAGCAGACATACGACCCCCGCCAACTGTCTTTTATGATGGATATTATGGCGGACCAGATTGAACACATCCGGACTGAAAATATTCAGGCCGACCTTGAGGAAGAAAAAAGTCATACCGGGCAAAAAAACGTAGCCGCATTGGGAACGCCGGTAAATGACACTGTGCAGCAAGAGTTGTCGCCCCCCTACGTCCGTCTTGGCCTGAACAGCGAAGGCGCGACTGTTTATGCACTGAATGATGGAGGCCGCATGGTCAGCCGGAATCCGGAGATCATGCAGTCGATTGATGGAGATAAGGATACGCCGGAAAACCTCTTTGCCAGAGGAAAATCCCAATACCTGACGGTGGACGAAGTTGCGGCATTCACCAAGGGCAATGCACCTACATTGGAGGTTCAAGATGTTCGACAGACAGACAAACCCGCTGGAAATCGCCGCGACCGTTCTCAAGCCCGAAACGATAATGGAGGTCCGAAACGGCAAGTACACCAATTCAGCCTATTTGATTCTGGACAGGTGGGCGCTGAACAGCCCGGACGAGTTGAAGAAGCTGGAACAGCAAGGCGAGATAGCGTTCATGATGAAGCTGTACGGCCAGCAGCAGACGGAAGCGCGGGCGCTCGGCAGCGAATCAGCCCGGCAAGCGAAGCTCCAGGGCATGAGCGATCAGGAGATTTTGGAACTGGTCGGGATAGACACGAAACTGGCGATAACCGAGTAAGCCAGGAAGCCGCTTTCCGTTCCGAAGTCACAGACAGCTACGGGGAGTTTGCGGAAAAGAGAATTGTTTTCGGGTATGTGGGTGGCGATAGAGACAAGATACAAGTCAGCTACGCGGATAGCCCGGACACTACTCAGGTAACAGAGAAAAACGATTTTGACACGGATGCGGGGACGGTATCACTAGATACTGTCCCTGTTCGTGCAGATAGTCTTGTTGAGAATTACCGCATAACCCCGGATGACCAGCTTGGTGTTGGCGGCGCGAAAACGAAATATGCTGATAATATCGCCGCCATTCGTCTGCTGAAGCAGCTTCAGGAAGCAGGCGCGGACCAGGCCAGCCCGGAAGAAAAAAAGATTCTGGTGCGTTATGTCGGATGGGGCGGTCTGCCGCAGGCATTTGACGCGAAAAACGAAAAATGGACCGCTGAATATCAGGAGTTGCAAGGGCTGCTTGCCCCTGATGAATACGCCAAAGCCCGCCGCTCCACCCAGGATGCCCACTTTACTTCCGAGACTGTTATCAAGGGCATATATCAGGGCTTATCGGCTTTGGGCATGGGAGAAAGCGGGAAGCTCCGCATTCTGGAGCCATCGGCGGGTATCGGCAATTTCATGGGCCTCTGCCCGGAAAATTTCGACGCGCAGTTTCTGGCCGTGGAACTGGACCCGACTACTGCGGCCATGTCGAAATATCTCTACCCGAAAGCCAGGCACACGAATAACGGCTTTCAAAACACCCCCCTGAATAAAGATTTCTTCGACGCCGTTGTGGGAAACCCGCCTTTCGGCAACCAATCGCTGTACGACCCGGATTATCCGGAACTGAAAAAATTCTCCATCCACAACTATTTTATCTCCAAGTCCCTGGACCTGTTGCGGGAGGGCGGCGTTGGCGCTTTTGTGGTCAGCCGTTTCTTTCTGGATGCCGTGGACCCGTCCGTGCGGGAGCACATTTCGCAATATGCCGACTTCCTAGGCGCTGTCCGTCTGCCGGAAACCGCGTTCCGGCAAAACGCTTTGACCGATGTCACCACGGATATTGTCTTTTTCCAGAAAAATTCCAGCGAGAACAAGCGCAGCAAGGATTGGACCCGTACCGCCTCCATCGTCGCGGAGGACCATAAAGACGGCGGCACGAAGCCCGCGACCGTCAACAGCTACTTCGCGGCAAATCCCGGCCAGATAATAGGGAAAATGGCCCACTCCGGGGGAATGTTCCACGACGCGCTGAATTGTGTTGCCGACGCGCCGCTCATGGATTTGGGCCATGAAATCGCAAAGCGCCTGGAAGCGCTGCCGGGCAATCTCTACGTTCCTCGCACCGAAACCGTGGAAAACGAGGCCACGGCTGCGCTCAATGAGGAATTTATCAGTTCGGCCTATTTTCAGTCGTTGAAAATGGGGGCGCTCTGCGTTGAGCCGCAAAGCCGGAAAGTCGTATTCAAGACTGCCGGTGATTTTGGCAGCGGCTCGTATGACGTTCATCCGGTTAAAAATGATACAGCCCGTCAACGCCTGGTGTCTATGATTCAAGTTCGTGATACCTTGCGGGAGTTGATAAATGCGGAAAAATCCGATGGCGAAGAGAGCCAGATGGAAATTTTGCGCGGCCAGTTGGGCCGCCAGTACGACACCTTTGCCAAACGCTATGGCCACCTCAACTCACAGATAAACCGCTCCCTCATGCGTGACGATCCGGAACACTCCCTGCTGGAGTCTCTGGAAATGGATTACGACAAGGGCATTTCCAAGGAAGTCGCCAAAAAACAGGGCCGGACGGCCCGGCCCGCATCAGCGCGGAAAGCCGCCATTTTCCGGCAACGGGTGCTCAAACCGGCGCAGGCGGCGGAACAGGCCGAAACGGTCAAGGACGCCCTGGTTATTTCCTTGCGAGAAACCGGAAAGGTGGACTTTTCGCGCATGGACAGGCTGCTGCGCCGTCCTGCCGATGCCATTCAGCAAGAATTGCAGGAGCAAGGGCTGATTTTTCTCAACCCCGCCAATGAAGAATGGGAAATACGGGATAAATACCTGACCGGCAACGTGCGGGGCAAGCTCTACAAGGCGCGGGAGGCGGCAGAACAGGACGAGCGGTACATGGCCAACGTGGAAGCGCTGACCGCCGCCATGCCCCCGGACATTGAAGCCGTGGACATCGGTATACGCTTCGGCTCTACCTGGGTGCCGGGCCAGGTATTTTCAGATTTCATAGAACAGCTTCATTCCGGCAAGGGCAGGCAGAGCGTCAGATACTTCCCAACCCTGGGCCGGTGGGATGCAACCGTTAAAATATGGGATTCGGCGCTCAGTACGGAGGTTTGGGGCATCCCTGAGTACCCGGCTGGCGATATTATTGAGTCCTTGCTGACGAACAGGCCCATCAAGGTGCAAAAGGACAGCGGGGAGCGGGACCAGCAGAATAAGCCGGTTATGGTCATTGACCAGGAGTTGACGGCGGCGGCTATGGCGAAAGCCGACGAAATCCGCCAGGCGTTTCTCGATTGGGTCTGGACCGACGACGACCGGCGCGACATGCTGACCAAGATGTATAACGAGCGCTTCAACACCCATGTTCCTCCCAGCTATGACGGTTCACATATTGAGCTTGTGGGATCTTCCTCGGATGTCACTCTCAGGCCGCACCAAAAAGATGTGGTTTGGAGAAGCATTCAGGAGGGGACAGCTCTTTTTGATCATGTTGTAGGCGCAGGCAAGACGCTGGCCTGCATCGCTTCCATCATGGAAAGCAAACGCATGGGCTTTGTCTCAAAGCCCATGGTTGTTGTGCCGAACCACTTGTTGCACCAGTGGCGGGATGAATTTTACCGGCTTTACCCGGGTGCGAATCTTTTGGTTGCCGACAAGACCGATTTCACGAAACAGAATCGGGAACGGCTTTTCAGCCGGATTGCGACCGGTGATTGGGATGCCGTCATTGTCGCGCACAGTTCTTTCAAAAAAATAGACATGCCCGCCGACGTGCAGGAAGAAATTCTTCAGGAGCAGATTGACGCGGTTATTGACGCTATAGAGACTGCCAAGGAAAACGAGGGCGGACGGGCCACAGTCAAGCAACTGGAAAAGCAGCGGGAAAAAATGGATGCCCGCTACGAAAAGCTGCTGGCCGGTACGGGAGCCAAAGACCGCTCCGTGGATTTCAGCGACCTTGGCGTGGATGCCTTATTTATTGACGAAAGCCATGAGTTCAAGAATCTGGCCTACCAGACGACAATGAACGTGTCCGGCCTGGGGAATATTACCGGCAGCGCCAAAGCATTGGACCTCTTCATAAAATGCCGGTACTTGCAGCGCCAGAATGACGGGCGGGGCGTGTATTTTATGACAGGCACCCCCATCAGCAACACCATTGCGGAAGTGTACACCCTGCAACGGTATATGCAGTATGAGGAATTGCAGGCCAAGGATATTGAGCATTTTGATTCCTGGGCCTCCACCTTTGGGCAGATAACCAACGGGTGGGAGCTGGACGCGACGGGCGTGGGCTATAAACTCAAAAGCCGCTTCGCCAGCTTCCAGAATGTTCCGGAACTGCTTTCCATGTACCGGACATTCGCGGACGTGGTGACGAAAAACGACCTTGACGAGCAGGCGATACAGGCTGGTCTGCGGCCTCTCACGCCTCCGGTGACGGACGGAAAGCCGTATAACCATATCGTTGAGCGTTCAGCGGACCAGGCCGTGTACATGGGCGACATCATCCACCGCATGGAAAATCTGCCGTCCGACCCACGCGAGGATAATCCGCTCAAAATCACCAATGACGCCCGTAAAGCCGGTTTGGACTTCCGGCTGATAGAACCGGAAGCAGAGGATGCCCCCGGCTCCAAAATCAACGCGGCGGTCGAGCGCATCTACGAAATCTGGCGCGACACGGCGGAAGATCGGGGAACGCAGCTTGTGTTCTGCGATTTGAGCACGCCGAAAGGCAAGGGTTCGGCTGGCCCGACTCCGCAGGCCAGGCAGGAGAATGTGTTTGAGGTGGAGGGCTTTGCGCTAGTGCCGGATGACGCCGACGAAGAAAAAGGGGATGTGGCCGACTCCGACAGCGACCTGGTGGAAGCTGGCGACGACGACAGCGGCGAGGATACCTCCGTGGCCGCTGACATGGATGCCGTCATTGCGCTGTCTTCGTCAAAGTTTTCCGTCTATGACGACATGCGGCAAAAACTCATTGCGCGGGGTATCCCCGCCGATGAAATTGCCTTTATCCATGGCGCCAATACGGATATTCGCAAGGCAAAGCTGTTCAGCGACATGAATAGCGGGCGTGTCCGGGTTTTGTTTGGTTCCACGGCCAAGATGGGTGCGGGCATGAATGCTCAAAGACGCCTGGTGGCCGCACATCATCTGGATGCGCCGTGGCGCCCGTCCGATCTGGAACAGCGGAACGGCCGCATCGTCCGCCAGGGCAATATGCTCTACGAGCGCGATCCGGACAATTTTTCGGTCGGTATTTTCTATTACGCCACAAAACAGACCTACGACGCCCGCATGTGGCAGACCATAGAATACAAGGCGGCGGCAATCGAGCAATTCCGGAAAGGCGACCTCCTGCAACGCAAAATTGATGATGTGGCCAGCGAGGCGGCGAACGCGGCGGATATGAAAGCGGCAGCTTCAGGCAATCCGCTGATACTCATGCAAGTGAAGCTGGCCAGCGACCTCCGAAAGCTGGAAGCCCTGCACTCCCAACATCAGCGCAGCCAGCACCGCTTGCGGGACCGCCTGAAAACTCTCGGCACCATCGACAAGCGCCTGGCCGCAGCGGAAGCCGTTTATACCGAAAATATCAGCCGCAGGGATGCCAACACCCGCATTATCAAAGACAAAGAGGGCAAAGAGAAAATCCAGGTCGCACTTGTGGTTGACGGGAAGAGTCTTGGAGAAAAGGACAGTGAGCGCATGAAAGAAAGGCTGTTGAACGGGGTGGAAGAAGTTAGCCGGAATTTTACCAAAAGACCGTTTTTCGGCTCATATCGCGGCTTTGATATGTATATTGAGCGTGTAACGCGCATTTTAGGCAAGGATGGGTTCCGGTTTGTCCTCGAAGGCGCGGGCGACCAGAAATACAAACCGGATAACCTGACGTACAGCTCTGACGAAAAACTCAGCTTGTCCGGGCTGTTTCAACGCATGGATAACTTTTTGGCAAAAGGGTTGGATGAGGCGGTGGAAGCCGCCAAGGAGAACGCCCGGCGCGAAACTGCCGAGTTGAAAACCGTCCAGGCGGCATTGGGAAAAGAGTTTCCCCAAAAAGACGAGCTGGCCCTGGTGCGCGAAAACCACGGCGCGATTATCCGGGAACTGCAACGTATGCAGGATGACTCGGACTATATTTCTACCTGGGAGCCGAAAATTTCTCTGGACGGGGAAGTGCTGCCCATGCCGATGCCCACGCCAACTCCGCAGTTGACAATGCGGTGCGGATAGAGGTTACGCGCCTGCATTCGCTGCAAAGCGCGTAGTTGGTAATCGTTGGTGACCACCGCTCCGACATAAAATGCCTCCTCTTACGTGGTCAGGCCGGTGTAAATGAAGTAAAAGCCGATAACTGCGACCAGCCCGCCAGCAATTCTTCTCCCCCAAACCGTAGCTTTCTGCATGCCCTTGCCCGCCAGCACCCTTTGCGCGAGGGCTGCGGAACTGCCCGCAACCACAATCGGCAGACAATGCCCCAAGGCGAAAAAGAGTATGAGGGAAAGCCCTTTGGCGACTTCCGCCTGAACCGTGATGATTGCCAGAATGGGCGCTATGAACCCGAATGTGCATGCGCCTGAAAGAACACCATAGGCAAGGCCAAGAAACAGCGCCCCGCCGTAGCCCCGCATTTTCAGATTGCCGAGACTGCCGGAAGGGAGTTTGCACGCTTTAACGCCCATGAGGTTCAGGCCGAGCCAGATGAACAAGCCGCCTATGGGGATACTCCAAAGAGGCGAAATATCCCCGAGCATCCTGCCGAGCAAGGAGCAGACCATGCCGACAAGGGCAATGGACACAAACAGCCCCGTGCTGAACAGCAGAGCATACCCCGCCGCTTGTCGGCCCTGAACGAGCGTCCCTTGCCCCGCAACGTAGCCGACCATAAGCGGGATGGAAGCCAGATGGCAGGGGCTAAATAAAACGCTCACCAGCCCCCACAGAAAGCAACCGGCTACGGCCAATTCAAAGCCGCCCATCATCCATTCATTTATGGTCAAAAGGAACTGGTCGAACATAGCTATTCCGCAAGAAGCTTATCCAAAGCATCACGAATAGATTTTTCATCCAAAAAGCCCACATGCCTTCCCACTTCTTCTCCCTTTTTGTTGAAGAAAATTTGTGTGGGAATAGCACTTATGCCGTATTTTTTGCCTTCGTCCGGTTTTTGCCACACATCAATAAAAACCACGTCAGCCTTGCCGCGATATTCCGCTTCCAGCTTTTCCAGTATCGGAGCCATCATTTTGCAGGGGATGCACGATTTTGCCCCAAGGTCTATCATTGTTACCGTATTCGGCCTTGGCAAAGCGTTCTCCGCAAAGGCGGTTCCGGTAAAAGCGAACAAGAGCAACAGCAAGGGCAGCAAGATTTTTTTCATGTTTTCTCCGAATCGGGCAAAATTGAAGGCGGCTCCGCATGAGTGCGGAGCCGCCATTAGTTACGCAGATGCTGGAAACCAGCGTTTTTTCAACCACAGTGCCACGTTTACAAGGCCGATAAGTACCGGCACTTCCACCAACGGCCCAATGACCGCCACAAACGCCTCGCCGGAGTTCAGACCGAATACGGCAATGGCAACGGCAATCGCAAGCTCGAAGTTGTTGGAGGCGGCGGTAAAGGCCAGCGTCACCGACTGTTCGTAGTTCGCCCCGATGCGCTTTGCGATAAAGAACGAAATCAGGAACATGACCACAAAGTAAATCAGCAGCGGCAACGCGATTCGCAACACGTCGAACGGCAGTTGCACTATGTAGTCGCCCTTGAGGGAGAACATCACAACGATGGTGAACAGCAAGGCCCGCAACGTCCAAGGGCTGATTTTCGGAATGAAAACATTCTCGTACCAATCCAGCCCTTTGACCTTGAGGCCGTAAATCCGCGAGGCAACACCCGCGATAAACGGTATGCCGAGGTAAATGAACACGCTCTCGGCAATCTGCCCCATACTTATCTCGACCACCGCCCCGGAAAGGCCGAGCCAGCCGGGAAGCACGGTAATGAACACATAGGCGTACACCGAGAAAAAAAGCACCTGAAAGATGGAGTTGAACGCCACCAGACCGGCGGCATATTCACGATCACCTCCGGCAAGGTCGTTCCAGACAATGACCATAGCAATGCAGCGTGCAAGGCCGATAAGAATCAAGCCGACCATGTAACTGTTGTTCCCCGAAAGGAATGTAATCGCCAGCAGGAACATCAGCACCGGGCCGATTATCCAGTTCTGCATGAGCGAGAGGAACAATACTTTCTTGTTGCGGAAGACCTGCCCCAACTGCTCGTATTTTACTTTTGCCAAGGGCGGATACATCATCAGTATCAACCCTATGGCAATGGGTATATTGGTAGTCCCGACCTGAAAAAAGTTAATGACGTTTTTCACACCGGGCGCAGCCCAACCCAAACCGACCCCGATTGCCATAGCGAGAAAAATCCACAGCGTCAGGTAGCGGTCGAGGAAGGAAAGCCTCTGTAAAGTTGATGAAGACATGCTATGCCCCTATTTTCGTGCGACTATGGCGAGACTTACAACGTAATCGGCAAGGCTTTCGCCGTTGGGGAGAGCTTCCGTCACGCGCCTGTACGTTGGGCTGTTGAGGTCTTGCAGTTGTCGGACGTAATCCGTTTTTATATTCAAAGAAATATCCTGAAAACCGGCTTGTCCCAGCATGCTCTTGGTATCATCGACCAAAGCGGCTCCCGCGATGCATCCGACCAGAGCTTCCGCCATTGATTCCACTGATTCCGGCAGAGGCTTTAAAAGGGCCAAGTCCGATATGGATACCATGGCACCGGGTTTAAGGACGCGGTACACTTCGCGCCATACTTGGGGTTTATCCGGCGACAGGTTAATGACGCAGTTCGACAACACAACATCCACACTGTTGTCGGCAACCGGAAGGTGCTCAATTTCTCCAAGGCGGAACTCCACGTTATCAAGGCCGGTTCGCTCCCGGTACTGCACTATATTTTTACGGGCTTTTTGCAGCATTTCCGGGGTCATATCCACACCAATGACCAGTCCGGTATCCTTGACGTTGACTCCCGCCTGAAAAGCATCGAAGCCGCCGCCGCTACCCAAGTCCAGAACGGTTTGCCCTTCCCGCAAGGCGGCAATGGCAAGCGGATTGCCGCAGGAAAGCCCCATATTAGCGCCATCCGGCAGCAGTTCCAGACTTGCCGCATCATAGCCGACAGCCAGGGCAATACTTTCCTTTCCGGTCTGGCAACACCCGCCGCTACCGCAACAGGAAGCCCGTTCCTCTGTCGCTATGGCCGCATAACGGGTACGAACAAGCTCTTTTACCCCTTCGGCGTCAGGGTTTTTCTTCATTTCTTGTCCCATAGGTGCCTCTCAATTCTGCTTGCAGCAGGAGCAACAAGATTCCGAATCTGTGTTGCCGGGAGCGTAGCGTTTCACCAACACCATAATATCCGGGGCGCAGCAGCGGCCTTTTGGATTATTGTGGGCGCAGTCATTATCATCCGGGCAAACGCCAGTTGTCTGTCTAAGCTGTTCAAGCGTTGTGTTCCCGGCCATAATTGCTTTAATGACAGCTTCTTCCGTCACTCCACCGCACCAACAAACCATAGGATTATTTTGCGTTCCGCATTCAGACTGTTGCCGCATGGTACTTTCCGATAAATCAGCAGTTCCCACCGCAGCAGCACCCGCCAGCGGGAGCGGCGGAAGGAGCCGAACCGGCAGCGCCGTCAATCCATGCCGCGACTTCTTCTTTGGAAGGAACTTTGCCGGTGGATTTCACAACGCCGTCAACAGCGACCGCAGGGGTGGACATAACGCCAGCGGCCATCATTTCCTTGAGGTCGGACACTTTCTGCACGGTGATGTTCCCGCCTTTGGCGGCGGCGACTTCCTTGACCAGATTTTCCGTTTCCGTGCACTTGGCGCAGCCGGGGCCGAATACTTTGATTTCCATGATACTTCTCCTGTTTAGGTTGTTGATTACACTATGTAGGGGCCGACGATATTGAACAGCCAGCCGACAAGGGTGAAAATCACCCACAAATAGCCGATGAACGCCGCTTGCAGCTTGATGGTCATAATCTGCCGCAGCATCATCACTTCCGGTATGCTGGCGGCAACGGCGCTCATACAGAAGGCCATAGTCGTACCGATGGGCAAGCCTTTAACCAGCAAGCTCTCCATGATCGGGATAATGCCGGTTACGTTGGAGTACAGAGGAATCGCCACCAGAACCGAAGCGGGAACAGACCACCATTCGCCAGCGCCGAGGTTTTCCGCAAACCAGTTGTCAGGCACGAATCCATGCAGGGCAGCGCCGATACCGACGCCAATAATCACCCACTTCCAAACACGCTTGAAAATGGAGGCCGTTTCGCTGTAGGCAAACGTATGCCGCTGGCGCACTGTAAGCTTCTGAACTTCTCCCGCTTCGTTAACGTACTGGTGCGCCGGGGCTTTCTCCATCGCTTCAAGGATGAACGGCTGCAACCAGCGTCCCGCCTTGAGGCCGTCCATGACAAAGCCGCCGATGATGCCCGCCGCCATACCGACTACCACATAAATCACCGTGAATTTCCATCCAAGCAGACCCCACAGCAGCACTACCGCAATCTCGTTGATAAGCGGCGAGGTAATAAGGAAGGACATGGTAATGCCGATGGGAATGCGGGCCGTAGTGAAGCCGAGGAACAGCGGAATGCTTGAGCAGGAACAGAACGGCGTTACCGCGCCGAAAGTAGCGCCGAAAAAATAGCCAAGGCCGCGCCGCTTTCCGGCGAGATAATCGCGCACCCGCTCGACGTTGAGCGAAGCCCGAATCCATGCAATGCCGTAAATGAGCGCCACAAGCAGCAGAAGGATTTTCACCGTGTCATAGATGAAAAATTCCAGCGACGCGCCAAGGTGCGACTCCGGGGCAACTCCGAACAGGCCGAAGACCAGCCAGTTGGAGGCGGGCAGGATATAGCTGTATGCCAGCCACCACAGCGCGGCCAGCACCACGATTATGGCAAGATACCGGAGATTCCACCCTTTTGCGTCACCATCGGGAGTCGGGGCTATCGGGTTTGGAGAGGCACAGCAGCAGCCGGTATTCGGGGTTTCGGGTGTCGTTGACATAGCATCCTCTTTTCAGTGCAAGTTACAGCGCGGCGATTGCATCCAGCGCTTTTTTAAATTCCTGCTCGTTATTTTCCAGTTCTCCGAATGGAAGCCGCGCCAGAGCCTGTACCCGTGTCCGTAGCACCTCAAGAGTATTAGCGAAGGCTGCATTGATTGTTTCCTCGTCGCCCGTCACCTTGGCCGGGTCGGGCATGCCCCAATGACTGCGAACAAACTTGCCGAAATAGACCGGGCATGATTCTCCGGCTGCATCGGCGCACAAGGTAATGACCACATCCGGCAGGGTTTGCAGGTCGTTCCATGATTTACTGTACAGTCCGCCCGCCGCTACCCCCGCTTTTTCCAGCACGGCCAGGGCGTGAGGGTTAACTGCACCAGCCGGGGAACTCCCGGCGCTCTGTACGTTAACCCCCCGTGGGGCTATCTCCCTGAACAACGCCTCGGCAATGATGGAGCGACACGAATTGCCGGTACAAAGAAAAAGAATATTCACTGTCAACACCTTTCATCAATAGTAGTTGAATTATTGACCTTTTGAAGTAAAAAAATATGCGTTCTAGCCTTCGCTGGCGCAACGCTTCGGCAACAAGTCCGGGTCTACCGCGCTGGCATCCCGAAATTTCTGGCATCGCTCCGGGTCATTGGAACAGCACTCGGAGGTCAGATACCCGACAATATCCAGCATCAGCGGAATATTGGCCTTATACCGCATGAACCGTCCCTCCCGCTCCACGTCAACCAATCCGCTTTGCACAATGGCTTTCAGGTGGAAGGAAAGGTTTGTCGAGGGTATGTCGAGTTCCTTGGCAATTTCGCCAGCCACAAGGCCGTCAGGCGCATTTTTCACAAGCAGCCTGAACAGGTCGAGACGCACATCCGACGACAGTGCTTCAAAAATTATGCTGGCCTTTTTGCTTTCCATGAAATGACATTTCAACATTAATTGACCAATGTCAATAGGTGTTCTTCATTTTCTAATCGGACACCAGCGGATAACCAGCTTCCGACCATCCCACTATTCCCTCCACGGCGGCAATGATTGACTTGAAACCCTTGCCCTGCATAATCGCAACCGCTTGGGCCGTCATGCCGCCGCGCACGCAATACACTAAATATGTCTTTGAGGTATCAAGCTTCTCAACAGCGGCAGAGAAGGAAGCAGACCGTACCGGCATTGAGACGGCCCCTTGGATATGCCCCTGTTTGTATGCCCCGTCGGGCCGCACATCCAGAATTATAAAATCAGCGTTCGCGGCGTTTTGTTTAATTATCGTTGCAGCCTCTTGTGTGGATTCTTGTTGAACATCTCCGGCTGACGCTTCGGAGACAATGACGGTCAGGAAAAGGAAAAAAACAGAGACAAAGACTTTGGCGGTTATTTTCATTTCAGCCTCATTTTGACTTTGGGTAAAAACTACACATCGTGAATATTCAGTGAGTCAATTTTACACACTTCATTTTTTACGCTGCATTGCTTCATAAAACAGCTTGGCATTATCGCCCCGCAACAATTCGGCCAGTCCCCGCATGCCATCGGTCAAATACTTAGCCCTGTAGCCTTGGGTAGTCAGGTAAACCATAGCGATATTTGAGCGGTCATTGTGCGGACAGGCCGTAACGATAATTTTGTCTTTCGGCAGTTCCGCCAGCCGTTTCGGCAATTCCGGCAGGGGGATTTTGCGGGCAAAATCAAATCCCCAAAGCGCTTGTTCTTCGGGAAACCGAATATCCACAAGTACCGCTTCATCATTGAGCAGCCATTGGACAAGCTCGCTGCTGGAAGCTTTCATATCCTTACGGGAGGTATAGTTGAACGACGTTATATAGTTGGTCAGCGCCCCTTCGGCTCCGGCGCGGGCCGGAACGGAAAAGGCCAGCAAGAGTATTGCCGCAGTTATTATCGGGGTTTTGTAGCGCATTGGTGCTCCCTATTGTTAATCGGTTCGTTTTAGTGGCTGCCGTATAAATACTCTCTGGCACCAGGGCAAACATCCAAGCCACATTGGAAAAAAGTAGCCACGGAAAGCGTGAGGGCCACGGCCATAGTTACCCCTATAAGACCTTTGACAACCGGTTCGGGCAGCGGTTCTGTACCACCATCCTTCGGGGTACTGTTCAAAATCAGCATGACGGCGGAAGCCAAAATTGAGCACACAAACACAAGAAGCGCCCATGTGTAGGTATGAAGGCCGAACACAGCGGGGCCGTAGCCGGGGCTTCCGGGGGCTATGTAGGAAAGAATTTGGCGGATGGAGACGGAAGCGCCAAACACCGCGATAATCAAAATGATTCCATAATTACGCATGTTTTGCCCGAAGCGCAGATTCACAAGCAATACGGCGACAATCAACATCATTGACATGCGCTGCCACATGCACAACCGGCAGGGCAAGTCACCGATCACGAACTGGATGAACAGCGAACCGCCGATAACGCATAAAAGAACCGTGACCCATAAGGCATTGAACAAAGGAGTATACCGAGAGATTTTCTGGAAGTGCTGTGTTGCCGTCATGGGATGCTCCTAGAGGGAAATGTTGAGTGAAAACTTCATATTGTAGACAAACCACGCCGCTATGCACGGCAGGAGCAAGGCAAGAAGCATGACCGCAGGGGTCTCTTTCTTTTTGGCGATTAGGCCGACAGCGGTAAATATTCCGAAAAAAAACAAGCCGTCCATGAGTCCTCCGTTCAGAAAAGTTGATGTGAGTAAAAATGTTGCAATAGTTCATGAAATATTGATATTTTAACTCAACAGCAATTACCGGGCCAAACATGCCTCTAAAGGCGGGGGAACGGATTTTATGGATTGGTCAGTCTGATGGTGAGACATCTGTGCAAAAATATGCACTAAGGGTGTGCAAACCCCATGCACGAACGGAATCAACGTAGGGAAAGCTTTGGAGGAGACAGCCCATGGAAAATATTAGCATAAAGCCGGGTTATGACAACTTCCCTGCCATCCGCGCCTTGTTTGACGAGTACACGCAAACCCCCGGCGTCATTGGAACCTGTTACAAAAGCTATGAAGCTGAGCGGGGCAACTTGCCCGGCGACTTCGCACAACCGGACGGCAGGCTATATCTGGCCTATGTGGGGGATGAGCTTGCCGGGTGTATTGGCATGCGGCGCTTTGACGCGCAGCGTTGCGAAATGAAACGGTTGTTCGTCTGTAAGGCGTTTCGGGGGCAAAATATCAGTGAGTTACTGGTGCAACGGATTCTGGACGATGCCCATGCCGAGGGGTATCGGACCATGGTGTTATCTACGATGGCTATGATGAAAACAGCGCACGAACTATATCGGCGTATGGGATTCAAAGAGATTCCGTCCGCCGAACCTGATTGTCGAGAGAATGTGTTGTATTTTGAGAGGGGCCTTGAATGAAATGAAAACTCACCCCATAGTTTTCAAAACGCGGCGAACTATCTCTGCTACTAGTTCTTCCAGGGCGCAGTCCTGTGGTGGTTTTATTTTCGTAACCTGTACCGGCTCTGCCTGCACCGGTTCTGGCGGTATGGCAGCCCCTGCCAAATCAATCGGTTGCAGCATATGCGGCCCCTCTCCCGTAAGAATCCAATGAGGGTGTATCATTTTTTTAAGTACCAACTGTACAAGCCATTCCGCTGGTATGCTGCCCCTTTTTTTCGCATCGGAAATTGATGACTGCCTAATGTCAAAAAAGTCAGCCAGTTCATTTTGAGTCCGGCAACCAACGGAGTGATAGACGCGGGCCAGCCGCGCTTCTGCTTCGTCATTTGGTATTTCGGGAGGAAAAGGATAAGAATTTGTCATGTCATCTCTCCGGCGTCGCTGATTGACAGTTGCTAAAAAAGCAAATGCCGGGAGCTGATAACCGCCAGAGGACGGCGGGTTTATTCCCCCCGAAAGGGTATTTTATTCACCGCACTCCCGACAGCATACGCAGGAAGACGGTTACACTTGCTGAAGCAAGTGCAACCCCGCGCGGGTCGGCGGCGGTTCCGCCTCTGGATAAAGGTGTTATCAGCACCTAGCGGCAATATGCCCGAAGGTATTGAGGAAATCAAGAACAGGTAGCGCGATTATAATAAGGCTAGTCCTCTTGAGTGCCGGGGAGTGCAGATGAACCGGAGATCGCCACGTTAAGACGCTGAACCGCCGCGCTATTGATGAGAGAGCGCATTTGCTCAATGGCCATATTGTTCAGATAGGTCAACCGCCCACTTTGCGGCATACCTTGCTTGATAAGTTCTGCGTTCATGCTTTCAAGGTTCACAAGAACTATTAGCTGATAAATGTCGGCATGGTCCCGCATATTTCCGGTGGCGTCAGGGTGTTGTGTCCGCCATTGTTTTGCGGTCATACCGAACAGTGCCATATTTAATATATCGGCTTCGCTGGCATAGGTGAAATTGATTTGTTGGGGTGTCAGGTGTTGCGGTAACAGGTAATCCTTGATCGCGTCAGTATGAATGCGGTAGTTCACCTTGGACAATTCGCGTTTGGCGTTCCACTCCAGGGCCAGCCGGTGCCCTTCATCCGTTTTGAGGCGTTGGTAGTCCTTTATGATGTACAGTTTGAACTCCGGAGAAATCCACGAAGCAAACTCCATCGCAATGTCCACATGGGCAAAGGTGCCACCGTATCTGCCGGATTTGGATTGAATGCCAACGGCTCCGGTGGTTTCAATCCATTTCTGCGGGGACAGCACAAAGGCATTGCGTCCGGACGCCATTCTAAAGTGGTCGAATTCGACCACTTTAAAAACCGGATTGTTCAACTGTTCCCACAAGCCAAGAAATTCAATAGTTTCCCTTGAGCGCATCCAGTTTTTCACCACATCTGCCGGGGTATCACTTTTATATTTGGCAATGTCCGTCAGGCTAATGTAATCGGCGCGGCCTGTGGTATGCAGAGCTATTTCCAGCCCTTTCGCTTGAATGGTGGCCTTTATGTGCTTTGGCATGAATCCTCTCTTATTCTGACAATTTTTTGTATAATAACTGACGATAGCGCGTCCAGCCCGATTCAGTACGCAGCGCGTAGGAATTGTTTTGTTCCGTTTGTGAAATGCTACCGCATCCTCTGGCGCGACTGCTCCCGTTCCTGCTCCCCAATGCCCTCAATTCTGCGCCAAAGCTCCCTGTAGCGCTCGTTTTTCATCAAATCCACGTCACCGGCCATGCCGAAAGCATAATCCGCCGTGCGCTCCGCGTAGCGCGGCCAGTTCCGGCCCGCCTGTGCCTCCCGTATCGTGGGAGCGCAGGCCCGGACGGCTTCGGCCACGTCTGTGCGGCTGTGGCCATTGGAACGCATACGCAGAGCGATCATGGCGTCCACGCGGGAGTAGTCGTCAATGGTCAGGTGTTTCCGGATATTGTCTAGGTGGGCATAGTACGCCGTAACCGGATCGCCGGGCCTCCCGCTGGAAACAGCGCGGGGCCGCTCTCGTTGCGCCTTGGCAGCGTCGGCGTATTCCCGGTCGATATTCCGGGCCAGCTCAAGCGCTTTGGCGCACCCACGCCGTTCCGCATACAGGAGTTGCACCTGGGGAAAGCAGCCGTCCTCCTGCCGATGCTTCGGCTTCCGGTTTTCAAAGCCGGGGGCGCGGTGCGGGTGGATGCAGCCAAAGAGATTTTTATCCCCGTACAAACGATTCAGGCGTTCCGTGAGCCGGTTGCCCACGTCCCTATCAAAGCCGGTGTGCAGCTTCAGAATGGACAAAAGGCATTGATAATTATCCGGTGAGCTTTCCAGAATAACGGCTGGCTGAAAGCCGTCTTTTTGCAGCCGTTCCAGACTTTCAGCCGTCATATCGTCAATGAGAATATGGTGTTTTTCTTCGGACAGTGGCGTGTAATAAATATTTTCGCCGCGCTGCTGAAGCCTGATTATTTCCCGTATGCGCACGGCCAGTTCGGCAGGGGTGAAGCCCCGTGTCGCGCCGTCTTTTTTGTCGAGAATGAATGTTTTTTTGCCGCCGTCAGCGTCCATTTTTATGCACGTTACGCGGTAGCGTTCCGCGTCCACGGCGGCGGCATAGCGCTCAAAATTCCGAAGTTCAGGCGAGTCTTTTTGCATGAGTATTTCCGGGGGCCGCTGTGCTTCCAGCGCCGGTTCCAGCCCGGCCCGATACCGCCAGCGGTCGGCTTGCACATTCAGGCCGCGAGAACGCAGCCAGGTTTCAAAACGCGGTCTGCCTCCGCGTTTTTTCGGCCTCTGCCGTCGCGCCAATCGTAACTGGCGCAGCTCCTGGGTCTGCTGGACTTTCAAACAATGCCGGGCGATATTGAGAATGGGCAGGCCGTATTTTGCCAGCCGGGAAATCGTATTTTTCCGCTCCTCACGGTGACGTTTTTTAGCGTGGGCCAGCTCAATAATTTCTTCCGACTCCCACGTGGGTTTCTGCTCCCCGGCATACTCGGCCTGATACTTTTTCCATTCCTCGGCATTGACGGAACTTACCGGCTCCGAAGCTATTTTGCGGGGTGCGTCCGGCCCATTTTCCGGGTAGTCTCCGGGGATAAAATCGCCCAATTTTTTGCACAGTTTTCCCATGCTGAAAGCGCGACCAACAGAGGACGCTTTCACGGCAATATCACCAACAAATACGACTGCCCCGGACCCCTCTTTTTCAAAACGCAATCCAGCCTGGACCATTTTCTGATGCAGTTCGGCCCATGATGTTGCGTTTTTAAGAATGTCATGGCCGCGTTCCTGGGTGATTCGTTGCGCCGATTTTTCACCCCTGGCGCACTCAAAATCCAACGCCGCCTGCTTTGGTTTCACTTCCTTGTTTTTCTGCCTGCGGGCCAGCTCACCATTTTCCAAAACTGCGTACAGCGCATTTTCCTGACTTTTCCAGCCCTGTTTATGCTCAATGAGCGCCAAGATTTTGTGAGCCTCTTTAATGTCAAAACCCTTATGCGGCTGCACAACTTTTTCCGTTTCCGCGTTCATACGGTTGACGGCGATATGGAGGTGATAATTGTCGGTATCGTGGTGAAGTCCAAACACGGTCTGATGCCCGACCAGCCCCATTCTTTCCAAAAAAAGGTCCACGATTTCCTCAACCTGTTCCCTGGTAGGCTGCTCCCCCTCCTGCCAGGAAAATATCCAGTGCGTCACTGGCATTTTGCTGTGAACAGACTCCCCGGCGAGAGCAATCATTTCCATTTTTTGCCCGGCATGTGTTCTGGAAAGAAAATTCCTCCCGCCCGCGTATTCGATTTTTTCCTGCGGGTTTTTGTTGTGCGGGTGGCGAATGTAGTCCACCAGATCGCCTATCTGCCATGCTTTCGGCTTGGCGATTTTTTTATTTTTGACTTTCTTAACGATCATGTGAGTCCGCGCTGATTTTTTCTATGGCCGCTATCAGCGCCCGCAAAGCGTATTCCTGCTTTTGGTTCCATTCCACATCCGCATTTCCCTGGCGAAGTGTTTCAAAATTGTGTTTGAGCAGGCCGCCCACACGCCGTAGCTCGCGGACCATTATGGCGTCCGCATGGGCAACAATCGGCCTGCCTCCGAAAACGCGCCGCCGCATATATTCGGACATTGACAGCCCGGCGATTCCAGCTTGCTCCGAAAGCAAGGCATCCTCGTAATCTGTGAGGCGAAGTGTTCTTCGTCGCTGGAACTTTGCCGGGCGTGAACTGCCTTTTGTTTTCATGCCCATGCTCCTTTTGGGAGTGCGAGAAGCGAAGCGCCGAGCGCTCCTGCCTTTGGGAGTCCGAGGGGCACCCTCGGCAGGATGGTAGTTGGCGTCAGACAACTACCATCCTGCCACGAAGAACCCGCATCGTGGAGTGGCGAAATTGTATAAAAGGAAAACTTTTATATATGGTGGTCGCAAAATCTCTGTATGCGGAGGATGACGCATGGCGAAAAACGCGAAAATTCGCCCGGAGCAAATTGAAAGAGCGCAGAAGCTGCTCCAGGGCTTGCCGGAAAAGGACGACAGAAAAACGCGAGAGGAAGCGGCGGGTCTGCTGGAGAAAGATTTTCGCAAGGCTCTTGGGAAAGGTTACACGCCGAAAGAACTCACCGCGATTCTTAAAAATGCGGGCATTATCATTCCCGCCTACCTGGTGGAGAAGTTTTTGAAGCCGGGAATTGACAACTACACCCCTAAGCCAGTGCCGAAGCAAGCTCCCAAATCCGCTCCGGAAAAAAAAGCGGCACCCCGGCCCGCCAGCGGGCAATTTGGCATAACCCCTGACACACCATTGGAGGATTTGTAGCATGAACGCACCGATTTATTATGTGGGAGGCAGCAAGGGAGGAGTGGGTAAAAGCAAGCTCTCTTTCGCGTTGATTGATTACCTGACCGAGCAAGAAAAGAAAGTTCTGCTGCTGGACACGGACACGTCCAACCCTGATGTCTACAAAGCCCACCACCCGTATGAAAATGAAAACCTATCCTGCAAGATAGCTGACCTGGACGTTTCGGACGGCTGGATAGAGTTGGTGAACGTAGCCGATGAATTTCCGGAGCATATTCTGGTCATAAACTCAGCGGCGCGGAGCAACACCGGCATAGAAAAATACGGGGCAATGCTCCGCGAAACTCTGGCCGAATTGAACCGGGAACTGGTCACTTTTTGGGTAGCCAACCGTCAGCGGGATTCCGTGGAACTCCTACGCGGTTTTTTGAACTCCTTTCCCGATGCGCTAGTTCATGGTTGCCGAAATATATATTTCGGAGCGCCAGAAAAATTTGAGCTGTATAACGAATCAAAAGCGCGAAGCATAATCGAGAAAAAGGGAAAGACCCTGGACTTTCCCGACGTGGCCGACCGCGTTGCGGATAAGCTATATTCCGGCAGGACGCCGATTAAAAACGCGCTGGCTGACTTGCCCTTGGGCGACCGTGCGGAATTGCGTAGATGGCGACAGAAGTGCGCGGAAATGTTTCAGTCCGTACTCAAGGAAAAATGAGTATGGACACGCAGAAAATTGCGCATTTTGAAACTCTCCTGGGGCGGGAGCTTACCGCCGAAGAAAAGGACCGGCTGCGCCGGATAAAAGACACCCTGCAAATAGCCGACAATGACGCCCTGTGGGACGTTATTGTTGCAATGGAATACCAGCGTACCTATTATACGGAATTGCCGGAAAAAATCTCTTCAGCGGCTACGGAAATATTCAATGGCCTTTCCCAGGCTGCGGAAAAAGAAGTGTCTTTGGCGCAAAGCCGTCTTGCGGAAAGTGTGGTGGAACAGGCGAAAAGATTATCCCTGAAAATTCAAGTTCATTCCTGGCTGATGTGGGGAGCACTCGCGCTCATTTTGGTTTTGATTTACGGAAGCATGTTGTTATGGGCCGGATATTGTATCGGCTCCGGAGAGACACACCCCCCGGCCCTGATCCTGAGAATGCCGGTCGGCATTTTGATTAGCGTATTGTGTTTCGGCTTCGGAATCTTTTATTGCGTTTTGGCGGCAAAAAGTTTTGCTGAGAGCAATACCAAATGGCGAAGATTATTATTCTTGTCATTGAGTTGTATATTGCTTGGTGGCTGGACTCTTAGCCTAATATTTTTTTAAATTATGCAGCCTTTTTATCTCTACAGATGGTCCTTGTCACCTCATTGTATGTGAGTCTTAATGAGCCTGGTGGCCTGAACGGCCACCAGGCTCAGGAAAAACCGAACCGTTTTATCAGCGTCAAAAGCAAACGCTCCAAGAAGAAAGCAAAGATAGAAGCCAAGGGGTGCGTGTCCTGCCATGAGAACATGGCGCACAGGTCTTTTCCAGTCAAAGAGGAAGCTGTTTTGGCCCCAGGAGTGTGACAGCTTTTGCGAAAGCGTTGTTCAGGGATTATGCGCAGGAGAGTCTACAACAACTAGCGTAATATTGTCTTTTCCACCTGCATTCAAGGACGCCTCAAGAAGTTGCGTCGCTTTCTGTTTGGCCGTCATGTCAGCCAACAGAATGTTTTTCACACGTTCATGCGGCACTTCCCCATACAGCCCGTCAGTGCATAAAAGAAGCCTGTCTCCTGGTTCCAGAACGACGTTGCCCTGTTCCGGCTCAATAGATGGGCATCCAAGGCACTGATCCAGCATATTCCGCAAGGGGTGGTTCAGGGCTTCTTCCGCCGTGATGTCGCCGTCTTCAATCATGCTGGACAGGAAACGGTGATCTGTGGTGAGCTGCCGCAGTGTTGCGGAGTGTTGGATGTACAGTCGGCTGTCTCCCACATGCACCCAAAAAACTGCGTTTTCACGCACAACAGCCGCCGTCAGGGTTGTTCCCATTCCCTCCAACCGGGGATGCGCGGCTGCGTAACGCACTATCGAATCATGAGCGCTCGTCGCCAGTTGGTACAATCTCTCCGGGCTGAGGCGTTCCTCTAATCCGGCTGCGGCGATTGCCTCCATAGCCAGTTCGGCGGCTTTTTCGCCTCCGGGCATGCCGCCGACGCCGTCAGCTACCGCCATCAGAAGAGAACCGTCAGCCTGTTCGCGGACGAAATACCGGTCCTCATTACTTTGCCTTTTATTGCCAGTGTGCGTCTGGGCTTTAAACTGCAGACTCATTGTTCAGCCCCTTTATTCGCGGGCAGCACGGTACGGAAGCCGACATCGGCAAAGGCTTCCCACTTTTGCCGCGCCAATGGGCAGAACAGGACCGATTCATCCGTGAAGTTCTCGAAGACATAAAACTGTTCCCTGGCTCCCAATCGATCCATGCCCCATTCCTTTATTTCGGGGAGAGGCAAGGATGCGACCAAGCCCTGCTCCCTGGCCGTCAGCCATTGGGCCGTGTTGGGCAGCTCCCTGCCATAATGGCGGGCGTAGGCCAAGGCACCATCGGCGGAAACCCGCACAACCGGCTCGTTGGCAGTACTCTGTTCTTGCAGGATAAATTTTCCTTCCCGGAACTTGATGGGTTCGTAGCCTTCCCGGATTTCTCCAAGCATGAAGATGACCGTTCCCTGGAGAATTACAGTGCTGTCCCTGACTGTCACCTTCTCTCGTATAGCGTTGAGAAATGTGACGAAACGCTGGTTGTTCACCAGATTTTCTTCTGCGTAAAAAGGCTCTACAAGAGTGGTTTCCTCTGTACCGCCATGTTCGGGAAGCCATTTTTTCTTGCCGCCCGGCATCAGCCGTAAAGTTGCGCCGTCTTCGGCACTGAGGTTTTGACCGGATTGTTCCGCAAGTGACGACCCGGCGGATGGCAAAGTTTCGCGAGTCTCCCGTCCACTCATTTCCTGGCGCATCTGCGCTTCCTCACGGAAGTGGTATGCAGCGAACGCTATCAAGGCAAGCAACAGGACAATCACGGCAATCGACAGCCACCGCAGCTTCCGCTCGCGTGCCGGGGGTTGCGATGTATCAACCGTGGTATGTGGAGCAATAACGGCACGCAAGTCTTCAATCATGAGCGCCGCCGAAACGGTTCTGCCATCCGGCTCCTCCCGCGTGGCCTCGCGAATGATCGTATCCAACCTGCAAAAAAAATCACCGGCAGAAGCCACGAGTTCCTGCGGCAGGCCGACCTCTTTGAAAACCACCCGGCTGGCGTTGGTAATTTTCCCTGTCATGGCCTCATAAAGAACTTTGCCCAAGGCGTAGATATCGGCTCTGGCGTCAACCGCCGCGCCGTCTTCAAATTGCTCCTTGGGCATGTAAAATATCGTGCCGAGAACGTGAAAGGTATGAGTCAGGCCCGGCTGCTGCAATACCCTGGCAAGCCCGAAGTCGGCTATTTTGGATACGGCTCCGTCGAGCAGTATGTTTTCCGGTTTTATGTCTCTGTGGATGATTCTGGCGTCGTGGATGGCAGCCACGCCGTCCAGCACCGGGAGAAAGTAATCCTTGAGCCAGGTGGCAGCTCCGGTCAAATCGGCTCCGAAGCCCTGTCGCGGCATTGTGTCGCGCAGGGTCGAACCGGGTATGTATTCCATGACCAGATATTCAATGGCCGAGCCACCTACTTGCGTGACGTCGTAATCAAAAACCTGCAATACATTGGGATGGCGGATTCCGGCCATGATCCGCACTTCGCGTCGAAACCGTTCTTTTTCCGACTCAAGCTCTTCCGGATTGTCTTTGAAAGAGTCCACGAAGTCAGGTGAAATGACCTTGAGGGCGACAACCCTTTCCAGGCTAATCTGGTGGGCGCGGTAAATGTCCCCCTTGCCACCTGAAGCTATATGGCCGAGTATTTCCCATTTATTATTGAGCACCAGACCAGGGGGAAGCAGGGACTTTGATATGCTGCCGGTGTGTGCAGTCCGGCTTAGGGGGTTTGTTTCATCCACACGCAAAACTCCGTATACTTTTTAGTTGCTGAATTTTATATATTGTACCTGCATGTCATGGCAATGGGCTCAACATGCCCTCGCAGGAGTTCGCCGACTTTTTTTACTAACGAAAACAAAGGCCGGACCCATCGTCAGGGTCCGGCCAGATTGAAGGGTTTTCAGGGCTGATTTCTATGAAATCGCTCCTACCTGTGGGGGCCACCGTAAGGACCGTAAGGTCCGCCATGCGGGCCATGCCCGCCGCAGCAGCCGTAATAGCCGTTGGTCACGGTGTCCTGGGGAAGCGGCTGCGCCTGGGAAGTGGATGCGATGCCGAAAGTCAGGGCGAGGCCCAAAACCAGGGCGGCGGCAAAAGTGGCGGTGCGGGATGCGAGTGTCATGGTAATTCTCCTTGGCCTTGAAGGCTCTTATATCTTATTGAGCGTATTGCTCGGTTGAGGGAGCAGGCCATCCTGCTCTTGTCCGTTCGCTGATATAAAAGCAACTGGTGTGCCAAAGATTAATATATTGATATTAAAGAATAAAAGCAAAACAACCGGTTCCTCAACGAGTAGCTTGTACTCGCTTTTCCCACCCAAAACGAGTAATTTCTACCCGAAGAAAAATTACTCTGTATCACCGCCGTCAATCATCCCATAGCGGGTCATTTTCGCCAGCAGGGTTTTACGGGTGACACCGAGCCGCTTGGCCGCTTCAGTCTTGTTGCCGCCGCAGTCTTTCATGGTTTCCTCGATAACGATTTTTTCAGCATCTTCAAGAGAAAGCCCGGATAAACCCCGCTGCCCGCTTGCTGCCGCGCCCGTGGAATCTCCCGCAACGGATGGCGGCAACTCCCGCTCTGTTACATACTCACCCACCAGCAGAACAACCGAGCGCTCCACTGCATTTTCCAGTTCACGGACGTTGCCGGGCCAGTCATATTTCATCATCCGGTCCATGGCTCCGGGCGTGAAACCTTTGACTGTCTTGTTGTTTCGAGCCGCGAAGCGTTCCAGAAAGAACGAGGCCAGTAAAGGCACATCTTCCATCCGGTCCCGCAGGGGCGGAATGGTCAAGGTGACCACATTGAGCCGGAAGAACAAATCCTGACGGAACCGGCCCGCCTTGACTTCTTCCTGCAAATCCCTGTTGGTTGCGGCAACGATGCGCACGTCCACCCGGATTTTCTGGTCGCCGCCCACGCGCTGGAATTCCCGTTCCTGGATGACGCGGAGCAACTTGACTTGCATGGCCGGGGAGATTTCCCCGATTTCATCCAGGAAGATGGTGCCCTTGTTGGCCTGGGCGAACAATCCCTCGCGCCGCCTGTCCGCGCCCGTGAACGCGCCTTTCTCATGCCCGAAAAGCTCGGATTCCAGCAGATTTTCCGAGAGAGCCGCGCAGTTCACGGCCACGAACGGACCTTTCTTGTGCTGACCGTTGGCGTGGATGGCCTTGGCGAACAGTTCCTTGCCGGTGCCCGACTCGCCGTAAATCAGCACGGTGGCCTCCGAGGGCGCTACCATGGCCAGGGTTTCCAGCACTTTGCGCATGGGCAGACTCGCCCCGATGATGCCCACGGTGTCAAAAGACTTGCCGAGTTGCTCCCGGAGCATCTGGTTTTCCCGGCGCAAGCCCGCATGGTCCAAGGCGCGGTCCATGGTCAGGCGAAATTCGTCAAACTCCAGAGGTTTGGGCAGGTAATCATAAGCCCCGGCCTTGATGGCTTCCACCGCGTTTTCCACGTTGGAATAGGCGGTCATGATCAGAATGGGGATGGCCGGGTTATAGGCCTTGATTTCCCGCAACGCTTCAATGCCGGTCATCTCGGCCATTTGCACGTCCATAAGAACAAGGTCATAGGGTCGTTCCCTGGTCAGTTCCACGGCCTCCGTACCGCTGGCGGCTTCGTCCGCCTTGGCCCCCCATTCGGTAAGCAGGGCGTGCAGCATGGTACGGTGGTTGGCGTCGTCATCGACAATCAGGATATGGGAGTGTGTAAGGCTGGTCATGGGTTATCCTTGTGCTGCGTGGGTTTCGGGAAACAGCAGCGTGAATGTGGTTCCTTGGCCGGGAGCGCTCTCGACCTTGATTTCACAGCCATGCTCCTCCAGAATTTTAAGAACAATGGCCAAGCCGAGCCCGGTTCCGGCGGGTTTGGTCGTATAGTACGGGGTAAAAATGCTCTCCAGAACATCCGGGGCCATACCCGCACCGGTATCGCTTACCGTGACGGCAATGCGCGAGCCGTGGACGGCTGCGGCCACGGCCAGCTTGCCGCCCTGGTCCATGGCCTGGATGGCGTTAATGAAGAGGTTGAGGAAAACTTGTGTGAGACGCTCGAAATCCATGCTGATTGCAGGCAGCTCAGAGGGAGCCGTGAATGTCGTCTCAACCCCCTTTTTCCCGGCGTCGTCCACAGTCAGGCGCATGGCCCGGTCAATGACTTCCCGGATATCGCCCGGTTTTAGCGTCAGCGGCGAAGGCCGCGCAAAGTCAAGCAGTTCGGTCACGACCCGGTTCAGGCGGTCCACTTCCTCCATCATGGTGTAAGCGATTTCCCTACCGCCTCCCTCGGGTACCTTTTCTGCGAAAAAGCGGGCAAAGCCCTTGATGGAGCTTAACGGGTTACGGATTTCATGCGCCACTCTCGCGGCCATATTCCCCAAAGCGGACAGCCGTTCGCTGCGGCGCAACTGCTCCTGCACTCGTTTGCGCTCCCTGATGTCTTCAACCAGATAGAGGTAGCCGAGGTGCATATTTTCCTCGTTAATTATCCTGGAAGCGGAAACGCTGACCGGGATGCGTTCTCCCTCCGCAGCCGTAAAGATATGCTCCTGCTCATGTACCGGAAGCCCTTTTTCAACAAGGGCGGTGATGGATTCCCAAGGGATACCGGCCAGAGAGTGAAGAGACATGCCTTCCAATTTTTCCCCGGACGTGCCGAACAGGCGAGAAGCGGCGCTGTTGACCATGGTAATCCGGTTGTTCTCGTCGGCGGTGACCAGACCGCTCGGCATACTGGTCACGACTTCCGAAGCAAAGGCATTGGTGTCATGCAGCAAACGTCGTGAAAGTCTGTAGTGTTGCGCCCAGAACAGCGACATGAAACCGCCCAGGGCAAGCAGGCCCACGATAATGCCGATAATGGCCGTATTGCGAAAATCCTCGTCCAGGGCTTCTTCAAACGGCTCCATGTCCAGGCCGACGAAGATAAGAAGAGTATCGTTTGCCTGGGTGGCGGCAGGTTGGCGTCCGCCGTGCTTGTTGCCCCAAGAGCTGTCCCGGCAATTATCCCACCGGGAGCGGTTATGGTTCATGTGCTGTTGAAATTCCGGAAGCGGAGCGAACGTCCGGTAGACTTCAAAAACTTCCCTGCCATCCGGCAAAGTTGTTTCACGCCATTGGCTTTTTTCGCTGGCCGAAAGGCTGGAAAGTATCTGAGGTTCATAAAAAGTTTTTTCCATATCTTCTTTGGCGCTGGAGGCGATGCGATTTCCCGACGCATCTATGACCACCATGTAAATCACGCCTGCCTGTTTGGCGGTTTCCTCCACCATGGCTTGTACGTTCTGCGCCCCGGGCCGCATGCCCATGTTGGCGCGGGTTCCGGCTTCCACCGCCCAAATGAGCGCATCGGCCCGGTCCATGAGATTCTGCGACATATAGGCCTTTTCCCGCTGGGCGTTGCGCACGGCCAGCACGGTTATCGCCAGGGCCAAAATCAGGGCAATGCCGATAAGCATCCAGGGCGAATATCGGGCCGCGAAATTCCTGCGCAAGCTTGGGAGAGATTGAAAAATTGCCATACAGGTTCCTCGTAATTGATCTGTCCCCATAACGTATACTTTCTACTCGCGATGTCCAGAGGTGGCGAGTAAGTTCTACTCGCCTGCTAGGGCATTTCACACACTGGATGAAAAATAAAATTATTAATTTCAAATGATTGTCTTAAAATAAAAAATTGGCACGCTTCTGGCTATATCTATGGCGAACAGGCCGCAAGGCATGAGAGAAGGAGAAAATTATGAGAGCGTTACTTGTAATCGGCATACTGGGTGTGGCTCTGCTGGCCGTTGCTTGCTCCCCGCATCGAGGCGGGTATCATGGCGGTCAGCGTGGCGGGTATTGCGGGTACTGGAACGGCCAGTCATATGGGCCGTACCCGGCGCAGTATAACGGGCCGGTGTATGGGGATGCGACCACATACACCGAGACGGGGAATTAGGAGCGTACCATGTGGAGTTGCATGTCCAACTTCGGGGGTCACCCTTGGGGTTTCGGAACCATCATTTTCCTGATCATACTCGGATTGCTGGCCTATGCCGTCATCCGGGCCGTGAGCGGACGCAAGGAGACCCGGAACCACTTCAACGACAGGAACGACTCTCTGGAAATATTGAAAATCAGGCTGGCCCGTGGAGAAATCGACGTTGAAGAGTTTGAACGGCTGAAAAGCTATCTCCAGGCCCAATTATAGTCAAAAACACAATAACCAAACTATTCAGGAGAATTGATATGAAAAAGGCTCGTATGTTACTTATGGCTCTGGCTCTTTGTGCGGTCGGCGTATTTGGAGCAACCGGCATGGCCAGCGCACAGCCCGGCATGCACGGCGGCGGGCATGGCTACTATTCCAACATGACCCCGGAAGCCCAGGCTTCCATGCAAAAGCACTGGAACACGGTGGCTCCGCTCAGACAGCAGCTGTTCGCCAAACAGGCCGAACTTGACGCCAAGATCGCTTCCGGCGCGAGTGATTCTGAAATCAAATCCATCACCCAAGAAGTCAACAGTCTGAGCGCCAAACTGAATGAAGCCCAGGTGCAGATGCGCCAGGAAATGGCCAAGCAGGGCATGCCTTACGGCGGTCACATGGGCGGCGGCGGTTACGGCCACCGTGGCGGCATGGGCTACGGTCATGGCATGGGTTGCTGCGGTTGGTAATCTCACTAAGATAATAAGCAGGGCGGGGGTGGAATGGGGAACCTACCCCGGCCTTACTGCTCCAAGAAATCTTTGTGCGTTTCCCCTTGAGGGTGTGAATATGTGAATAATCCTTTTATCCTTAGCTTGCGACATGGGTTAGGGCTACCTCACCGTGTATAGTCAGCGACGGAGCGGGACAATCAGAGGCTGCGCAAAGGCATTCGATGTCTTCGTGCAGCCTATTTTTTTGAAAAAATAGGCTGAATTATATAATTTCGCCACTGCACCGCCAATTTTCTCCATGCTACACGATATCGAATTGGCTATTTCAGCCATTTTTCAACCATTAATCATGGAGAAATTACAATGTACAAATTAACAAAACAGCAACAAAAGATTGTAGAACTGATGTTGGCGGGCAACGATCCTAAAAGCAATAGCAGAACAATTATGTATTGATCGTAAAATTGTATATTTGCACCTTGCAAATATAAGAAAGTCAATAGGGGCGCACAGCAGTATAGAAATGCTACATTTACTTGTTGACGAACCCGGAACTAGCCAAAATCCGCTCAAGCTGACGCCTCGCGGAGCAGAGGTTTTCAAACTCATTCTTAAAGGAGTGAGTGATAAGAAAATCGGGGTAACTCTTGGTATGAGTTACAGCGGTGTGCGGAGGCACAAAGAAAAAATGCTGCTTGTTAATGGCTGCAACACCATGCTGGAACTTGTCGCCAAATATCACGAACCATGCGTAAGGACAGAGGAAGATGAGCCTCTAGGCGCATGACGGAAAGACAGTGAGGGGGTTATGAATACAGAGGACCGCTCAATTATTGTTGCCACTCCCCAAGAACTGCGCCACCTCTTACGTGATGTTGTCCGGGCAGAACTTGCTGCCGTGTCTCCCGTCAAGGAAATCAAAGATGTGATGAATGAAAAGCAAGCGGCTGAATATATTGGCCAAAAACCGGGAACGCTTCGTCAGTGGCGCACGAACGCAAAAGGGCCTGCCTATCATAAGAAAGGCAGGCGCGTATTTTACAAGAAAAAAGACCTTGATGCCTGGATGGCCGCTGGCCGCAGGTTCACTACAGAGACACCTGATGCCCCACTTTAAGAAGTTCTTCTATTTCGCTTGCGGCGCTTTGCTGCGTTTCGGGCATGAGATGCGTGTACCGTCTGGTCATTTCTGTGCTGCAATGTCCGAGCAGTTTTGCGAGCATAATTTCAGTATAGCCTTTTTTGGCGAGGTGGCTTGCAAAAGTATGCCGCAGGCTATGGAAGACAAGCCTGTCTTTATTCTCGGTGACATTATCATTCAATCCAAGCTCGGTAACAACCTCTCTAAAGTCATCATCCACATTCCAGAGAGGCTTATTGGCCGCACTTGGGAAGACAAGGGTGGAACGCATTTGTTGCAGCCATTCCTGGAGGATTTCATTAACCGTTTGTGTCATGGTCACATGCCGACTTTTACGATTTTTGGGTTTTCTTATGAAAAGAGTGCCGTCTTCAAAATTGATGTCGCTAATTTCAAGTTTTGCGATATCCGAAAATCTGAGGCCGCACTGCACCGCGACAACAGCCATGACCCAGGCGCGGTAGTTTCTGGCTTTGAGCGCAGTAAAAACTTTTTCGACATCCTCCTCGCTGAAATACCGAGTTCTGGCGTTATCAACTTCCGGCATCTCGTAATCGTCAAAAGGACTTGGGCCTCTCCACATTTTCCATTTCAACGCCTTATTCATAATACGGCGGATCATGCCAAGGATGGTTTTGACTGTCTGTGGCGCGAATCCTGCCGAGAGTTTTTCGGCTTCCAATTTTTCGAGGTCGGCAACAGTGATTTTGTTCAGTGGTCGATTGTGCAGAACGCTTTCGGCCAAATGATTTTTATAGTAGCAGATGTCGGTATATGCGCTGGCTTTTTGCTTTGTTTCCAGCCAGTCATTTTTGTATTTTTCCCATGCCTCACCGAGAGTAGGAACATCTTGGGGGCTTCCGCTAGGAACAAGCCCCTCGTAAACCTCTTTTCGCAATTTTTCCAAAAGGGCATTGCGGACCTGGTTTGCATACTGAAGCGTAATTCCCTGGCTTCGGCTGCCGACCGTTTTCCGGATGCGTTTGCCCGTGTAGGGATCTTTATGGTCTATGATGTAAGCGACATCGGGCTTACCCTCATACGTTTTACTACCCGACTGCCGCTGATACACGCCAGGGTATCTTGTGGCCTTCATTGCGCCCTGTTTCTTTTCATTGGAGTCCTTGTCAGACTTGGTTTTTGCAGCCATTTTTACCTCCACTTTTTAGTGACATATTTGCGACATGACCCCTTAAAAAGTGACGAATTTGTGACTTTCAGGCGTGATGTCGATGGATGGTACAACGTGCATAAAAGCCTTGGGAATCAAAGCAAATATACAAGGATGCACAATCCGTATACAAGTGGCGATATTATATATGTTGGCTTCCCAAGCTTGAAGTTGCGGGTTCAAATCCCGTTTCCCGCTCCAGAAAAATCAAGGCTTTACAGGAAACACCCTGTAAAGCCTTTTTGCTCTCCCCACACCATTCCCCACACAGAAATGGAATGGCCCTTGCCGTCTACTCATTCAAAAAAGAAGCCCCCGCCACCAGAGGGCAGCAGGGGCATGGTTCCAAAGGTTGGCGGGTTATTCTTCTTCCCGCTTCACTAAATAGTGTCGTCAATTGATTTTTGCCCAAATAGCGATGCACCTAATATGCACAGCGGCCAAAAATGATACCGTATTCTTCGCATAGCG
>JAITGC010000068.1 GCA_031280915.1 Desulfovibrio sp. | reverse complement strand
GAACCGGACAAGGTGCTGCCGGGGTTCGTGACCTTTATAGCGCACGCGTTGGTATTGCCGGAACCGGAAGATGACGGCGACAAGGCATGGCGAATCGACAATATTGACGACTTGGCCATGAAGGCCGTGCGCGCCTACGAGAGCGGCTTCGGCGACGTCCGTCCGGTGCATACGCCGGAACTTGCCCGCGCCCAGGGCTTGCAGGATTACCCCGGCTTTGATGTGTTGTCGCTGCGCCGTGGCAGCGACGGCAAACGCGAACGCCGCTGCATTGAGGTCAAAGGCACGCGCGGTAATGATGCCGTGGTCATGACCGAGAACGAATGGGCCAAGGCCATGAATCTGCGTTCCGAATACTGGCTTTATGTGGTGGCGGAATGCGCGTCTCCGGCCCCGCGTCTGATTCGCATCCAGGACCCGGCAATGACGCTGCTTACGCGACCGGATGAACGAAGTGTCGCAACGCGACGCATTAAACTGGCGGACATTTTGCCGCTGGCTGAAGACGACGGAGGGGTTTTACATGGATAAAGCGCTCATGCGGCAACTGCAAACCCGCTTTGACGCCATGATTCGCACGTTGCCGGACGAGGGAGTGGAATTTTGGCTCGCCCGCGACCTTATGGATCCGCTTGGCTATATGCGGTGGGAAAATTTCCAGACAGTCGTTAAAAGGGCAATAATTTCTTGTGAAACAACAGGTTATGACCCAGACAACCATTTTCGCGGCGTCACGAAAATGGTCAGGCTGAACAGCAATCCGGCAAATTACCTGAAACCAAGGAAGTGTAATCAGTGGCCGATCACAACGACGCCCGCCTGATTGAAGCGGCTTTTCCCCTGAAGCAGGCGTCTCTGGATGCCGTGCATGAAAAAAACGTCCGGCACGGGCATCTCTCCACCCTGCACATCTGGCCGGCCAGACGGCCCTTGGCCGCCTGCCGCGCGGCCCTGCTGGCCACGCTGTTGTCCGACCCCGGCAACGCGGAAAAACGCGCGCAACTGTGCGCGCGCATTGGCGGCACGATTGTGGAATCTGTGGGTCAGGAGCAGCGAGCGACTCAGAAAACTGACGGCGGTGTGCTGCGTTGGCAAGGTACGGAGCCGAAAAGCGGCAAGAAGGCCAAAGAGCAATACCGGAGAGAAGCGGAATTTCGGGAAAAGGAGTTGCGGGCGCTCAGAGAAGAAATCCGCGCCGCCTGCGGCGGTCGCGCCCCGCGCGTGCTGGATCCCTTTTCCGGCGGGGGGGCGATCCCCCTGGAAGCCATGCGACTCGGTTGCGAAGCCCATGCCGTGGACCTGAACCCGGTCGCGGCCTTTGTGCTGGGGGCCACGCTCAAATATCCGCGGGCACTGGCGGGCAAAACCCTGCCCCTGCCCGACTTTATTCGGAGCAATGCGGCCTTCATGAAAGAATTCGCGCCGGGCAAGCCGGAGCTTTGGCAAAAAGACGTTGCCGGGCAGCTTGACCTGATGGAAAAAAACAATCCCTATGCCGCCGATTTGGCCTGGCATGTCCGGGCCTGGGGGCAATGGGCGCTCAAGGACGCCCGCAAAGCCGTCGCCGCCCGTTATCCGACCTATGCGGTCTATGAACCTTTGAAAGAGGATGCTCCTTACGAGGCCCGCGAGCCGGAGCTTATTCCCCTGAATGACGCCGGCGAGCCGGATGTGGACGCGCTGAACAGGGATTTCGGGACGGAATATCTGAAAGACGAGCGCAATCTTCGCTGGATAGCCCGGCCCACGGTGGCTTACCTCTGGGCGCGCACGGCGGAATGCAAAAACTGCCGCAACCTTATCCCCCTGCTCAAGACCAAATGGCTGTGCAAGACCAAGGCCGGAAAACGCACGGCATTGAAGGTGGAAGCCAAAGATGGCGCCGTGTTTTTTGAAGTCTGGAACAATGTGCCGGTGAGCGGCGGGAGCGCGGCGCAAAAGCGCGCCCGCGATCTGGATATCGGCCAGGGCTTCATGTCCGGGGCCGGGGCGGCCTGCCCGCACTGCGGCAACATCATGACCATGGACGATCTGCGGCGCGAAGGCAAGGCCGGACGCCTGGGGGCCGAGCTCACAGCCGTGGTCTTTGAAGGACGGAAAAGCAAGGAATATCGCCGGCCTTTTGCGGAGGAGAACAATCAGGCCAATGTTACGGTGGAAGAACTGGCGGCGGCTTTTAAGGATGTGCCCTTCGGAATGCCGGAAGAGCCTACGCCCAAGGCCGGGCAAGGCGCATCACGGGCATTCTCTGTTGACGGGTATGGCTTGACCCGCTTTTGCGACCTTTTCTCCCCCCGCCAGTTGCTGGCCCTAGGCACGCTGGCGTCGAGCGCGCGCAAGGCCCTTGCCCTGCTGGAACGGGAGGGGGAGACATTCGGCTATGACGCGCAATGGGCGGAGGCCATAGGGACGTATCTGGCGGTTACATTTGATAAGACGGCGGATTATAATTCCACCGTATGCACTTGGCATCTGAGCGGCGAAAAAATTGGTCATACTTTTGCCCGTTTTGCTCTCCCTATCACTTGGGATTATGTTGAACTCGCTTTATTGAATGATGTGGGCGGAGCATTTTTGTCCCAATTGGATTGGGTGGCACGTTATATTGAAACTGCCCTTGCCGCTCTTCGCTTCACCCCGGCCCCATCCATCACCCAACAAAGCGCAACCCAGCCCACCGGCCAGCAGTACGATGCCATTGTCACCGACCCGCCCTATTACGACGCCATTCCCTATTCCGACTGCATGGATTTTTTTTACATCTGGCTGAAGCGCGTCACCCACGGCACGATGCTGGACAAGGGGCTGTTCGCCGCTCCCCTGTCGCCCAAATGGGACAGCGCCGCTCAGGACGGCGAACTCATTGACGACGCCTCCCGCCACAACGGGGACAAAGCCGCCTCCAAAAAAGCCTATGAAGACGGCATGGCCCGCGTGTTCGAGCGTTGCCACGCAAGTCTTGCCCCACAGGGGCGTCTGGTGGTGGTCTTCGCCCACAAACACCCGGATGCCTGGGAAACCCTGGTTTCCGCCATGATCCGCGCCGGGTTCACCGTCACCGCATCCTGGCCCATCCAGACGGAAATGGGCAACCGTATGCGCGGCTTATCTTCCGCCGCCCTGTCCTCATCCGTCTGGCTGGTCTGCAAAAAACGGCCGGAAAACGCCGCGCCCGGCTGGGACAACAAGGTGTTGGCTGCGATGGAGGCGAGCATCACGGAAAAACTCCATGCCTTTTGGGATGCGGGCATTCGCGGGCCGGATTTTGTCTGGGCCGCCACCGGCCCGGCCCTCACCGCCTATTCCGCCCATCCTGTGGTCAAAAAAGCTTCCAGTCCGGGCGAAAGCATGGGCGTCACGGAGTTCCTCAGCCATGTCCGCCGCATGGTGGTGAATTTTGTGGTCGGTCGACTCCTCAAAACCGATAGCTCAGACGGCGGCGATGAGCGGCGTATGGACGCCGTCACAGCATATTATCTTTTGCACCGTAACGACTTCGGCCTGGAAGACGCCCCGGCAGGGGCATGCATCCTGTACGCCACCGCATGTGGTCTGACGGACAGGGATTTGGAAAGCGGCTATCGCATCGTCACCAAGAAAGGTTCGGCTTCGGTGGAACCTGACGATGAAGACGAAGGTGAGGATGAAGCATTCGGGAGCGATGATGCCGGGAGCGCGACCGGCAGTGGTAAAATGGCGCTGTTGCCCTGGTCCAGGCGTGACTACAGGGGTCTTGGAACGGACGCCCCGGGCGGCGCGGAAGTGCCCCTCATAGACCGGGCGCACAAGCTCATGCATCTTTGGAAAGAAGGCGACGTGGGGCAAGTGGACACGTATATCGACGCTTTTGCCTTGCGTCGCAGTGAACTTTTCAAGCAACTCCTGCAGGCGTTGACCGAGCTTTCGGAAAACTCCGAGCGCAGTCTGCTCGAGTCAATCAGCAACCATCTGCATGCGAAAGGCGCGACGCCTATCATGCGGATCGGTAAATTGGGAGGGTAATATGGCTCCTTCAATCACATGGAAACCCTGGCACAAGGTTGTGGCATTGCGCCCGGATCTGCGATCCGGGGACTTGGCCATGCACCTGTTCGCGGCTGACCTGTATGAAGCTGTCATGCAAAACGGCCTGCGCCCGGTGTATGAAAAACCGGAAGAATTTTTCGCGCTCACCTTTCCTACCCTCGCTCTGCGCGCCCTGGCCGGGGATGTGTGCCAAAGGCTGCTCGGCAACAACGACAAAGCCGTGCGCCAGCTGCAGTTAACTTACGGCGGGGGCAAAACCCATACACTAATCACCCTGCTGCACCTTGTGCGGGAACCGGAAAAACTGCCTTCTCTCCCGGCGGTTGCAGAATTCCGCGCGGCTGTTGGCTGTGATTTCCCCAAGGCGCGCGTCGCGGCCTTGTGTTTTGACAAATTCGACATGGAGCGCGGACTGCCGATGAAAAGTCCTTCCGGCGAGATCAGGGAACTCCGTCAACCTTGGTCAGTTTTGGCTTGGCAAATTGCCGGCCCGGACGGTCTGGCCGTCATCAACCCCGATCATCCGACGGAAGAGCGCGGCACTCCGCCCGGGGAATTGATCCTGTCAGAGCTTCTGGGCATTCCAGCCAGGGAAAATCTCGCTCTGCTTGTGCTGTTGGATGAAGTGCTCATGTACGCCAAAGCGAAAACGGCGAACTCTCCGGCGTGGCGTCCCAACCTGATCAGCTTTTTTCAATCTCTGACCCAGGCGACGGCCAAAACGAAATCATGCTGTCTGACGGCTTCCCTTCTGGCTTCAGATGTGTCCCTGCCGCGCATGGCTATGGAAGGGCCGGATCTGCAAACGGAGTTGTATAATATTTTCAAGCGGCAGATAGACGTGGCGGTGGAGCCTGTCGGCAAGGAAGACGTTGCGGAGGTGCTGCGCCGCCGTTTCTTCACCCCCGAATCCATTCGTGATCCGCAAGCCTTCCGTCCTCATGTCCAGGCCGCCATCAAAGGTGTGGTCGCGCTTGAAGGGCAAGCCGGAACCGGAGCGGCGCGAGCCCGCTCTCTGGAAGAGCGATATTACAACGCCTATCCTTTTCATCCTGATTTGATGGATGTGCTGTATGCCAACTGGACGCAGATTCAAGGTTTTCAGAAAACGCGCGGCGCGCTGCGCACCTTCGCCCTGGCCCTGCGTGAAGCGGAAAGCTGGGATGCCGGCCCTCTGGTCAGCGCGGCAAGCTTGCTTTCCGCTCCCGGACAAAGCGGCCTTTCTCCCGCCGTGAATGATCTCGTGCCGGTGGCCGACAATGCCGATCCGGAAGGCTCAAAATCGGCCTGGGCCGCTATTTTGGCCAAAGAACTGGAAATTGCCCGCGACATCCAGAGCGAGCAGAAGCTCGGTTTCCGTGAAATGGAACAGGCGGTGATGGGCACGTTTCTTCATTCGCAGCCTCTTGGGCAAGAGGCGAAAACGCGGGATTTGCTGGCCCTTGTCGCCCCCACGCGTCCAGACAAGATTGGGCTGGAAAAGGGGTTGGGATTGTGGGCCGAGCATAGCTTCTGGCTTGATGACCAGCTCGCCGCGAAAAACGGCGCGCTGCCTTCCGCCTGGCGCCTGGGCAAACGCCCCAACCTCACCCAGATGCATGCCCAGGCGAAAACTGAAATCTCTGATGAGACAGTCCGGGCGCGGCTTATCGGCGAAATAGGCAAGTCGAAATCCCTGATTATGGGCGCCAAGGAGAGCGGTCTTGATTTGCATATTATGCCTGACTCCCCGCGAGATGTCGCCGATGACGGCAAATTTCACTACGCGATTCTCGGCCCCGAATGCGCCAGTGAAATTCGAAAAATCGCGCCGGAAGCAATCAAGTTTCTGCAGGAAGGAGCAAGTCAGAACAGGCCGCGCGTGTATCGCAACGCGCTGATCTTGCTTGCGCCGTCAATAGATGGTCTTGATGTGGCCAATGCCCGCCTCCGTGACGCCCTGGCCTGGGAGCAGGTAGCCTTTACGCTGCGGCAGCAGGGGCCTGACACGGTTGATCCTGTTCGCATGGTCACCTTGTCGAGCCAGAAAGCGGCGGCGGAAGGCAAGGTCGGCGAAGCCGTCCGGCAGGCATGGTGCATGGTGGTGACGCTTTCGGATAAAGGCGACCCGCAATGTTTCAAACTGAATGTCAGCGATGCCGCGTCCCATTTCGCCGCCATCAAGCAGGATCAGCGCTCGCGGGTGTTTGACACGGCGTTGAATGCGGAGGCGCTTTTGCCCGATGGCCCTTACGACTTATGGCGTCAGGGCGATAACTTTCGCCGTGTGCAAGACCTCTATGAAGCGTTCGCGCGGTATCCGCAACTGCCAAAAATGCTCAAAACAAAGGCTGTGCTTGAGACTTTGGCCCAGGGTTGCGCGGACGGCATCCTGGTTTTGCGCCTGGCGCGGCCGGACGGAACAGCCCGGATGTGGTGGCGTTCACGTCCCGATGCCGCGGCGCTGGATGATGCCGAGCTTGAACTGTGGCTGCCGGATAAAGCTGAGCTGCCGGAACTTGCCCCGGATATACTTTGCCCGCGCAATCTGCCTGAGCTTTGGCCGGACGGAGATAAGCCGCATATTACCGTAAAGGATGTTTTGGATTATTTTGCCGGTGGGCGTGTGGTTGCCTGCCGGCTTAAAGACTATCAGGCAAACATAACCGTTCCCAAGGCCACGCGGGAGGCGGTCATGGCCGCCCTGGAAGCTGACGTGCAAAACGGCGCGCTTTGGCTCTATAACCCGCCGGCCAGTGTGCTGGGTGAACCGGTTCCGGCAGGTGTTCTGAACGAAACCGCCACCCTCTGCGCGCCGCCGCCGGCTATCGCTCCTTTGGAAATTCTGCCTGCCGGCATTGGTCACGCATGGCAAAATGACCTCACCACGGTTGAAGCGTTAGCATCAGCTCTGTCTCAAAAAGCCGGAATGACCTTGCCGTGGAAGACGATACGCGAGGTCGTAACTTCCGCTCT
>JAITGC010000063.1 GCA_031280915.1 Desulfovibrio sp. | reverse complement strand
ACCTGCGCCGACACATTGGATGAAGCGTATATGATGGCGTCAGAGGTGTTGGCCGTGATGTTGCGCGATCTCGCCGGGGATAACAAGGCGCTTCCCGCGCCGTCATCTTTGGAGCGTGTGAGGGAGAAAACCGCCGAACATCTGCGGACTATAGACCATCAGCCGGCAGGTGAAATTATGTACCAGATTGTGCCCGCGCCCAATTTGGACTTGACGCCGGTAAAAGTGACCATTTCCCTGCCGAAGGCGCTCTTGGCGGCTATCGACACAAACGCGGGAAAATACGGCATGACCCGTTCCGGCTTTCTGGCCAGAGCGGCTGAGGCGTACCAGCCGGGCGCATAGCTTGTGTACGTTTTTGTACGGGCCGGGCGTGGTGTCCTTCTCAGTGGCTCTTGTTGCTTCCTCGCGCAATTCCGCATAAGCGAATTTTGATGTCCTGTCGATTGCAACGAATAAATCCTCCAGCTTCAAAATTGAACGCTGGGTGAACAACATGTTGACACTCTACAGCTAGCGGCCGCAATACAGCACTCGGCAACGGCTTTGTGCAGTATGCGGGACTTTTCCCCACGGCTCCACCCTTGTTCCTTCAGTATTCCTCCACAGAAAAATCGTTTTTTCTCCAGAATTGGGCCAGGCCCAGTTCTTCCAGTGTGGGGACAGGGGCTCTGTCAAATTCCAGCGGTTCCGGGCTGTTGACAATGTCCAGCTTACCGTTGCTCCAAGGCGGGCCTTGGGGAAACTCCACATTGTACCCGATGATTTTGCCGAATTTCGCGTCCTTCACATCCACAGGAAGATAAATATGGACGTTTTCCCATTTGCCCTGGCGGACATCGGCCAATTCCCAATCACCATTTTTAATTATCACATTTTGCAAATTTAAGGACGCCGAATATGTCTGAAGTCTTTGCTGGATCATAAATATATTGTCTATTTCAGCGCCGAAGATATTCACATTCCCCCCATTCACCACCAAAGTTCCGGGAATTTTTGTGTCAGCATACAGATAAACATGAGCATTTTCCCCTTTTATTTTATTTTTTGCCCGTGGGAGCGACATGGCTGTTGTGTCAGCAGGATTATTATATATATTATCCACGAGAAATATTCGCCATTCAGCCCTTCCAGCACCACGAACAGAAACAGTATTCAGTTTTGAATTCTTAATCACCAATGTTGATGTTGATGGTGTAGAGCTGTTACTGAGAATGCAATTCTCTATCCATGCGGCTTTCCCTTGAACTTTAATGTCTGAATTTATAAAGCTGCTGTTCGTAATGCATGCTGAGCTGTCATCTCCAATAATAGACAGTCCGTATTGGTTTTTTACTATACAGTTATCTATACGCGTATGTATATTTGAGCCTCCTAAAAGTATTGATGATTTCTCTTTGCTCGATACAACTTTAACATTCTTCATAACGACAATTCCGTTATGGAAATTTATATTAACACTTTTCCCTATTTCAACGCTATCAAATAATATATTGTCAACCTCAACGAGATGGAAGTCTGTTTTATAGTCTTCAAAATTATCTTGCCTGTCATATCCTGACATTTCTCCACGGATAAACTTGACATTTTCAAATTTACTGTAAGAGAAGTCAACTTTTACAAATGCACAGTCAATAAATGCCACATTCTTAAAATGCGCTCTGCGCATCTGTATATTTTCCAGCGTCAGATTGCGGATTTTCATGTTCTCAAGAATAACACCATAGCTTCCATTGTCGTCTGTGTGTCCGTTCAATATGACATTTGATATTCTTTTATTGTTAAAAAAAATTTTGTCTTTTTGGACATCGGCGTTTAATTTATCAGTGCTGTCAAACTTGATCGACATAAATTTGCATCCTTGCATAATGAAAAATATCAAGATAATTGCAGCGAGGATTAAAGCACTCAAACTTTAACACTCGCTGCGGCAGTTAACGGCGAAAATAAATTTCGCCTACGCCTGCGCAGTGAGCGGTTTTTGCATCCGCCACGCCACCAGAGCAATTTCAAAGTGAAGTTGCTCTAACATTTTATCTTTTTACCTTGTATTCCTCTTCCCATGTTTCTTCATACCATTCATAATCAGGCAACTCCCCTCCTCTCTTGTCGCTTGGCCTGAATATACGCTTATAATCTCCCTCAATCTTCACAGGAAAACACCAGGGCGTATGCAGGTCATAATGGTCGGCGTCAACAACGCCGGGAACGCTGGAGAAGGAAATGCTCAGAAAATACGCAATGATTTCTGTATCCGCTTTTGTGACTTTTTTAAAAGCGGATAACCCGCCTTCGCCAAGACGCAGGTTGAATACGGGGAATGTGCCCCCCCCCCGTTTCTTGTTTATGCTTTCCACAGGCTCGGGATACATGGACAACATCGCCATATTGTCCTTTCCAACCGCAATAAGATTTATTTTCCGGAATGGATGCTGCTGCGTTTTGGAAAACAAGGCCTTAAACTTCTCGCTCAACTGAAAATACAAAGTTCCATCATAATCCTGGTGTATGCAGCTTTCTTCCTTTTCCCTTTCCGGCGTCTTTGAATCAAGGATAAAAGGACGGATCTTACCCACATGCCACAAATAGTCCATAACCACGGCCAGGCGGGGCTTGGTACGCAAATCTCTTTTCCAGGCAAGGGTATTATTGGAAATATTCAGAACACAGCCCTGGGGAAAATCCATGCCAAAGCCGGCAAGCTCCCCGGTGTGGTTCTGGCGACTGAAAGGGCCTGACGCGCCGCAGACCAAGATGTTATGTTCGCCCAGCGCAAATGGGGATTTGTCAAGGACATTCCGGCTGCCTGCCGTGCCTGTGACCGTGAGTTTTCCGGGCCCGCCCGGCGGGCCGCACGCATACGCGCCCGACCTGTGGCCGTGACCGCACACCGCATAGGAAAGACCGCCGCTACGCAGCATCCTATATAAAGCTTGCCTGTTTTTATAAAACGAGCCTATGGAATATTTACCGAATCCCGCATCGTTTGTCTTGACCACGGCAGCCTTGTTGTTGAGGGGAAGCTTTTGATCGTAGCACACAAAGGTGAAATGCGAAAGCAATATGTTTTTTTCAGCGCCGGATTGCTCCACCGCCCACTTTGTCAATCCCAGTTGGGCCTGCGAGCATGCCTCCTCGGCCCAAGGGAGATAACCAGCCTCATTGAGGAATCCAGGCTCCAGAAAATTCTCTTTGCTCCCCCACCCCAAGCAAATGAAGTTTTCTTTTTCGCCGTAGGGAATCACGCAGTCCTTCCACGGAGTATAAAGACAATAGACCCAGTCAAAATTTTCCGGCCGGAAATTAAATTTGAGATTTCTCGTGACAACATCGCTTTCCGGAACGAGCTCAGGCTCAAATTCCAGGCCAAGGTCACAGGCCCCTTTGCCATACAGCAGACTTGCCTCATAGAAGGTCAGATTATGCTCCGCCGCGATATCCTCATTTGCGCGCTTGATCTGTATCCCGTCGCTTATGCGGACGCGCGGGGATACACCATACGAATGCTCGTAGCCCTCGTGATTACCGGACACATAGACAACGGGCTTGCCGTCTTTGTATATGTCCAGAATACGGGAAAGCAGCAGCAGCCCGTCTATGCTTTTCGGGTAGGCGTTGTAGTTTTCCAGGTATTTTTTGTTGTAAGCCATTGCATCCCACAACTGCCCCGTATTTCTTACGGTATCCATAAACATCCTGGGGTCGCAGTTGCGCGAGTGATCGTACAGATCGCCGACAACAGCCAGGATGTCGCTCTCCTTGGCTATTTCCCTCATCAGCGTCGTTGCCGACGGCAGATTTTGATGGACTATCCTGCCAAGATACGGGGAATGTTCCGGGTCGGCTCCCGGTATGACCTGGGTGTTTGCCAAGGGATACAGACACTGCCGGGAAGAAGCGTGCAGGTCTCCCACAACTCCCACCCGGCCTTTCCAGTCCGCGGGAATATAGACAGGATGGCGGAATTGCAGGAGAGGCCCGTGGTTGTTGCGGACGTATTCAATATCAACGACATCCGTTGAGCCGTCAGGGCGGGTAACTGTTATGCCTTTTCTGCTGTCGTCATACAGCCGGAACATCTCGTCGCCGCCAATGATTTTAGCCTGTATTTTCCCCTCCTTCCTGAGCAGTTGGGGCTTTTGCTCAAGCTTGTCCTTTTTAAAATGGTCATTGAGCATGTCGTCATCAGGTTCAGTATAGCAACAGCGCATCGGCCTTTCGCAGGAATCTTCCCCGGCTGGCGACCCATCCGTCCGCCTGGCTTCAGGAGAGTTGTCGGCCTCATCGTCGTATAGCTTGAAACACACACAGGACAGTTCATACATGCCGGGAATGCCGGCCTTAGAGAAGCCCTTGAAATTCAACTGAACAAGGTGCTTGAATTCTCTTCCTTCGGCAAGATGCATCCTTGCCGCGCCCCGGTGGATGACGCCCCATTTTTTGGGATTTCCCTCCGCGTCAAATCCTTCCACGAGGAAATCCTCTTCCCGCAATTCTTCCAGATACCAGCCGCGATAATTTCCCCCATATTCGTCTACGGCCTCCATGTGATCCGCATAGATCATATGCCGCTGGGCGATGCCCTGCCGCTTTTGAGCGGCATAGGGCACATCGTTTGTGCTGGAGATGGCCTCATCCCCCCAGGCTATCAAGATGAGTTGTGAATGGAGGACGCGCGCGGCTTCCGCGCCTATCTCCCCCTTGGGCGGAACAGACGGCATCTTCTTATCCTTGAATGCGTCCTTGAGAGCCAGAATGACCGTCAGGCATCCGCCCGGTTCCACCAGCGCCGGGGTGACCAATGCGGGATACAGGATAACGGCTTCGTACCCTTTGGTATGGATACGGAATTTTTTGTTACTTTCTTCTTTCTTGAGCATGGCCTTGCTCCCGGCTTTCTATCATTCATTGTCGTTGTCGTCTCTTCCGCGTCTCCCAGGCGGATGACGTTGCCGCTGGGCCACAGCCGCAGTGTCTGCAGCAAAATTGTCACATAAGAAAAACGCAATGTTTGAAAAAAGAAGCCCGTCAAGACATTGCGGGTCTTAACGGGCTTCTTCGGATTTTCCCTGGTGGGCCCACCAGGACTTGAACCTGGAACCAGCCGGTTATGAGCCGGAAGCTCTGCCAATTGAGCTATGGGCCCGAAAAGAAACTATACGCTTATAGCGACGGAACGGTCAAGGCAAATCGCGGGCGCAACCGCCCGCAACGTCAGGAATTGAGGTATTCCTGCACATCGTGGTGCACATGGTCAAGGATGTGCGTCAATTCCGAGATGCAGTCATCCCCCACGGTTTTGCCCAGCAAGCTGACGATGAAGGCAGCGCGTTTGGCGTTGACGAGGGCCTGCAGACCTCGTAAGTCTCCGCCTTGGGGTATGGCCTCCACCTCTGCACGAAATTTTTCCAATTCTCCCTCAGCCAGATGTTTGATAGGCGCAATTTCACCGTCCAGCAACACAAGACCATCCTGAACGCTGAGCATAATATCCCTGCCGTGCATAACGGCAATGCAGACTTCCATGCACATCTCCCTTTGTGAAAGAAAAAGTCAAAAATATAGTCTGGCAAAGTTCGCCGCCTCTGTCCAGCGGCCCTGTGCTCTGAACAAAACCTTTCCTTGCAAGAAGGCTGAAATGCATGTATCTTGTGGTGTTTCCGGACGGCGCAGCCCGCAATCCGCAATCCGTATCCGGAAAAAGCATAACCACAGGACATTTCAATGAATGCGTACTCCATCTTGTGCAAAGGTCTGCAGGCCGCGCCAGCCAGATGGCTTGTCACCGGCGTGGCCGGATTTATCGGCTCCAATCTGCTGGAGCATCTTCTGAAGCTGGGGCAGACGGTCACCGGGCTGGACAACTTCCTCACCGGCTATCAGAAAAATCTCGATATGGTTAAGGATATTGTCGGACCCGAGGCATGGAAGCGCTTCACCTTTGTGGAAGGCGACATCCGGGATATGGAAACCTGCCGTAAAGTCTGCTCTGGCGTGGACCATGTACTGCATGAGGCCGCGCTCGGCTCTGTGCCGCGTTCCATAGACGACCCCATTCTTACCAACGGCTGCAATATCACGGGTTTTGTCAACATGTTGGTGGCCGCACGCGACGCCGGCGTGAAGAGTTTTGTCTATGCGGCGTCCTCCTCCACATACGGTAATTCGCCGGAATTGCCCAAGGTTGAAGACAAGATCGGCCGCCCCCTTTCCCCCTACGCAGTCACCAAGTATGTGGATGAACTCTACGCCGAGGTTTTTGCCCGCTGTTACGATTTTGCCAGCATTGGCCTGCGCTATTTCAACGTGTTCGGACAGCGGCAGGATCCTTACGGGGCCTACGCCGCCGTCATTCCGCAGTGGTTTGCCGCCCTTCTCAGGGGAGAACCCGTCTATGTGAATGGCGATGGGGAAACCAGCCGCGATTTCTGCTACATAGATAACGTGGTACAGGCCAACCTGCTGGCCTCCCTGGCCGGAAGCAAAGCACGGGACAACATATATAACGTGGCCTTTGGCCAACGCACGACACTCAACGAGCTCTTCGCGCTGATACGTGAAGAAGTGGCGCGTCATCTGCCCAAAGCCGCCGAGGCCGTCGCCGCGCATCGGGAGTTCAGGGCGGGCGATGTCCGCCATTCCCTGGCGGACATAAGCCGTGCCAGAAATCTGCTCGGTTATGAACCGCAATATGACGTCCGGCAAGGTCTGCGCCTTGCCGGAGACTGGTATGCCGCCAATCTTTAAATTTTAAGAAAATATGTTCACCGAACCGGCATTTCAGGATCCCAAACTCTGCCGCACGCTGCTCGCTCGTCTTAACCATGTCCTTGACGGACGCGCCCTGCGTTTTATGGAAGTGTGCGGCACACACACCGTCGCCATTTTCCAAAGTGGTCTTGCAACGCTGCTGCCCCCCTTCATCACCCATCTTTCCGGCCCAGGCTGCCCCGTCTGCGTCACCCATGATACGGAAATCGCCCTGATTCTGGATTTGGCGGGCCGGGAAGACGTCATCCTGGCCACATTCGGGGATATGCTGCGCGTACCCGGCCCCGATGGCAAGAGCCTCAAACATGCCAGGGCGGAGGGTGCGCGGATAGAAATAGTGTATTCCCCTTTGGACGCCGTGAATTTGGCCGACAAAAACCCGGACGCCGTGGTCGTCTTTCCCGGTATAGGTTTTGAAACCACTGCCCCGACGGTAGCGGCAGCCCTGCTGACGGCCCGTCAAAAAAAACTCAACAATTTCTCCGTGCTTTCCCTACACAAACTCGTCCCGCCGGCCCTGCGCGCTCTGCTGGCCGACACGCCCAACAGCGAAGCCCACATTGACGCTTTTTTACTGCCGGGGCATGTGTCCACGGTTATCGGCCTTGCCCCTTATGGCTTTCTGGCGGAGCAACACCACGTTCCCGCCGTGGTGGGAGGTTTTGAAGCAGGGGATATTCTTTTGGCTCTCTGCCTCATGGGCGAGCAACTGCGGGACAACAAGCCAACTGTACGCAACGCTTACCCACGGGCGGTGAATGATTCCGGCAATCCCAGGGCGCGCGCCCTGATGGAGCAGGTCTTCATGCCGGTTGACGCCCTGTGGCGCGGTATGGGAAACATCCCTGAAAGCGGACTCGCCTTGCGGCCGGAATACGCGGATATGGATGCCGCGAAGCGGTTCCAGACGACGCTTGTGGAATATCCGCCCCCCAAAGGCTGCCGTTGCGGAGACGTGCTCAAGGGGCGCATCAGCCCGCCGGCATGTCCGCTTTTCGACAAAAAATGCACACCGGCCTCACCTGTGGGGCCCTGCATGGTTTCCACAGAAGGCAGTTGCGCCGCTTGGCATAAGTACGCGGAGCATGAATGAAAAACGGCCTCTTGCTGGACGCGGGCAGTGGTGGGCAGGCTTCCCGGCGCCTTATCTCCGAGTGCTTTTTCAGGCATTTTGCCAACCCCTTGCTGGAACGCATGGACGACGCGGCCCGTCTTGAAGAGCTGCGCTCGCCCATTGCCATAAGCACTGACGCCTATACCGTCACGCCGCTGTTTTTCCCCGGCGGCAGCATCGGCACGCTGGCTGTCCACGGCACGGTAAACGACGTGGCCATGCTCGGCGCGCGCCCGCAATACTTGAGTTGCGCCTTCGTTTTGGAAGAAGGGCTGTCCCTTGAACTGCTTGACCGTGTGGTCGCGGACATGGCCAGAGCCGCGGAAAAAGCGGAAGTTCTGATTGTGACCGGTGATACCAAGGTGGTGCCCCGTGGCGCGTGCGACAAAATGTTCATCACTACAACGGGTGTGGGCGGTATTTTTGCCGACCCGGCCCCCTCCGGCCACAATGCGCGGCCCGGAGACGCGGTGCTTGTGAGCGGCGCTGTGGGGGATCACGGGCTTACCATCATGGGCAGCCGTGAAAACCTCTCTTTTTTGACGGACGTTTCCTCTGATTCCGCGCCCCTGAACAAAATGATCGCGGCTGTCATTGAACGTGCCGGCCCTGTGCATGTCCTGCGCGACCCCACCCGCGGCGGCCTTGCGACAACGCTCAACGAGATTGCCGAGCAATCCGGCGTGTCCCTTGTTCTGGAAGAAACAAACATCCCCGTGCATAACTCCGTACAAAGCGGTTGCGCCTGTCTGGGACTGGATCCGCTGTACCTTGCCAATGAAGGTAAATGTATCTGTATTCTGCCGGCGGATCGGGCTGAGGCGGCCCTTGCGGCCATGCGGGATTTCCCCTGTGGTGCGGAGGCCGCCCGCATCGGTGCGGTAACGCCGGCTGAGAAAAAACCCCGCGTTATTTTAAAAACCCGCATCGGCGGAAGCAGAATTCTCTCCATGCCGGAAGGAATTCCTCTGCCGAGAATATGTTGACACCTGTGAACTCCGGAGTATATGCCCATGTGTCTTGCCATTCCCGTACAGGTTGTGGAACTGCAGGGGGAAACCATGGCCCGCGTTCGCGTGGGCGACAGCCAGACCTTTCTCTCCGCGTCAACCATGCTTCTGCCGGAACAACCCAAAATCGGCGATTACCTCATTGTCCATGCCGGCTTCGCCATGCACGCCCTCACGGAGGAAGAAGCGCAAAACAGTCTTGCGGCTTTCCGGGAACTGGCGGAAGCCTTGAGAAATGAAAACGCCGCCGGGTAGAATTGAGCGTGCTTGATTACGCCAAAGCCCTGAACGAAGCCCAATATGAGGCCGTCACTTGCGGCGACGGGCCTGTGCTGGTGGTGTCCGGCGCCGGCAGCGGCAAAACGCGCACCATTGTCTATCGTCTTGCCTGGCTTGCCGAACACGGCATCGTCCCACAATCCATCCTGCTTTTGACCTTTACCCGCAAAGCCGCGCGGGAAATGCTGCACCGCGCCGCCGCCTTGCTTGAGCAAAGTCTTTCAGCCGCACAAGGAGGCACTTTTCACGCCTTTGCCTACGGAGCGCTCAGAGCACACCCGCCGGCCTGGCTTGAAGGGCGTCCCTTCACCCTTATGGATGGCCCGGACGTCAACGATGCCCTCAAACACTGTAAAGAAACCCTCAAACTCGGCAAGGGCGACCGTTCCTTTCCCAAAACGCAAACCATGGCGGCGCTTCTGAGCAAGGCCCGCAACAAGGAAATGCCCCTGGCCGAAGTGCTGGAGCGCGAAGCCTTTCATCTCTTGCCTCATCTCGACGACCTGGAACGGCTTGAGGCCGTCTATGCCGCCTGGCGGCGCGAAAAATGCCTGCTGGATTATGACGACCTGCTGTTTGAACTGGAAGCTCTGCTCCATTCTCCTGCAACGGCCGCCGCCCTGCGCCGGCGCTTCACCCATATTCTGGTGGACGAATATCAGGATACCAACCGCGTTCAGGCCCGCATCACCCGTCTGCTGTGTGATGCGGACGACGCAGGCGAGCAGCGTAACGTCATGGCCGTGGGGGACGAGGCACAGTCCATTTACGCCTTTCGCGGGGCGGCGGTGCGGAATATTCTGGACTTTCCCACTCTTTTTCCCGGCACGCGCATCATCCGGCTGGAAGAAAATTACCGCTCCACAAAACCCGTACTGGATGTGGCCAACAGCCTGCTTGCCAATGCGGCGGAATCCTTCCGCAAAAATCTTTTTACGCGACAGGAGGGCGGGGATGCGGCGCGTCTCGTGATACCTCTGAGCGACATGAGCGAAGCGGGCCTTGTGACACGCCGCATACAGGAATTGTTGGAATACTGCCCACCCCATGAAATCGCGGTGCTTTTTCGGGCCGGTTTTCATTCCTACCATCTGGAAATGGCCCTGCACCATGCGGGCATTCCCTTTCGCAAATACGGCGGGCTGCGTTACGCCGAGGCCGCGCATGTCAAAGATGTCATCGCCTATGCGCGACTTGTCGTCAATGCTTTGGATATGCCCGCCTTTGTACGCGTCGCGGCACTCCACAGCGGCGTTGGCCCAAAAACCGCCCAAAAGCTGCATCTTGCCCTGAGCCTGCGGGATGAAAAGGCCATGCTTAAGGCTTTCGCCCGCTTTTCCGAACTGCTGGAAGACATGCATTTTATCATGACGCTCAAAAGCCTGCCGCAGAATCCGGCGGACATCCTGGCCTCCATTCTGGAGCGTTATTTCCCCAGACTGGAGGCTCTCTATCCCGACGACTGGCCGCGCCGACGACAGAGCCTGGAAGAAATCATCCAGATGGCCGCCGGCTACACGGCTCTGGATGTATTTGTGGCGGACCTCGCCCTGGAATCTCCCGATGAAGATGAAAGCGACGAAAAATGCATCACGCTTTCCACAGTGCACTCCGCCAAAGGGTTGGAATGGGACGCCGTGCTGATTCTTGATCTGGTGGAAGACCGTTTCCCCTCGCGCCACGCTTTGGCAAGGCCGGACGATTTTGAAGAAGAACGCCGCCTTATGTATGTCGCCTGCACACGGGCGCGCAAATATCTTGACCTCTACGCTCCGGCCTCCATCTACAGCCGGGCCGAACGAGGCGCGTTGTACGCAAGCCAAAGCCCCTTTTTGCGAGAGCTCGCCCCTGGCCTTGTGGAAGTATGGCTCGAAGGCTTTGGCGGCATCCTTACCCGCCGAGCGGCCCCTGGGCAGACAGAGGCCGCGCCGCCGCGCGGCCCGATACTTTCGAAAAGAGCCTCCCCCGCTGCATCCCGCACAACGCCGCCTGAGGCGGAGGCCTTGCCCGAGAGAGGGGACAGACCCGGCGCTGAAGCGGTAGGCAGGCCCTGCCGACACCGGATTTTCGGACCAGGCAAAATTATTAAACATATGCCGCCAGACAAAATGCAGGTGCATTTCCCCGGTTTTGGGATCAAAATCATTCTGTCGGAGTACCTGGGTCTTGAATAAACCCTCCTCAACCGCTTTCCCAACGCTCCTTCCAACAGCGCTGGCCCTCTTCGTGCCGCTGTTCTATGGGATATTCTATGCTCCCTATGGCATAGACAGCACGGATTTCGGCTATTTTTACGGCCATTCCTGGCGTGTCCTGCAAGGAGAGATCCCTTACCGGGATTTCGCCTACATTACGCCGCCTGCGGCGCTATACTGGCATGCGTTCTGGCTCTTCATCACGCCGGAAGGCATTTCCGTGCTGGCAGGAAAAATTTCCTTTCTGGCTGAAATGCTGGCCGCCGCCTGGATGAGCGCGTTCTATCTCAATCGCGTTTTTGACCTGCAACGCCTCCGTCTGCCATTGCCGCTGCTTGCCACCGTGGGCTTCGTGTGGGGCGTACACACTTTTCCGCCTATGCCCTGGCATACGGCGGACGGGCTTCTTTTCGGCTCCGCAGCCCTGCTGGCGGGAATTCACGGCATGGCTCCCCTGGCGGGCATTTTAGCTGGATTGTGCATGCTGACCAAGCAGTCCTTTCTGTTGGTCCCCCTAGGCACGGCACTCATGGTTTTTGCCTGCCGTCCGAAACGGGAAGGCCTTTTTTGCCTTTTGGGTACGGGGGCGGTACTGCTCGCCAACTGGTTTTTACTGAACCATCTCAACGCCTGGGAGGCATTTTGCGCCCAGACAACAGGTCAACTCGACATCCGGGAAGCCTTGCAAAGCGGCCTCTTCATCTATGTAACGCAGAATCCCGTCCTACCGGCTCTGGCCCTGGCTCCCCTTATCCTCAGACGTTTTCTGCCGGGGCTGGTCAAAAACATCCCGCAGTTCTTTGTTCTGCAACCTGTGCCGCTCTACTTCTGCCTGCTCGCCGCCATGTATATTTTTGACACCCTCAAGCAAAAGGTATGGACAGGCTACGGCGACTCCTGGCCAACGCTGTTTATGCTTATCGGCGGCGCTTGCGCATGTTTTCCAAGCTTTTTCCTACAGGGCATCGTAAGGGAGGAGAAAAACGGAAATCTTCCCTTTGCGCGGGCCGGCATCGTCCTGGGGGCGGCTCTGCTGCTTTCCTGGTCAACGGGCGTCAGCGGCGGATACAAAATCCCCGCCTTCGGCGCTTTGCCCCTGTTATTTTGTGCTCTGCTCGCCCATCGCCGCCTGCGGGGGAAAGACGACGTCCGTTCCTGCGCGGTACTGGCCCTGGCGCTTGGCCTTGTCATGTTCAGGGTGGGTTATGAATATCCCTATGTCTTCCCACAACGTCCCATGCCACGCTCCAGCCTTGTCCATGACGCAGGTGAAATTTATCCCAGGGCGCGCGGCGTCCATGTGGACGCGGTAATGCTGGGCAAACTGCGTGATCTGCGCGATCTCAGGCGCAAATACGGCCCCCATTACAAAACGCTGCCCGCTTTCCCCCTGGCTTATTTTCTCAATGGCGACAAACCGGCCTATCCGGCGGAATGGCTTATGGATTGGCAGATAGGCGGCCGTGTGAAAGAATTCTATGACCAGCTGCAAGAGCGCGACATAACGGTTTTTATGGAAAAGGACCAGACAGGCATTGCCATGCCGGACGCTTATGCCTCACGCCGCTATTCCGTGCCTTTGCTCGTTAATGAACACTGGCGGCGAATTGAAGAAACCGAATATTTCTGGGTGCTGCAGAAGCCGGAGAATTGAACGCATTGCCTCTGGAGCCATAAACTGTTAGAATTTTCTGTCGTATAATATTGAGGAGCATTGTGGCCGGAACTCTTGAACGGCATACGGCCACCTGTCTACGGCCGCAGGAATACATCGGCCAATGACAAACACATCCCATTTTCGAGGTTCGTATGGCTGATCCGCAAAATGTCAATGAAGAGATCATCGATCTCACGGAACTCATCGAAAAAGGCGACAAGGCCGCTGCCGGCGATGTGACGACCGGGGGGAAGACCGCTCCGAAAACTGAAGAAAATCCCACGGGTACCGCGCTGGAAAGCTTGAATGAGGCCACAACTGTCTCTCCAGAGGGCGATATTGAAGCATTGCTGGCTCAAATGGACGCGGATGGCAAGGACGAGGCGGGAGCTCCGGCTGAACCTCTGGTGGCGGATGACACGGGGCATGTCGTTGACCCGCACGAAAAACTCGACATGTCCGGCATGGAAGAAGTGGACAATTTACTTTCCTCCCTGCAAATACCTTTGCAGCCGGCTCCGGTTGAAGATACGTCCCAAGCATCAGCGCAGGATGCGGATGCTCCCGGTGAACCTCCAACCGCTCCAGCGGCGGACAATGGCGTCTTTGACCTGGATGCGCTGCTGAACCCCGTTGCGACTTTGAACGAGGTTACGGCCCCCTTGCCGGAAGCCAAACCACAGAGCGCGCCTCCGGCAGAAGCGCAGGCACAGGCTGAGGAAAAATCCCAGTCCATATCGGAAGCCAGCGAATTTTCTGCAGAACTTGATGACATTTTGGCCGCTGCGGGAGAACCGGAGCTGCCGGAGGATATGCTTCAGCAACTTTCGCCCAACTCTTCCCACGCCAGCGCCAGGGAACCGGATCTGCCGGAAGATATACCTCAGCAACCGCTTCCCGAAAATGAAAACACTCTCCTTGAAGAAAATCCCCCCGAAGAGGAGATGCCCACAAGCCCGCCGCCGGAAGAAACGCAGAAACAGGAATTGTCCGAACCGGCGGAAGACCTTCCGGCGGTGCCGCTGCCACGAGTTGTCGGCCGCTTGCGGGTTTCGCCCGGCCCGACGGAAAGGCGACCTCCCGCCAAACCACTGGGCGGGCCGCGTTTTATGGAGGTTCCACCCCCCGGCCCGGCGGAAAGGCAGCTTCCCGCAAATACTACACCGCCGGACAACGCATCCCCTGCCGAAAAAACTCTTGACCTTCCCGGCCCTGCTCTCTCCGCGAACCTTGCGTCTGCAACTGGACTGACCGTGATGCCGGATACGGACTTTCCCCTGGCTGAACGCCTGCAGAAGGTCGAAGCCCGCTTGGTCGCCCTGGAAAACAATCTTGCAGAAACAGGGGGGGCAGAGGCCCTGCAAACTCTTGAGCGGCGTTTGACTGCTCTGGAAGCGGCCATCCCCGCAGCCAGCCCCATTAAAGAGGAAAATTCCGCCTTGGCCGGAGAAAGCGCCCAAGCCATGCATGCCTATATGGAACTTGCCGCCCGTCTGGACGAAATGGAAGCACGCCTGAAAGCCGTTACCGAACACTTTGAAACACGTGTGGAAAAAGCCGCGGCGACCGCGGCGGCCAAACTGTTGCGGGAAGAAATCGCCAACCTCCTGGTATCCTGACGAAACGCTGAAAACCTTGGCAAACTTCTCAAGCGCATCTCTATAGTCCGGTTGCTGCGCAAAAAACAGGAAGCGTTATGACGACCGCCGCGACGTTGCGCATGGGGCGCATAGGCTATCTCAACGTCCTGCCCATTTACCACCCTCTGGAGACCGGCATTCTGCCGCACGACTACGAGATCGTATCGGGCCCGCCAGCCCTGCTCAACACGATGATAGCGAGAGGAGATCTGCACGTCTCTTCCTGCTCCTGCTTTGAATACGCCTGCCGTCCGGATCTTTATTATCTGGTGCGCGATCTTTCCATCGGCTCACGGGGCCCGGTAATGAGTGTGCTGCTGCTTTCCAGCGTTCCCTTGGAAGAACTTGACGGCCGAGAAATCCTCATCAGCGGTGAAACACATACCTCTGTGGCTCTTTTGCGCCTGCTCCTGCAAAACCGCTATCATCTGCGGGCCGGATTTGTCACTGGTCAAGTGACCCCTGCCCTGCGCGCCCAAAGCCCACCTCTGGCCTTTCTGGCCATCGGCGACGAAGCCCTGCGCCTGCGCAACCATCCCGAATATCCGTACCATCTGGATCTGGCTGAGGCTTGGCGGATATGGACAGGACTGCCCTTCATTTTCGGACTTTGGGTAGTGAGCCGCCAAGCCGCGGACAACAAGCTCTTTCGCGACGATCCGGGCGAATTGCTGCGGCGGGGAAGAGATTGGGGACTCGCCAACCTGGATGTGATTCTGGACCTCACGGCCCACGGCTGCCCTCTCTCGCGTGAGGAATTGCGCATCTACTACCGCGATGGGCTGGTCTATACTTTGGACGAGGAAGAACTACAGGGCTTGCGCCTGTTTTACGACAAGCTTGCCCAAGCCGGCATGATCTCCGGCATTCCTGAATTACGTTTTTTAAATAATCTCAGCTAGTTATATCAATTGCGCGAGCCTCCTCCTCGCGCTTTAAAGCGCGCAAAGCGCGAGCCAAGGTTCGCCGCGCCTCAGGACGGCCATGAACGGCCAAGCTTCTGCGGGCGAACATTTCCGCCAATTCCGGAGATTCATTACCATTGAGATAGAGCTTGGCCATGTCAAGCATGGCTGCCGCGTCATCCGGGTTACGCACCAGCGCTTCCCGCAGAAGTTCCCGCGCTTCGCCGTGTCTGCGGCCCCGCGCCATGAGGGCCGCCAACAGTCGTCTGGCGGATCCGGGGTTATGCCGGACGTCTTCCAAAGCGATGGCGCGTTCATAAAAAGCTTTGGCCTGACTCGTTCTACCGCCGCTTTCATATAATTGTCCCAAACGAATGTTGGCAAAGAGATGTTCCGGCTCGCAGGCAAGGCAACGGCGATAGTAATGGGCGGCGGCCCGGCGCTTGCCGAGTATCTGGCTGACGGCGCCAAGGTTGTAGCAGGTCTGCCCCTCCAATGGCCCGCCGCGTTTCAGGGCAGTCAGGAAATAACGACTTGCCTCTTCTCTGCGGCCCAAAGCGGCCAGGCACACCCCCAGGGAATTCAGGGCCATGACGTTGCCTCCGTCCGCCAGGAGAGCCAGTTTGTATTCCTCCATGGCGCTGAAAAGATCCCCCAAGCTATAAAACCTGTCAGCGCTGATGTTTAGAGCCAGAGAATTACATACCCCGGCCTTAGGCTCAGGCAAAAGCAAGGCATAGTCCAAAGCTTTCAAGGCGCAATCGCGTATTTCCGTTCTGTTGAAATGTAAAAACGGATAGCCGGCCAGACCGGCCGCCGGACCGTAATCCTGCAGGGCCGCACACAAATCCCTGTAAAAGGGCAAAAGCGCCTCCGGAGCCGTACCGGGATGGAAAAAAATAAGGCCAGACGCGCCGTACTCTCCACAGACAAAGGCTCCTCCGACATCACTTTTTGAGTTCGTCTGCCGCATCAGAACGCGCAATTGCCGCGCCGCTTCAGCCAAAACATGCGGGCCCGCTTTTTCAAAACGAATAATAACCGTAGAAAAGCAAACAAGCTCTCCCATTTCGCGGCCGGCAGTCTTCAAAAAATCTCCATAGCCGTAAATTCCCTCTTTATTTACATCCGCCACGCCGACGGCTTCCCCATCCGCGTCTTTTTGATCCGCCGCCAGAGGAGACAGGGAGTCGCCAGGCATCAACGGATTCGCCGCGTCGGGTGCGTGCAGAATCTCCGCCACGGAATCCATGGAGTCCGCCCGCAGCAGGACGATTTCGCCTTTGTACAAACCGTTTTCGCGAGAATGGACAGCAAAACGCATCCCTTCCGAGGCCCCCGCCCTGCGGCCCAAGCTTATACTTATGCGCGTCCGGCCCAAGATTTCCCGCACAATCCCCCCTTCATGCAAAATGCGGGCAAACGCCAGAATACGGGGAGAGGTCGCGTTCCGGGTTATATTCTGGGCCACGTCCGCCGCAAAAGCAGCGCGGGAGAGAAGGCGGCGAGCCTGATCATACATGGGACGCACCATATCTGCACTCCGCATGTCCTGCGGATAGACGGCATGGCCGGCGCACAATGAAGGTCGGACAGGCCTGTGAAACAGGGGATCCGGCAGGCATACGGCCCGCATGCGATCAAGGGCGGCCTTGACGATATTTTCGCAGACAAGACGCCCGGTGCCCGGAATCAGCAAGGCAAATTCATAACGCCCCACGCGGGCGGGCAGAAGGCCGAGGGGCAGGTTATCCGCACAGGCCGCCGCCAATGCGCGCAAAAAATCGTTGACGAATAGATAATCATCGGACTGACGGACAATGTCCTCCCCGTTGAAAAGACGAATAACCACAAGACTGAAGCACAGACTGTGCAGAGGTGCATTGCCGGTGGCGGCGGTGTCCTCGAGAAAACTGCGTACACGGGCGGCGCGCTGTTCAATATGAGCAAAGAGAGCGTCTTCCGTGGCCAGTGAGGTCAGCGCATCCGTACGCGCAGTCTTGGCAAGGGCCAGATTGACCAGGCAAAGCTCCACCATGCCCGGCAGGGCGGACAAAAGAGGCTTTATTTCACGCGTACGCACGCCGCGGGCCATAAACACCCCCAACAAACGCCCTTCCGCGACCAGCGGCAAGAGCAGACGGCGTTCCCGCACAAGAAATTTCGGGGCAGATGGGGGAGATCCCACGGGGAAGTATAAGGCATGCCCGCTGAAAAAAAAGCAACGCGCCAAATTCCGGCAAAGCTCCTCTTCCATATCCAGCAGATCACGGGGCAGCAGCCCCTGAAGAGGGCTGGGGCTCTCGCGAATTGTTTCCTCCGTCATAGAAATGTCAGTTACCCGAATTTGTGGAACTATGCAATAAATGTCCAGCATCCGCCTTGAAAGATACAGGCCGCCGCCGTCCAAGCGCTTTTGCGTTTTTCCATTGACCTGCTCGCGTTTTACAAACGTATCCGTCAGTCCCATGATACTCTGCAATGGCCGCCAAACTTCTATTGCCAGTTATATTACGGTGAAATGAACGTCAAAAAACATACGCAATGGACGTACATTTTGGCGGACGAAACTGGTTGTACGCCCGAGGAAAACTTCATATAACATTTTGATAATACTGAATAATATATGCAAGCAGACTGCGTAAAATCAGAAGTAACATTCTCCCGCCAAATGAAGCCTTGGCAAAACGCTCTGTCCCGATATAAAGTACTGGAACGGAATCGCCCCGCCGCGCACTGCCAAGGCGTAGGCGAAACCGCGTTTCGCCGTTAGGCGCCGCAGCAAGTGTCAAAGTTGATTGCCCTAGGAATACATACGCCTGACAACAAAACACAAGGACAGCCGCAATGCCTGTTGCCGTTTTTCCTCTCGGAGCGCTGGAGACCAACAGCTACATCATGTACAACGAAAACGAGGCCCTGGTTATAGACGTGGGCGGCGCGCCAGATGAAATGCTCACGTGGCTCGCCGAACACAAGGTCAGGCTGGTGGCGATATGCGTGACCCACATTCATTTTGACCACCTCTACGGCGTGGCGGCCTTGGTCAAGGCGACAAACGCGCCAGTGTACACACCGCCGGGGGATAGCGCCCTTGCCGAAACGGAAGCGGGTAAGGGAGGCATCTGGGGTTTCCCCCAAGTGCCTCCCTTTGAAAGCAAGCCCATGCCCTTGGGCAAATGCGCCTTCGCCGGCATGGCCTGTGAAACGCTGGAAACGCCGGGGCACACGCCGGGCGGACTTTCTCTGTATTTTCCGGAACAAAGGACTGTCTTTACCGGAGACACGCTTTTTTACCGCTCCATCGGCCGTACGGACTTCCCCCTTGGCGACCACGCGGCGCTCTTGCGCTCCATTCATGAAAAACTCTTCACGCTGCCGACGGATACAAAAGTCTTCCCTGGCCACGGACCCGCCACAAACATCGGCGACGAAATCAAAAATAATCCCTTTTGCGGCGACTTTGTACGCTGATTTTGACGCGCGCCCATGCTTATACTCCAATGCAGTCCCAGAGCTGGCGGCGTCAGCGATGCCGTAGCGGACATCTTTGCATCTGGAGCCGCGCGGGCTGGGGCGAATATTCGCCGTGTACCGCTGCGCGAATACGCCGTGCCTCCATGCGCCGGCTGCCGGGCCTGCGCGGCTCCGCCGCACAATTGCCTGCTCGCGCGCGACGGTATCGCCGATCAGGCCGAAAAAATTTTCGCCCTGCTGCGCAGCTCGTCCGCAATTTTTCTTGCGGCGCCCATTTATTTCTACGCGCTGCCCGCGCACTGCAAGGCGCTTATCGACAGGAGCCAGCGTTTTTGGGCCGCGCGGGAACGGGGTTCTTTACCCTCAATGGGGCACATCCCCCTACTCGCCGCCCTCACGGCGAGTAGAAAACGCGGACGGCGGCTGTTTACAGGCGCGGCCCTGACCCTTGCCTACTTTGCCCGCGCCCTTGGCCTCACGCTGGAAAAACCCATATTGCTGCGTGGACTGGACGAGCCGGGCGATCTTCTGCGACGCAAGACCCTCTGCAGAAATATCGAGATCCTGGGATCCCGCTGGGGAACTCTCTCAACATCATGCTCCCGACCAGGCTAACTTCCTTCCTGAAAAGCGCCGGCCTTGCCCAGACGCGCTGCGCGTACTGTCTAAGCCCCTTCACGCCGGAAGACCCGGCACGAAATCCCTTTCGCGGCCCGGCACCGCTGTGCCCGGCCTGCGCTCCGCTCTTTGCTCTCTCCGCCTTCCCCCGTTGCCAGCACTGTGCCCTCCCCACAGGAACAGAGGCCGCCTTGTGCGGAGAATGCCTGAGTACTCCCCCACCTTGGAAGAGCATTGCCGCCTACGGCCTGTACCAGGGCGCGCTCCGCAATGCGATTTTGCGCCTCAAATTCGGTGGAGAAATCCCTTTGGCCTCGTTGATTGGGGCTTGCCTTGACAAAATCACAACCGCCTTGCCGCCGCCGGACGCGCTGACGCCAATTCCACAACATCCGCGGCATTTGCGTCGGCGTGGTTTCAATCAGGCCCACGAAATCGCCAAAGCCCTGCACCGCTGTTCCGGCCTTCCCCTGCGAGCCGGGCTGCTGCGCCGCACAGCCCCTCATACGCCCCAGACGGGCCTCGCTTCTACGGAGCGACGGCGCGAAACGCGGCATTTCTTTGAAGCGACGACACAGGCCAGGGGTCTCAGAATATGGCTTGTGGACGACGTAATGACCACCGGCGTGACCATGCGGGCGGCCGCACAAGCTTTGCTCGCAGGAGGAGCATTAGAAACGGCGGTCATCATCGCGGCGAGAACTCCGAGGATGTCCTCCCATGTCCAGCAGTAAACCCTGTCCGGCGGCCCGGCTCCCTGCTGACAGACAACGGCTTGTCTGTTACATTGTCTCAGGAAATGTCAATGCCCCGGCCGTTACGAAAAAGGCCGCGTTTTTTCAAAACTCTGTCCGGAGACGAGGATAGTATGCCGCCTTCCTGTCTTTATGCCCTGTGGCGCCATGCACAATGCGCCGCGCTCGCGCTGTGCGCCGTCCTGAATCTGTCCTGTCCGACCCAGGCTCAGGTGACTCTGCTTGTGCCGAGCCGCGCGAATATTGACGCGCCAACGATTGAACCCGCTGCCGAATCCCCCAGAATTGAACCGCCCAAGGCCGTTCCAACCGGTCCCGCCAGTCAATCCAGGGGTAAAGTTGTTCGGGACAAAGCCGCACAGGACAAAGAAGAGAAAATGCCGGCCGCCCTTGAGGGCGCAGGTGTCCGGAACTCCGACGAGGGGGGGGCGGCCAGCCATATGCCGCAGACAAACAGGGCAACGGCTATTGATGAGGAAGTTGATCTGCTGATCACCATGATGCACCCCTTTACCCAGGATTGTCTGGCTATGGACATGCCGGAACTTTTTACCGTGCTGCGCTATGATAACGCCACACCGCTCGGCAACGGCGTTCTGCAGGGAGAACGCCGGGATCTGCTGGGTGATGTGGAGGAAATCCGCTACTTGGACAAAAAAGCCTGGGGTGCCAATGTGGCTCTGCAAAAACCCGGATTGTACCAGTTCAGTATTGATTCCCGTCCGTGGTGGGATGCTCCGCGCGGCCGTTTCATCCAGCATTATGTCAAGACAATGCTGCCCGTTTATGGGGTGGAACGCGGCTGGGACACGCCCATAGGGCAGCGCTTCGAGATACAGCCCTTGATCCGGCCTTTCGGCCTGACGGCGCCCGCGCTCTTTTCCGGCCGCGTATTATTGAACGGTGAGCCGTTGCGAGGCGCGGCCGTGAGGCTGGCGCGCATCAATACGGACAAAGGCGCCGTCCCCACACGCTGGCACGAAGAACTGGCTTCGTCCACGGATATGGCGGGTCAGTTTGCCTTTGTGGTCAATCAGCCCGGCTGGTGGTGCTGTATGGCGCAAACAGCGGCGGATCCCCTCAAAGGCCCGGACGGCACGGCGCGCCCTCTGGAGTTGGGCGCGCTCTTCTGGTTTTATGTGGACAGCGCGGCGGAAAACCGCAAACGCTGACAGTTCTTTACGGACTCGGCGACACGCCCCAAACGGTGGACAGAGGACCGGCGGACGCCAGTCTTTCAATGAGCATCTCCACCGTCTGCGCGCCAGCGGCCCACGGCACCACCTGATAGGGCTGAAACTGGATGACCAGACCCTCCGGCGTGAGAGTAAGGCTGGCGAAATTATGGGTATCCGGGCTTGTGCCGTCTTTCAGCATCTGTAGCGTCCATGCGCCGGCAAAACGGCGGGAGAGCGTCTGAAACGACCAGTCGGACATAAGCTTGAGGGCTTCATCAGGCTCTTCAAAAAGATCGGCCAGTTCCAGACGCTGCCCATTCAGCAGGCTGTAATTTAGGGTGATAATGTCAAGATTGCCGTGAGCGCCGCCTGTATAAGTCCACAGTTCGAACGTCAGGCTGACGACAGCCGCCGAAGGGCGTGAAACCGTATAAGAACCGTGTAAGGCATAGCTTTGCGCTCCTTCCCCAGGCCGAGCCGCTCCATTGTCGGACGCGTCTTCGCACAAATTTTCCACAAATGCCTCGGCAATGCCCGTGGCCCAACGCTTTATGTCCGCGTCAGCAATCGCATTGCCCAGAGAAGGATAATTGAGACTGACGTCAATAACCAGACCGCCACGCTGTGCCGTCTGACGAAAGGAATGATCCGCGAAGCCGGCGTCGTTTGAGATTACGCCGGTCAAACCATTGGGGCTGACCTGACCTGGCAGGCCTAACAGGGGCATGCTCCCGGCCTCGTTCCAGATCGAAAATCCGACCAGCACGGCCACAACGCAAAGCAAAAACCTCCACCGCAAATAACCGGCGTTCGTGGCGGACAAACAACAAACACACGACATAAACGCTCCCGTCAAATCCGAAGTCAAACTCCAGATCTAAAGCCGAAACGCAGTTTCCAGATGGCTCGCCTGCCTTTGAGCAGCAAAAAAGTCGCCAGTCCCAAATATATCCAGGAATAAAAGGCATGCAGGCGCAACGGATTGTACGAAATGCCCAACAGGGCTTCAAGCTGCCTGTCATAGAGAGGGGAGAAAAAATGGGTAACAAACAGCAGGAACAGCCAAATGCCCTCACGTGCGCTCAAACGCAGATCAACCAACAGGAGCGCCGCGAAAACGGACTGCCCCGCTGTGAGCAATATCTCCTGAAGCTGATGGGCGCTCAGACTCATGGGGATGAAACCACCTGAGGAAGCAGCATATACGCCCGGAATCATCCCCACAAGCAAAGTCCATTGATTAAACTGGGAAGAAAGAATACTGCCCAGGGCAAGGGCGACATTCCCGCGAAAGGCGAACATCAGGGCGACAATGAATTCCGGCGCTTCCGAGGCGACGGGAGCGAGCCACTGCACCAGCAAAAATTCATTCACGCCCAGTAACTTGCCGCTACCCACAAGATTTTCACTGAACAGCTCGGCATTACACAGAATAACCAAAGCGGCAAAACAAAAAATGCCGATCACTGAGGAGAGGCGCCGGTTTTTCGGCAGCCGCGCCAGTAGCGCCGCCGGACCTTCCGGTGTCTCTTCCTGCACAGGACGACGGCAGATAATGCACATATACCCCGCATAAAGACACAGTAAAATGACGCCGTCTACAAGAGTGAGAGAACCCTTGAGCGGCACCAAAAGAGCATAGAAGCTGACCAGCCCCAGAAAGAGCACCTCTGTACGCTTGTCACTCTCCAGAGCCACGGCGGAACGAAAACGCCCGGCAAAAATAAGTACGACAGCTGGCCAGCCCACGCCTGTCAACAGCCGGTTCGCGCCGGTCATATTGGCAATGACGTAGTGGGCGTAACCGCTATCTGGCTGCCGGCCCGCCATCCAGGTAAAATACATGTCCACAGCGTATTCCGGCAACACGGCGATAAAGGCTACCACGGCCACGGCCACGGCTTGGGGCATGTCCATCTGTGCCACTTCACAGGCCCAAGTGAGCAGAAAAGCCGCGCCCAAAATGGCCGTGCCCGAAAGCAGGGCCAACCAGAGCGGAGAAATTTCCGGATGGCCGAAGCGTGCCGCGATTCCGGGCACTGTACAGGCAGCGGCAAGCATAAAGGGATGCCATGCGGTTAAGGCCATGCTCCACTCCTTTGGAAAAGGCCGAAACTCTATATAATACCGCATGGTACATGTCAATGCCGGCAACGGCTTTTTTGACTTGACCACTTCCGCCAGCTGTGTTTAATCCCATACGGACTTGTTGATTGAGTGCTTTTTCCTCTGCCAAGGAGGCCTTTGTGAAAGCGACACTGCATTGCGACATGAACATCTGGATGGAAACCGCCGAGGGGCCGCTTCTGGGCCGTGGAAGGATGCGCCTGCTGGAACTGGTCAACGAAAAAGGTTCGCTCAAACAGGCGGCCGCGGCCATGGGCATGTCCTACAGAGCGGCCTGGGGCAAGATCAAGGAAAGTGAAGCAGCCTGGGGCGCGCCTCTGCTGGAAAAACAAGGCAGTAACCGCCGGGGCTTTCAATTGAACCCCAGGGGCCTTGAACTGTTGACCCTCTATAGAGACTGGCTTGAGGATGTAAAAGCCTACGCGGGCAAAACAGCCCAAAAATGTTTTGAAAAATATTTCGAGGTCGAAATGCTGCCGGAAAACACTCTGCATCATGGGGACATCCGGCACACCAGAAAGCGCCGCGCCCGGAGCTGATGTGGACGCGGGACGGCGCGTCCCGTGATTGCAGCCCTCCAGCCTTGTTCAATATTTTCAACGTTGGGTAAATATTTGTCTCTCAATGCCGATAGATGCCAATAGCGGGATATGCCCTCCTGTCTGACCATACAAAATTTGCCTTGCACAATTTTTGCATGGGAACATTATTGACGCTCCACCAGCGGCAACCCATGCCGCCAGCACACTGCGACAGAAATTTTTGGGGCGCAATGCTTTTATCGAGAGGCGTATATGGCTACCACAGTTTCAGGTTCGGCCGCCATTTCCGGCCTTGGTGGATCGGACACGAATTTTGATCTGGTACTGCAACAACTTAGACAAGTAGAAAGCATCCAGATTAACCGCCTGGAAGCCTGGAAGGGCGACTGGCTGATGCGCTATGACGCTTTCGGAAAAATTATCGAGCAGGTGCAGGCTGCGAGCAGCGTACTTGGCACACTGAGCAATCGCAACAACTTTGTCACAAAAAACGTGACCTCCAGCGACCAGAACGTGATCACGGCCGTGGCCAACGCCCTGGCCCAAGATGTGCAACACTCCATTGAGGTCAAACAGGTGGCGAGCAACGCCATTTGGGCCAACACCGGCCATGTGTTCAACTCCAAAACAGACATCATCGCCCCCACAGCGGCCGGGGAGTTCAAATACAACTATGCGGGCAAGGATTACACGGTGGACATCCCCAAAAACACCACTCTGGAATCCTTCATGCATATGGTCAATAACGCGGTGGGCAATCCCGGCGTACAGATAAGCCTCATCCAGACCGGCTCAGGCTATGTGTTCCAGATAGCCGGCAAGGCCACGGGCACGGCCAATGACCTCTATGTCTACGACAGCCCAAACCTCCTCGGCATGAACGCGGCTGGCACATCCTCCACATGGCAGACCAACGCCGCGCTGAACCCGACGGCGGGAATAACGAATCCCACAACATACCAGTATGATATTGTTCTGGAAAACGGCGCCAAACGCAGCGTCACCATTAAAGGCGACCAGACGACGCAGCAGTTGGCCGACGCCATCAATGCGCAGATAAATGGTTTCGGTTCAGCCACGGTGGACGGAAGCGGCAATCTGGTGCTGGACGGCGTCAAATCTGTCAGACGCAAGGACGGAAACGGAGCGGCGGCTGATTATCCCGCCGGTACAACCGCCACCGTCGGCACGACAAATATCACGCTCGCCGTCGCGAACGCGGGAGACGCGCTTGTTGACGGCGATTCGTTCACCCTGACCAGACAGGACGGCACGGCCGTCAGCTTTACTTATAATGCCGGCGCCGACAACTTTGATATCGTCGATAACGGCATGGGCTTGCCAAGTATTCCGGCGGGAAATCCAGCTACAAAGAGTGACCTGCTGAGCGCCATCAGCGCCCACGCCGGAGTTGCCATAACCACCAACGGCAGCGGCGACAGTGTGCTGGATCTCAACGGCTTCATCGGTTTCGCCCAAACTTTCGGCAGCGGCGGCATGGCCGGCCTCGCGGTCGTCACCGACGCGGCGACGGCCATAGACATGTCTGCCTTCCCCGGCGGCCTGCTGGAAACAGCCCCGGCTCTGAGCTATACAGTCACGCTGAATAACGGAACCACGCAAACGGTAACGCTGGGCAGCGGTTCCGATATGCAGGCTGTTGTCAGCGCCCTCGGCGGGGCCGGGATTTCGGCCAGGCTGGTCAGGGCGGACGGAAGCGCCTGGACAAATCCCGCGGACGGCCAAGCTTTTCTGCAGGTTGACGATACGCTGAACGTCTCTGGGCCGGGCGTCAAGGGGCAGGTGATCGCCTCCGACAACTGGAGCATCCAGAAATCCGCCAACGCTGTCTACAGGGTGGATAACTGGCCCATGGATATGGAATCCGCCTCCAACAACGTGGGCGACGTCATTGAGGGCGTCGTCTTCGACATTCAGGATGTCGGCACAGCCCGCATCTCCGTCAGCACGGATCTGGTTTCCGTGGAACAGTCCATCCAAACCTTCCTTGACGCGGTCAACTCCGTGTTGATCACCGTGCGTGAACTGACCTCTTTCAACAAGGACAAGGAAGTCACCTCCAATGACCCCAATGACATCGGTAAAAACAACTACAGCCCTTCACAACTCACTGCGGAAAAAGGCGCTCTTTTGCAGGGCAACTACGGCGTACAGCTTTTTAACAGTCGCTTCAAAAATCTGCTGATCGCTCCTCCGCCCGGTTTCAAAGGACAGCAATCCGCTGCGGACATTCTCTCCGGCGATCTGGTGGCCACACTTTCCAGCATGGGAATCAAAACATGCACAGACGAAAAGGACCCGAACTACGGCCTGCTGGTGATAGCGCCCAGCGCCTCCTTTGCCGAACTCAAATCCATGGATATGGAACGCTATAACGACATGATCACCAATCACCTTCAAGATGTGGTGGATTTTTTCTGCACCAGCGGAACCGGCTCCAGCACCAGTGCCGATTTTCGCTACGGCAGCCACATTGAAGGCCTCACCAAGGCGGGATCATATGACGTGCACTACGAAGTGGATTCAGGCGGCAATATCCTCAGCGTGACCGTGGGCGGCGTGGAAGCAAAGCGGGACATCAGCATGCCCGGCTATTACTTCAGCGTGGACAAGGGAGCCGCCCGAGGTTTGGCCGTGGTCATTGACGACCTCACTCCAGGTGTCCATACGGGACAGGTGCGCATCAAAGAAGGGCTGGTCCAGACGGTAAACAGCTTTCTGAAGGACGAACTGCGTTTTGCGGACGTGCATGTCGGCCCCGACAATCCGGATGCCGTAGCTGTAAAGTCGGCAAACGGAGCTCTGATGGTCCTGCGGGACAACTACAAAAAAATTATGGAGAACATTGACAAAAAAATCGCGCAGGAGGAACAGCGCCTCACCACATGGGAAGCCCGGCAGAAAAGAATTTTCGCCAATCTGGAAACCATGCTCAAACAGTACAGTGAACAGCAAAAGCGTCTGGAAGCTCAGCTTGGCCAATTGAAAAGCGGCAATTGACAGCGTCTCGAATCAATAAAAACTTCATATGGAAACAATGGGGGAGTACACCATGAATAAAGCGGCGCAGGCGTATTTCAACACCAAGGTCAGCACCACGGATCAGGGCCAGCTTTTATTGATGCTCTATGACGGCGCACTCAACTATCTGCAGCAGGCCAGAGATAAAATGCTGGCTAAGGACTACGCGAACAAGGGTATTCTGATCTCGAAGGTCATCGATATTGTCAACGAACTTTCATCTTCCCTGAATATGGAGCGCGGCGGCGACTTGGCCGTCAACCTGAACAATCTCTACATACTGTGCACAGCGCGTCTTTTGCAGGCCAACCTGAAAATGAATGTGGACTCGCTGGACAGCGTTACGCAAATCCTCTCCGGCTTACGCGGCGCCTACGCTCAAATACTGGAAACGCCCGAAGCCCGCAAAGCCGCCGAGGACATCGGCAACCGCCTCCAGCCGGCGGCTTCCAGCGGAGCTGCCCAGTCATTCGCTCCTCCCCCCGCAACTGCCGCCCCGCGCGCCCAGGCCCATGCCGCCTACGGCAAAAACGCTCTCCGTCCGGAGTCAAAGCCCCAAGCGAAAGAACAAGAACCGCCCCGCGCTACTGTCCGGCAATTCGTGCCCAACGTCAATGCGAAAAACGGCTAGCTGTAGAGTGTCAACACGTTGTTCCCCCTCCGTTGAGTTTTGAAGCTGGAGGATTTCCGCCAAGAGCCGTGTGAGGACGCACGAAGTTGTATTGATGCGTCCAGACCGGCAGGTACGCCGTTCTTTTCCATGAGTGGGTATACGTGTATTTGTATGCCCACTCTTTCAAGGCCGTTCTGATGAAGCGTTCGGCCTTGCCGTTGGTTTGCGGCCGGTAAGGACGAGTACGCTTGTGTTTTATGCCAAACTCACGGCAGGCATCGCGGAATTTCCACGAAATGGAGTGAACAGCGCAAAATGTGGTGGCATTATGCCGATGCGGCATAGGAGGAAATAAGGAACTCCAGAATGCTTTGGATAAGCTCTTCGGTTAAGCGGTAGGCAGCAGGCTTGATTCCTGCCGGGCCCGCGCCATAATAAAAACTGGAGTCAGGGGCTTGCCGGCCTGAAGTCGATTTTGTCGTAAAGCGATCCCCGCCGGCCGGAAAAATACGCCCATTCGCGGTCGCCATACATGAAATGCCAGTATTCGCCGAAAAATGGCATAAAACCGACTTCAGTCATCACCTGATATAACACCATTCTGTTGGACATTTGTTCCGCGCTAATCCGGTCGCTGAATGTCCTGATCACATCAGCAGCGGCGGAAATATCATCCACGTCAACGCCCATATCTAGCGGCTCCCCGCCGCGCTCCACGCTTACATCGACACATCCGCCGGTAATATGTCCCGCCACCGCCGGATCGGCGGCAAAGGCATCCGCCGCTGTATCAAGCTGCTCTTTCGGCCAGTCAGGATGTTCGCTCCGCACTCTGGCGAGCGACATTCGCCAGTATTTCTCCTGCACCGCCGGCGCGCGATAGCCATAAGCAACAATGAGGTTCAAACCGGCGGCCCGCAATTTTTCATTGGCACGCGCCAACATTCTGGCCACCGTGTCGCGTACGTAAATATCGTTGCCGGTGATGTCCCCCATATCGGGCAAGCCCGGCTTCATTACGATGTTCGCATCATATTTGTCGGCTTTGACCATCGGTTCTCCGTTATCCGCCACAGCGACGCTCAACCGCTGTTGGCGCGTTACGATGGTGCGCCGCAGCATATTCATTTCCTGCGTTTTTTTGTTTGGCGCCGCCGTTGTTCGCCCCTCGCCGAATGCCAGCAGGGGGCTGTTCAATTCCCAACAGGACAGTCCAAAGAACACAATGACGAAGGATAACAGCGCCACGGATCTGGCGCTTGCCCGTTTGATGTTCATCGACGAACCCCCGAGTGAATTTAATCGAAAAAAGGCCTCAACGAAGCTGAAAGCCCGCACTGACATGGAGCCGGAAATGGGGTGGCTGTCACCGCTTTACTACCCGATCAACCTCAACTTCAACGTTAAACAAATCTCTGTCAATCTCGCCATATAACTCTACAGCGTCACCGGGAGTTATGGTCTGCCCTCCCCATTTGTCGTGGTCAATTTCCACAGTGACAGTCCCTGTCGCGTCCTGAAACAGATATTTGTCCTTGCCGAGGCGCCGCATGATATTGCCGCGCAAAATCACGTGCGTGTCGTCGCGCATGGTCAGCGCCTCCCGAACTGTACTCAGAGCGATCCCCGGGCCGGAAAAACCGCCGCCCGCCACTTGAGAGCCGCCCTGGAATCCCCCTTCCACAGCGAGGGATATATCGGCAAACGCCGTCGCCAAGAACAAGGCAAACAAAGCTGAAAAAATTATTTTCTTTTTCATCAAAATATTTCTCCTTACTTTACGTTATGCGAACAAAAATAACAGAAGCAAACAAATATGGCAAACGGATTCCCGCCCGACAAGAGACGCCTCGCCCCACGGGCAGCGGCATAGAACAATGGCCGATATACAAATTGACACCACTCCCGCCATAATGTAATGTAAAAGATAAGCCGGACGGCGGCAGCGCTGCCAACCCCGTCAGGTCCGAGAGGAAGCAGCGGCAACAGTTGTTGCCGGGTGTCCGGCCCATCAGCGACAGCATAACCGCCATATTTGCGCGCCCGGCTGGAGTTGCGCCCGCCGGGCGCCGTGCGTTTATGCACGGATTTATTCCGCACGATAACGGAAAGATATGCCGATATATGGACTCAAACTCGGCCCCTTGGGGCAGACAAGCTATTACGCGGCTCCGGATGTCCTGATGAAGGGAGACGGCGTTCTGGTGGAGACCGCACAGGGTTTGACCTTCGCCCTGATTGATTCCGGCCCGCTGGACGCCGTGCCCGGCCTGTGCGGGCAAAGCGCGCTTAAGGGGCAAGAGATGCCGTCTCTGCCGTATATTCTCCGCCCCGCCGACGAGCAAGATTGGGACCATGAACGCCAGAACAGGGAACTCGCCCGCGAGGCCGGGGACTTCTGCCGTTGCGGCATCGCAAAACGCGACCTGGACATGAAGCTTGTCGATGTGGAGATTTTTTTTGACCGCAGCAAGATGATTTTTTATTTTACGGCTCCCTCTCGTATTGATTTCCGGGATCTCGTCAAGGAACTTGTGCAGGAATACCGCACCCGCATTGAACTCAGGCAGATTGGAGTACGGCACGAAACGCAAATGACGGGCGCCGTGGGCAACTGCGGCATGGTGTGCTGCTGCCGACGCTATTTGCGCAAATTTGCCTCTGTAACCATCCGCATGGCAAAGGAGCAGAACCTTTTCCTCAATCCGGCAAAGATTTCGGGGATATGCGGCCGCCTTCTCTGCTGTCTTGCTTACGAACAGGACAATTACGACAACTTTCACAAATCCTGTCCCCGCCTCGGCAAAAAATACCGGACGGACCAGGGAAGCATGAAGGTACTCAGAACGAATATGTTCCGCAATTCACTTGTGGCGCTGGCGGAAAACAATGAAGAACGGGAACTGACCCTGGAGGAATGGCAAGCCCTCGCTCCGCAACGGGCGGAAGCGCCGGCTTCAAACTCACGGGCTGAACACCACCCGCCGGCCCGGGCCACAGAGGATGTCCTGCTGGTATTTTCCGCCGCACCCGATACACTTGATTCGCTGAACTTTTCAGAAGATTTGTTCCCTGAAGACAATGAGGCGCGGCATGCCCCGGCAAAAAACGAGGCTGCCCTTGGCGATGACGCTGAAACGGCCTTGCCCCCTCTCTCCGCCGACGGCGGAGAAAACCAAGGGGCTCCGCCGCGCCGTCGCCGGCGGAAAAACCCGCAGTGCTGACTTCAACACGGAAACAAAAAACACCTCATGAAATATCCCGAATACAGGCCTCCGCGGAGCCTTGCGTGAACAGCTTTTTTCTCACGACCCCCATTTACTACGTCAATGCCAAGCCTCATCTCGGCCATGCCTACACGACCATTGTGGCGGACGCTGTTATCCGTTTTCACAAAATGCTCGGCGAAGATACCTTTTTTTTGACCGGCACGGACGAACACGGCGATAAAATTATGCGCGCCGCAGAACAGCAAGGGCGCTCCCCCCAGGAATTTGTGGACGAAATCAGCGCCAGCTTTCATGACTTATGGCCGCTGCTCGGCATCCGTCATGACCGTTTCATACGCACAACGGATTTGGAACACAGGCGTGCCGTGCAAGCCTTCCTGCAACGGGTTTACGATGCGGGAGACATCTATTTCGGCGAGTTTGGCGGACACTACTGCTATGGCTGTGAACGTTTCTACACGGAAAAGGAACTGGAAAACGGCCTCTGCCCCCAGCATAAAACGCGGTTGGAATTCATCAGCGAAAAAAATTACTTTTTCAAAATGTCCAGGTATCTTCCTTGGCTCAAAGACCATATTGAAAAACATGAAAATTTTATCCGCCCCCACCGTTACAGGACAGAAGTGCTTGCCATGCTGGAATCCGGAGAACTGGAGGATCTGTGTATCTCCCGACCAAAAACCCGCCTGCAGTGGGGCATTGAACTCCCCTTTGACAATGCCTACGTCTGCTACGTCTGGTTTGACGCTCTCATCAATTACATAAGCGCCCTCGGCTGGCCGAACGGCCCGGACTGTGCATCCCGCTGGCCCGGTGAACATCTGGTGGCAAAAGACATTCTGAAACCCCATGCCGTGTTCTGGCCCACCATGCTCAAGGCGGCGGGACTGCCTGTGTACAGGCATCTGAATGTGCATGGCTACTGGCTTGTGCGGGACACCAAGATGTCAAAATCCTTGGGCAATGTCATTGACCCGCTGGAAACTGGCCGACGTTTTGGGCTGGACGCATTTCGTTATTTCCTGTTGCGGGAAATGCGTTTCGGCGAGGACGCGAGCTTCAGCGAAGATGCCCTGATAAGCCGGATTAATGCCGATTTGGCCAATGACCTCGGCAATCTTTTCAGCCGCGTGCTCTCCATGGCCGCAAAATATTTCGCCAGCCGAGTACCCGAGCCTTCCGTTCTTATGCGGGAGGATGAAGCCGTCGCGGAACTGTGCCTGCACTCCCTGCAGAACTTTATCCAGCTTTTTGGCAACGCGCAGTTTGACACAGCCCTGGAATCCCTATGGGAAACCGTGCGCGCCCTGAACAAATATGTGGACAGTCAGGCCCCTTGGGCGCTTCACAAGCGAGGCGACACCGCACGGCTTGCCACGGTGATGCATATGCTGCTGACGGCCATGCGCAAAACGGCTCTCTGCCTGTGGCCGGCAATGCCTGATGCCGCTGGGCGGATGCTGGAGCAGTTGGGCAGCCCGGCAGCGGGCAACGCGCCCCCTGTTTACGACCTGCAGAGGGAAAGCGGCGCCTTTGACGGCCTTGCCCCGGGCACGATCGTGGCCGAAACATCAAATATTTTCCCCCGCATTGACGTAAAAAGGGAACCGTCCGGCAACGTCAAAAAAGCAAAGAATTGACCCCGCGTTCTTGCTCCCAAGGAGACTTGTAATGTCCACAATTATCCCCCAAAGTGAATTGACGCGTAAAGCCTTGGCTTATATTGCCGAACAGCGCGTGCTCAATCCCCACAAATCTGTGGCGAACCTGCTTGACGAAGCGGGCATGCGTTTTAACCTGACCCCCCTCGACACGGCTGCCCTGGAGCGGCTTCTCCAAAATCCCCCGGCTGACGGATCTTCCGTTTAAAAACCTCTTTTCTATCCCTCTATGGACAACCTGCTCACTGCCCTGCTTTTGAGTATTGTGGAAGGACTGACGGAATTCCTGCCCGTTTCCTCCTCGGGCCATCTGATTCTAACTGGAAATCTGCTGAATTTCACCGGTCCGCGCGCGGCTACCTTTGAAGTCGTCATTCAATTTGGAGCCATCCTCTCTGTTGTGGTTCTTTACTGGAAACGCTTTATTGGCCTTCTCAAACCGCAGCCCGGCGTACAGTTTTCCGGTTTGCGAGGTATTTTGCTGCTATTGCTGACAAGTCTGCCCGCTGGCCTGCTGGGACTTTTGCTGCACTCCCAAATAAAGCAATACCTCTTTCGGCCCGTTACGGTGCTCATCGCCCTGCTTGTCGGAGCTGTCTGCATGATTATTGTGGAGCGCCGCAAATACAAAATCGCCTATACAAACCTTGATGAAGTGACGCCGCGCCTTGCTCTGGCCATCGGTTGTTTTCAATGCCTTGCCCTCTGGCCGGGCTTTTCTCGCTCGGCGGCCACTATTATGGGAAGCATATTGATGGGAGCCGGACGCACATTGGCGGCCGAATATTCCTTTATCGCGGCAGTGCCCATTATGACGGCGGCAACTGGCTATGATCTGCTAAAAAATCTGGAGCTTTTCACCGCAGCCGATATTCCCTTTTTTCTGATGGGTCTGGCTGGAGCTTTTGTTTCAGCCCTGCTGGCCGTCAAAATTTTTGTGGCTCTGCTGGGTCGGACAGGCCTTGTCCCTTTCGCCGTGTACAGACTTCTGCTGGCGCCTTTCGTGTACTATTTCATGGTATAATTATTTTTCATATCCCACACTGAGCAGTGTTAGTCCACAGGCAGGCGCGGTCACGCAGGGCAGCGCCTTACGGTCAAGAACGGCCAGCAGGCGCGGCACGGCCTCAGGCTCTATTCTCCCCTGCCCGCAGGCCGTCAGCAGACCGGCGATGTTGCGCACCATCTGTTTGAGAAAACCGTTGGCCGTTATTGTGAGGAGCAAAGACGGCCTGTGCGGCGGATAGTGCTCCAACGGCGGCAATTCTCTGACTTCCGCGGAAAAAATCTTCCGGCGGGTGGTTTGGGTGTCCGTCCCGGCATTCCGCAGGCTGGCAAAATCCCGCTCTCCTATGATATGCGGCAGAACACGACGCGCGGCATCAAGATCAAGCGGCCCACAATTCCAGACAAAGGGCGCCAACTCCGGAGGAAGAAAACTTTTTTCCTGCCAGAACTGATACGCGTACGTTTTGCGCGCCGCATCGTTACGGGCGTGGAACGCTTCGCAGGCCTCCTCCACCATGATTACACGGATATCACACGGCAAAAGGGCATTGAGCCCGCGCCGCCAGTCAAGCCCCACTTTTGCATCGGGCACATCGCAGTGCGCCGTCTGGCCCTTGGCGTGCACGCCGGTATCCGTACGGCCTGAAGCGTGTACACGCACGTGCGCACCAACGAGGGTGCGAAAAGCCGTCTCTAACGCAGCCTGCACCGTGCGGGGCGGATCGGGTTTTTCCTGTATCTGCCAGCCGCTGTAGCGGGTTCCCACGTAGGCAAGAAGCAGTTTCAGACGCATGAGCAATATCGCAAGGCTATTCTTCCGGCATCCGTATACGGGTCAGCAGTTCCGTCAATTTGGCGGTCTTTTCCGGATCGGTGTATGTGAGAATTTCCCCGGACTGCTTGGGAACCATACCGGAAAGAATACGTACCGCCACTCGTTCGTCCAGGCTTTCAATGGCCTTTGCCGCGACTTTCGGCTTCATATTGGCGTACACTTGAATAAGATGCCGTACTTTCTTGTCTTCCAGCCCCTTGGCTTCGCGTATCATATCCTGCATTTTCTGTTCGGCGTTTTCAATATCTTTCAGCCGGTCATCCATTTGCTGACGGAGCATGAGAATGTCCTGTTGCTGGCGGGCCAATTCCTGCGCTTTGGAATTGGGGTCCTCCGGCATGTTCCGCTGTGGGACATCAGGTGCTAGTTGCGGGACGGGAGACGCATCCGGGGCAAAAGGCAGGGGCGGCATTGAAGCCTGCCCGCCACGTGGCGTGAGCGGCTCTCCGCCGGCCCTTTGCCCACGCGGAATATTGGCGGGAATGGGCGGAGCGCCCGGCATGGTCAAAGGAGCCGTCTGCTCTACAGGAGCGAAGGGCGCAACACCGTTCTGCGGCGCGGTCGGTGCCGGCAAATCAAGGGCGGCCGCAGCCACGGCCCGCACTCCGCCAAGGGCGGGAATGGGCAACCGGGTCAGGCGCGCCATATCAAGCAGGGATTCATCGGGCAGGAAAATTTTGACTCCAACGCCCTGTCCCGCAACAAGCAATGGGACGTGAGGCGACGCTCCGGCGAAGGATCCGGAAGTCATGGAGATGCCTGGCATAGCGGCTGAATCGACAACTGCCCCATAGGATGGAGCACTGCCTGCAAGTGCGTCTGCACACTCGTCTGGCGGCTCGGCAAGGTCTGTGGAATCCGTATAAACTTTACCAAGGCTGTCCGGCGGGATCAATGCAATATTCTGACCGCCCACGCTTCCGGCTTGCCGGCCGCTGTCTGAAAACGGCAACGGCATGTCCAAAAGCAACATGCCCAGCACGCAAAGCTTGAGCAGGCACAGAGCCGCAAGACAGCGAAAAAAATTAGAAAGCCGAAGCCTTATAACGCAATGTCGCGATTTCGTCATTTGCGCGCTGCTCCTTCATCAGTTCCTCATGCATATGCTGGCGGCTTTTTCGCGTCTTGAGTTTGTCCAGCATCTTTTTGTCCACAGATCGCTCGACAAGCAGCTTTCTCGCCTCATCCACCATCCCGGCGGCCAGCCGCGCTTGTAAGAGGGCAGCACTCACGTCTGCGCTCAGGCCTTTCACATAGCCTTCGTGCAACCAGCGTTCAGCCGCGTCCTTCAATATCATGTCGCGCGCCTTGTCGCGCGCCTCGTACAGAGCGGCTTCAAGGCTCTGGAGACGCCGCTGGGCCTCTTCATGGCGGCGCTGGGCATCCGCTAGGCGCACTTTGGCTTCTTCTTCCAACTGCCCGCGATAATCGAGCACCTTTTGCATGTTAAAACGAAAGGCCATCACTCCGCCTTATTTTTGACGCTGCCGTCCATGTCGTAACTATTTATGCAAACAACGGGCCAAATTGATGCTCCTCCATCAGAATATTGTCAAAAATTTATCGTACAAAATTCTTGTCAAGTCAAAGCAGATTGTGTAAGGAATTCGTCTTGCCGATGTTACCGCTTAGGGCAAGGTAGCTCAGTTGGTTAGAGCATGCGGTTCATACCCGTAGTGTCGGGGGTTCAAGTCCCTCCCTTGCTACCATTTTTCAGTCCCACGAGGGACAATATCGCCCCGGAAGCCAGGGAAACACGGCTTCCGGGGTTTTCCGTCACTGTAAAAGCCCGGCAATGCGGAAACAGTCATCGGCCTTGTTGCATAAAACTTCGGGGGCCGTATAACCTCGGAAGATTCAGGAATTGTAGAGCGTCAATAGATTGTTTACCCTCCGCGCAGTTTTGAAGCTGGCAGATTTCTGCCAAGAGCCGCAAGCGAAACAGTTATGATCGAACCGCATTTTCTACGCCTGGCCGGAGGAATGTGCTGGGGAAGCAGCTTTTCACGGCCCTGGAAGCGGTACTTCACGCGCCGACTCTTAAATAGTGTCGTCAATTGATTTTTGCCCAAATAGCGATGCACCTAATATGCACAGCGGCCAAAAATGATACCGTATTCTTCGCATAGCGTGTGGCAATGCCGCGCCAACGCTTTAAT
>JAITGC010000005.1 GCA_031280915.1 Desulfovibrio sp. | reverse complement strand
GGAGGGGTTTGGACCCCTCCCAAGCTTCCGCCCCGGAAAGAAACCCCGCCCTTCAGGGCGGGGTCGGGGCTATATCCGGCATGAAGGCCGGGGTTTCAGACCACAAAGGAAGTTCTGATGAAAAGGCCGAAACCACGCTGGCTCCGGCTTGAGTATCAATCATGCCGTTCTTATGCTCACCAGTAACTTGCCGTCCGCCGCAACGGGATCGCTGTGGACAAGACCGCGCGCCTTCAATTCCGGCGCAAGCCAAGGCGGTATGTGGCCGCAGAGCAGACGTAGTTCCACAAAGGGCGTCCCGTCGAAAAAGGGCCGCAGGATTTTTTTGGAGGAAAGATCCGGGTATTCCCGCAGGATGACCATGAGATCGCACCGATAAATACCTGGCGAAATTTCCTCGGGATGCGGAGACAAAACAGGCGCCGGTTCGTACTTGACGCTTTCCACAAGATCGTCAAGACAATCGGGAGCAAAGCCGTCCATTTCGCATAGTCGGAAGCCTCGCTGATTCAGCAGTGAATATGCGATGCCGCTGATGGAGGCAGCAACCAAAATGCGGGTTTGCCCAAGATCTGCTATAAATTCCCGCAGGCTGTCGCGCACGGCAGGTAAGCCCCTTTCCGCCCCCGGCGAAAAAGCGACGATTCTCCCGCAGCCCCAGACGCCATCCCTCTTGTGATAGATTCTCGCCAGCACGTTTCCCGGGAAAGAAGCTATCTTGCCTTGCCTGTCAACAATAACCGCCACTGAGGAGTCTTCCATTTTTTATCCTGAAAGCAGTTTTTCATCCCGCCGCAACATGGGTGCGGCCAAATATTCCGCCTCTGCGGCCTGTTGCGCGTTCGGAACGCAATCAAACACCCCGCTGTGTTCCACGAGGCGCGCGAAATGCAGCAAACCGCAGTTTCCGGCCCGCTCGCCGATGCCCGTGAGGGTAACATTGATAAAAGCCGCGCCGGCCAAGGCGGCACAATAGGAATTGGCCGCAGCCATGCCAAGGTCGTTGTGAGCGTGAATTTCCATATCCATGCCGGCCTGCCCCAGCAGGCGCACAAGATTCTCTGCCTCGTTCGGCGTCAGGACGCCCACAGTGTCGCTGACACGAATTCTGAGCACACCCAGAGCCTTGAGTTCATGGGCCAGACGCAGCATGAAGTCGGGATCGGCTCTGGAAGCATCCTCAAAACCAACGGTCACGGTAACGTCCCCGGCAACGGCCAGGGCAGCGCATTCTTTGTATCGCTCCAGAGCGGTCCGGGGCGTAATGGCCAGTTTATTGCATATTTGCCGCCAGGAAACAGGCATGCAGATATGCAGAACATCGACGCCGCAGGCCAGCGCGGCCTCTATATCTCCAGAATTTGCGCGATTCCATGTGGAAACAAGGGCCGAAGAACAGGCGTCCTTCACAGCGCGGACGGCGTCCTGTTCTGCCGCGCCCGCTGCGGGAACGCCAGCCTCAATCTGGTGCACTCCGGCCATGTCCAGCAGGCGCGCCAGACGTATCCTGGTTTGGAGAGAAAAGGCGAAACCGGGAGCCTGCTCCCCGTCGCGCAGGGTAACGTCAATCACATGCAACTGTCGCATACCGCTCTTTCCCACAGACACTCTTATGGAGAAAACGGAATTCTTCCTCGCGCAGACTGCGTTCCAGCTTGCGGCTTAAGCATCGCACAGCCGAAAGCATGTCCGGAATCCAACCGGCCTCGCAGGGCAGCCCAAGAGACTCGCAATACAGGCGTATGGCTGCCGCGCCGGAATGCGCGCCCGGAATGATGCGCCGCCGCACGCCCACAACTTCCGGGCTGAATGGTTCATAGAGGGCAGTATCCTTACCCAAGCCATCCACATGTATGCCGGATTCCACAGCGAATATGGCGCGTCCGGCCACAGCCTTTGCGGGCGGCACCACCGGAAAGCCCTGCCCGGCAAGGGGAGACGCAAGGCGTTCAAAAAATTCACGCAAGACGGGCAGCCTCGGCAGACCGGGAAATTGTTTCGCGCCGGAAAGACGCAGGGCCATGATCACTTCTTCCAAAGCGGCCAGAGAACTCAGGCCGGTGAAGGAACAGACCAGACATTCGCCGCCCTCAAGCAACCAGGTCACGCCGAGAGCTGTGGCACAGCTCAGACTGTTGCCGAAAGCCATCTCCAGAGGCAGATTTTCGCCCAAGCGGCGCAGGCGGGAAAACAGGCCGCGCCGGTTCTCCAACAACAGGAGGTCATCCAGGCCACAAAGGCGCAACGGACGTGAACAGGCTGAATTGAGCATTTTTTCCGGCGCAAAGTTTGCGGCGCTTTTCACAAAAACCGGAACAACTCCCGCTTTTGCCGCGCAGGCAGCGCTCTCCTTGTCAGTCTCTTCGTCTTCCACAACGTCCGCGCCGAACTCGTGCGCCAGAGAACGCCAGAGCCCGGCGTCTTCCGGTTCGACAGCACAGCCGGAGCGTCTCAGGCTTCCCAAAGTGACATCAACAAGCCGCACGACGAGTCCTATACAAGACGCTCTGCCGCCGCGCGCACGGCTTTGTCAATGTTTTCGTAGGTGGAAAACACGGCAATGCCTTTATCGGCAAGCTGCCTTGCGGGCGAGAGGCCAATGCGCATGGCCACCACAGCCTTACAGTCCGCCACCGCCTCCAACGCGCCGGCAAGTCTGCCGGGCCTTGGCGCGACCACGGCCTTGTCTCCACCGCACCGGCCGCAGCCTCCCCTGCCGCCCGGCGTTCGCCGCATCTCAACGAGACGTGTGGAAACGCCGTCACTTTCATAAATATAAAACTGATCGGCATAGCCGAAATGCTGATCCACCACTACGCCACTGCGCGAAGCCACGGCAACGCGCACCGGCGTTTCCATGCGGGCCGCGTCCCTGCCGCGTGAGGACGCTTCATCCGTCTGCAACAGACAGGATCGATCCTCGTCCAGCAGACCCACGGCATCGGCCCGGCACTGCCGGCAGTGATACATTTGTGGAATATGGATTTCACAACGCTTGCGCAAAGCCATGTGCTCGGCGTTGCTTATAAGGGGCATATCCTCAAAAACACTGCCCCTGACGGGGATCATCTGCATTACGTTGGCCAGAGACGCGCCGAGCATGCCGGCTCTGCGGGCCACTTCCTCCACATGGCCGTCGTTGACGCCTTTGACGAGCACAATGTTGACCTTGCAGACAACGCCCGCCTCCAGCAGCAATTTGAGGCCGGCAAGCTGATTGGCCATGAGTATGGCCGCTCCGACCTCGCCTTCGTACTTCACTCCCATATAGGTAATATGCCTGTAAATGAGCGCGCCGATGGCCGGATCCACCGCGTTGATGGTGACGGTGACGTGGCTTACGCTCAAGCTTACGAGTTGCGCGGCATAAAGAGGCAACAACAGACCGTTGGTGGACAGGCAGAACGTGATTTCCGAATCCATCTCGCGCACAAGACGCAAGGTTTCCGCCACTGCGGAGAAATTGGCCAGAGCATCGCCCGGTCCGGCGATGCCCACAACCGCCAGATTGGGCATGGCCGCTTTGACGGACATAAAACGCGCCAGCGCCTCTTCAGGCGACAAAACCTTTGCTGTCGCGCCAGGGCGGCTTTCATTCGGGCAGTCAAAGGCGCGCACACAGTAATTGCAGCTGATATTACAGTCAGGGGCCACGGGCAGGTGCAAGCGGGCAGCCGTATGACAGGCCGAAGCGGAAAAACAGGGGTGACGCACCGTCTTCTTCTGGAGGGAAAGTTCCGACTTTGACGCGGAGAGGCCGGATGTTTTGCAGTGGCGTTCAAACAGTTCCGCGCGGTAGACGCTTTCTCTGCGGCTGATAAGAGCATTGGCAAAACTGTCAAGAAGAGACAGCGCACCGGAATACCCCAGAGTGCGGATGCGCTGCCCCCCCACATGGTCATGTACGGGAAAGGCGCAACGCACCAGAGGGATATTGTATTTGTGCGCCAGACGCCGGCCGTCGGAGCTGCCTATGAGCAAATTGGCTCCGTTCGCTTCAGCAGCCGCGCCGATATCGTCAAAATCGGCGAAATTCAATACGCTCACGCGTTCCACATGCGCATTTTCCGCCGCCGGACGTATTTCTTCCTCCAGAGCCGCCTTCAAGGGCGGACAATCGCTGCCTGTGGCCGCTACAACCGGAATGATGCCATTTTCGCAGCACAGGCGTACGAGTCCGTAAACCAGATCCGGCTCGCCGTAAACGGCCGCTCTGCCCATGGCATTGTACTTGTGAGCGTCAATCATGGCGTCAAGGCAGCGGGCGCGTTCCTGCCGGAGTTCTTCGGGAATGACGGCACCGAGCTTTTCCAGAGCCTTGAGAAAGGCGTCTGTGTCCCGCAGTCCAAGAGGCATGTGGCAACGTATCAGGGGAACATTGTGCTTTTCCTCCAGCCAGCGACCAGGCGAATACCCTTCGGGCGGAAAGCTTGCCAGTTCCAGAGTGGCCCGCGCACCGGCCATGCGGACAATCTCCGCGAGCGGCGTTCCGCCGGAAGGCAGGCGCTCATAGGTCGCCGCATGGCCGCCATCCAGATTGTCGGAGATATCCGGCAGGAGAGTAAAGGAAAGTCCGAGACCGCGCAGGAGATTTTTCAGGGCGCGCGTGTCCGCCGGACTGATGGGACCGGTGATGACGTTCAGGCCGTCGTGCCGGGCAGCGGCGACAGCCGTCTGACTCACCAGAGCATGTAGGGCGCGGAACCAGCCCTCATACTGGGTGCCGGAATACCCGGCCGAGGCCACAGTGATGATTTTCACCGCGCACTCCGGCCTGCTTTCATGATAGCGCCGGATAACGGCCGGCACCTCCTCTCCTATCGTTTCCGCCAGACAGGTGGCGGCAACGCCGATGACTTCCGGCCGGTAGAGTTCAATAAGATTGTCCAGACCTTTGATGAGATTTTTTTCACCGCCAAAAACCGTGCCTTCCTCAGTAAGAGAAGACGAGGCGATATCCACAGGCTCGTTGTAGTGTGTAGCCATGTGACGACGTATATAAGTGCTGCACCCCTGCGAGCCGTGCAGCAGACACATACAGCGGGCCACTCCGTAAAAGGCGCTCACTGCTCCCATGGGCATACACATCTTGCAGGGATTGGTGTTGAGATTGACAATACCGGAACTCATCGGGCTACCCTCGCGCATAATGCCAGACAGGGCTGTTGACGGAAAGATTGACTTCACGGGCGAAATTTTCCACGCCCTCGTATCCGGCGAGCGCGTGTTTGCGCTCGTGATTGTGGTCACAGAAGGCGATGCCCAGCTTGTAGGCCAACGGACGCTCTTTGACGCCGCCCACCAGAATGTCGGCTCCCTTCTCGCGCATGAATTTCTCCAATTCCGCCGGATTCGCGTCATCCAGAATAACCGTACCCGGGCTGACCAGTTTACCCAGCACTTCGTATTCGTCCGCCTTGCCGGTCTGCGTGCCCACAAGCACTGTTTCCATACCCATTTCCCGGAACTGGCGCACCAAGGAGATAGCCTTGAAACCGCCGCCCACAAAGATAGCCGCTTTTTTTCCGGCCAAACTCTTGTGATATGGAGCGGTCAAGGCCGTCGCGCGCTCCGACTCCCGCCGGGTGAAGGCTTCGGCCTTGCGTCGCGTTTCGGGCGACCCTGTAAGGTCGGCTATCTGCCTGATGGCGGTGGTAGTGTCCTCAATGCCGAAAAAACTGGCCTTGATCCAGGGGATGCCGAATTCCATCTCCATGCGTTCGGCAAGATAGATCATGGATCCGGCGCACTGCACCACGTTGAGACGCGCGGAAGGCGCCCCGAGAAGTCTGTCATACGAGGCGTCGCCTGTGAATGTGGAAATAACCGGGACGCCGATTTCCTTCATATAGTTCTTGATTATCCACATCTCGCCGGCGAGATTGTAATCCCCCAGGATATTGACGCCATCGGCGGCGGCCTGCTCCCGGTGCGGTAGCAGAAGCTGCATCAAGGCATCGCAGGCCATGCGGTAGCCGGTGGACTTGTTGCCGGAAAAACCGGGAGCTTTCACCGGAATGACGCGACTTCCGTATTTGCGCTCCGCCTCGCGGCACACGGCCTCCACGTCATCGCCGATAACGCCCGCGATGCAAGTGGCGTAAACAAAAATCAGCTTGGGCGCGTAGACGTTCATAACTTCGTCAATGGCGGAAGTCAGTTTTTTCGCGCCGCCGAAGACAACGTCCTTTTCCTGCAAGTCAGTGGAAAAACTGTTGCGGTAAAGTTCCGAACCGCTGCTCAGGCTCCCGCGTATGTCCCAAGTATAGCTTGCGCAACCAATGGGGCCATGTACGATGTGAAAGGCGTCCGTAATGGGATTGAGAACCACTCTGGCCCCGCAGTACACACAGGCCCGCTGGCTTACCGCCCCGGAAACGCTGGCCGTTTCACAACGAATGGGGGCGGCGTCCCTGTCGGACGTTTTGATGGAATTTTTTCGCTCTTCCAGCACATGAGTGTACATCTCGACCTCTCGTTCAGTTTTCAGGGCAATACGCAAAAAATTCGCCTTCCAACGATGGTGTGCGTCACATCACAATATCCATATCCTCATCCGCGCAGTCACGGTCATACCTGTCCATGAGGGCATTAGCCATCATCTCGGCCAGGCGCATGGCTCCCTGATAACCGACAATCGGCATGTAACTGTGTCCGTAACGGTCCAGGACGGGAAAGCCGGCGCGCACCAGAGGAATGTCTTCAGCTTTGGCGATTTGCTTGCCGTAGGAAGTGCCGAGCAGAAGATCAACCGGCCCGTTCTTGATCCATTGATGCAATTCAAAAAGATCCGCCGCCGCCTTGACTACGGCGTCAGTCACGTCATATTTGTCAAGCAGAGCCTCAGTTTGACGGACAAAGGCATCTCCCGGTGTACCGGTAATGATGTACCTGGGCCTCATGCCCAGTTCCAGACTGAAGGCTGTAAGGCCGACAACGGTGTCCGGGTCTCCGAAAATCGCCAGGGTTTTATTGTAAAAGTAGGGATTGGCGTCCAGCATGAGGTCAAGAAGCCTGCCGCGCTCATCTTCCAGTTCCTGCGGCACTCCGCCGCTTCCGGCCGCTTCCGTTACAAAGGAGTCCGTGGCCTCCATGCCTATGGGCAGGGGCAGGCATTTGTAGGCGACTTTGCATTTTTCCTCCAGATCGCCGGCCGGCTGCCCACAGGCAAAATTCCCCAAGGCCAGCGCGCGCCCACAACCACCCAGGGAGCGGATATCGTCAATACTGGTACCCCCTTCCGGGTACATCCGGTAGGTGTTACTCATGGGCGCATCCATAACGCCGCTCTGATCAGGAAAGACGATGACGGGCAGACCGAGCAGATGGAGAATGCGCTTGATTTCCCGAATGTCGCCGGGATTGACGAAACCGGGGAAAACGGCTGTCTTGCCGTTTGGGGAGGCGCGCCGGTCGGCCAGATAGCGGATAAAACCCGAGAGCATGCCGGCGTAACCCGTGATGTGCGACCCCACATAACTCGGCGTGTTGGCGTGAACCACGATTTTGTCATCCGGGATGTCCATGTCCAGAATATAGGCATTGAGGTCATCTCCGATGGTTTCCGAAAGGCAGGTGGTATGCACGGCGATGATGTCCGGATCATAAATATCGAAAATATTTTTGACGGCGGCGCGCAAGTTGGCCCCTCCGCCGAAAACCGAAGCGCCCTCGGTGAACGAACTGGAGGCGGCGATGGCCGGTTCCTTGAAATGCCGCGTCAAAAAGGTACGATGATAGGACACGCAGCCCTGGCTGCCGTGACTGTGGGGCATGCACCTGCGCACGCCAAGGGCCGCATAAAGAGCGCCCACAGGCTGGCAGCTCTTACAGGGGTTCACGCGCAAGGCGCTACGTTCCGTAATGGTTTTAGGCGTCAGTTCAAGCATTGGATTTACCCTCCGTCTTTCCCTTCTTCCAAGGCGGGGTCACCATGTTCCAGGCCGGGGCATAAAGGCCCATGACCAGATCCCGGCCGAAAATCACCGCCCCCTTAAAGCCGGCGTAGGGGCCGCTGTAGTCATAGCTGTGCAGCTGCCGCGAAAGCGTTCCACCTTTTTGCAGCACATATTTGTCTTTGATGCCGGAGAAAAAGATGTCCGGTCTGAGAAATCTGGTGAACTCTTCTGTTTCAAAGTGGTTCAGATCGTCCACAACCCAGGAACCATCCGGCATATCGCGCATCATGCCCCTGTAAGCCTCAAGGTCAATGGCGCGTCGGAGTTCGTCATAGCGTTCGGGACTCAAAAAAGCCCGGTAGCGCTTGGGATCTTTTTCCGGCACGAGCTGTTCAATGTTCTTGCTGTCGGCGTCCTCCTTGATGGCAGGGATAATGTCCCTGCCCTCGTAGTCGTCGCGATGGGCGAATTCATATCCGGCAAGCACCGTGCGCACGCCCAGATCGCCAAGAAGCGCCTGATAGTGGTGAGCACGGCTGCCGCCCACAAAAAGAGCCGCTGTTTTGCCGGTCAGCCTGTCTCTGAAAAACGCCATGTCTTCGGCTATTTCCGCCGTTTCTTCGGCAATGACCTGCTCTGTGCGCCCCTTGAGTTCCTCGTCGCCAAAATATTCGGCGATGGCGCGCAGGGAAGCGCATATGGCGCCGACGCCGATAAAATTTACCTTGAGCCAGTCAACGCCGTAAGCGGTTTTCATCATTTCAGCTACATAATTGATGGAGCGGTGGCATTGTACAAGATTCAGGTTGGCCAAATGCGCGCGGGATATCTGCTCCACGCTGCCGTTGCCCGTGAAAACGGAAACCACTTCATAGCCGATGCGCTTGAGGACGCGCTCCACCTCCCAGCCGTCGCCGCCTATATTGTATTCCCCCAGCAGATTGACGGAGTATTTTGTTGCGGGCGGCGTGTCGCTGCTGCCGATGACGCGCTTCATCAGGCCGTTGTTGGCGATGTGGTGCCCCCCGCTTTGGCTTACTCCTTTATATCCCTCACAGGAAAAGGACACGCAGGTGATGCCGTAGAGTTTTTCAGCTTCGGCGGCCACGGCGTGAATGTCATCGCCGATCAGGCCGACCGGGCAAGTGGAACAGATGAAAATTGTCCGGGGCTGAAAAATTTCCACAGCTTCCTTGATGGCTTGGCGCAATTTTTTGTCGCCGCCGAAAACAATGTCCGGTTCCTGCATGTCAGTGGAAAAACAGTACTGGATAAAATTTTTACCGTCCGGGCCGGGGCGAGCTTTGTTGCGCCGTGTGCCCCAGCTATAGAAACCGCAACCAATAGGGCCGTGGGTTATGGTCACGGCATCGCGTATGGGACCAACCACAACACCCTTGCAACCGGCGTAGCAGCAGCCCCTGTTGGTCATGATGCCGGGTATGGCGCGGGTATTGGCGGCTATTTCCTGTGCGCCGTCTGACGCGCCGTCTATCCGCAGGATATGATCCTTGCGGTTTTTGAATACCTTGGCGTTGTAACGGGTCAGTATTTCAGATTTCACGTCCATGAAGCAATCCTTGTGAGTTAAAGAAACGGCGTCTGTTTAAAACCGGAATCACACCACATCCGCTTTGGCGCCGAGGCGGACGCTGTATGACTCCACAACGGGCAGAACGAATATTTTGCCGTCGCCGGGATTTTGCGTCTGATTGACGGCGATAATCACATTCACGGCGTCCCTGACGCGCTCATCCGGCACAATCAGCGAAAATATCCGCTTGGGGATAAGCCGCGTTGCTTCCGTCATTGTTTCGCCCGCCGCTGTGAGGGGCAGACTGCCGCTTTCCATAATCATTTTAAGCAGGTCGGGCTCAATAAGTTTCTTGCCGCGCCCGAGGCAGGCGGCACAGGAAAATCCCAGAAAACCGGCAGCCGTCAAGGCGGTCTTGGTATGGTTGACCTTGGTGCTGCGCAATATCGCCATAATTTCCTTCATGACGTATCTCCTTGCTACAGTCCGGCCCGACCGGTGCTGACCGTCCACGCTTCTTCCACAGGGGAGATAAAAATCCGCCCGTCGCCAAGGTGCCCTTCTCCTGTTTTGGCCGTACGCAAAATAACGCTGATCACATCCTCCTTATCTTCATCATTGACAACCATGAGAAGCATCTGTTTGGGCAGTTCGTCATAATGCACTTCACCGACGGTAATGCCTTTCTGTTTGCCGCGTCCGTAGACATCCAGCCTGGTCACGGCCGGAAAACCGGCGCTGAGCAACTCCGTAAGCAGGGCATTGGTCTTTTCCGGACGCACAATGGCGCGAATCATCAACATAATTATTCTCCGGGGAATTGTGGGTTTGAGTATGCTGCGCTTTCCGGCGTTCGCCTCAACTGTCCAGGATGCCGTGTTCCATCAAAAGCGCCTCCAGCCTGTCCTGAGTGAGAGGTTGGGGGATAATGAACATGTCGTTGCCGTCAACTTTTTGGGCCAGAGTGCGGTATTCGTCGGCCTGGGCACAGCCCGGATCGTATTCAATAACGGTTTTTTTGTTGATTTCCGCGCGTTGCACCATATTGTCGCGCGGAACAAAATGAATCATCTGGGTACCCAGCTCTTTGGCCACAGCGGAAACCAGTTCAGCTTCTCCGTCCACCTTGCGGCTGTTGCAGATGAGCCCCCCCAAACGCACGCCGCCGGTATTGGCGTATTTGCGTATACCCTTGGAAATATTGTTGGCCGCGTACAAAGCCATCATTTCACCGCTGCATACGATGTAGATTTCCTGCGCCTTGCCTTCGCGTCTGGGCATGGCAAAACCGCCACAGACCACGTCACCCAATACATCGTAGAAAACATAATCCAGATCGTCCGTATAAGCGCCGAGACGCTCCAGCAGGTTGATGGAAGTAATGATGCCCCGCCCCGCGCAACCGACGCCCGGTTCCGGCCCGCCGGACTCCACACAGCGAATGCCGCCGAAGCCCTTTTTGAGCACGAGTTCAAGCTCAATGTCTTCCCCTTCCTCTCGCAAGGTATCCAGCACGCTGGTTTGCGCCAGACCGCCAAGAATGAGGCGGGTGGAGTCCGCCTTGGGGTCGCAGCCCACTATCATGATGCTTTTGCCCATGGTGGCCAGCCCGGCATTTAAATTCTGGGTGGTAGTGGACTTGCCGATGCCGCCCTTGCCATAGATAGCGACTTGTCTCATGGTGATGTTCTCCTCGGTGCTACAATTCACATGCTGTACAGCATGCGTCACCATCTTTAAGCATATTGGGTGCCACTGCCTGCTTTAGCTAAGCATTGAGACAAGATATCGCTTTCGGCGCGGCTTCCACGATTGAATATATTACATTTAAGTAGCAATATTAGCGAAAGAAAAACAAACAAATTACATTTGCGTGGATTATTGTAGATGCCTTTGCAATGCAGCGGCGGATAGGCTGCTAGAGCATACATGCCCCGGCCCAACTGTCCACACGCCTTTCGCACGGCATGTGGTTAGAAATAGGTTAGAAAACAGAAAAGGCACTTATGGTTAGAAACTCATAAATGAGCTCTTTGGCCTGAAATGGGAACATATTGATTTCGAGAACGGCTTCATCAACATTGTCGGCGAACGGCAGGAAGGCGCAAAGAGCAACCGGAACAAGCGCATCCCTCTGAGCCAGCCGGTGCGGGAACTGCTCGGAAAGATTGAACAGGGCGAAGGCCCCTATGTCTTTCCGGGCCACGACGGCAAAAGCCGCCTGACGGATGTCAGCAACCAGGTCAACACCATTACGCTATCGGCGAAGAGGTCATCATCCGCACGTATTCCGCAGGGGTGTGGTTCGGCCGTCTTGAGCAAAAGGACGGGAATGAGGTCATACTTAAAGACGCGCGGCGCATGTGGTTCTGGTGTTGCAAGAAATCCATCAGCCTGTCCGGCGTGGTTGTTAACGGCATGAGTTGGAAACGGAATGGCAAGCGCTCGGCGCGTTGAGCCTGGCGCTTGGAGCGCGGGTATACTTTCCGCTATTTTTATTTTATGTTATGCCCGTAAAATAAAATAACGACTCCTTTTATTTTAGGATAACTCATGAAGCGTTCACTCCAAGGCCATTACGTCCCTATCAGCACTGTCGGTGAGAAAGCCAAAGCCTTTGTACCCGCACCATTGCCGCCAACACCGCCTGTTGAGTGGAACGAAAAGCTG
>JAITGC010000101.1 GCA_031280915.1 Desulfovibrio sp. | reverse complement strand
GAAGCGGTGGCGTGGAATAGCCACCAGATACGCGAAAAATACGGCATCATTTCTCGCCGCCATTCATATCAGGTGCATCTTTTTATGGGCTTCAATCTCGTGACTACACTATCTAGAGCAAATTACCATTGAAAATATATGCTCTGCTCTACAAGGATTTGCTTGCAAATCCTTGTAGCCAGATTGGCACAAGGCGAATTTATTTCGCCGTCAAGCAACAATTTTAAGCGTAACATGCTCTAGACGCTACGGAAAATAATTCGCGATAGTTGTGAAAAAAAGTCCAGATACCCTTTGACAAAACTCTCGCGGCGGTGTAAACATTTCTCGCTTTACTCTCAATCAGCAATATCCCGTCGTCATAATTGACCGTGGGAGGAGAGACGGATGCTTGACCTCAATATTACCTTGTTCATCCAATTGGCGAATTTTTTTGTTGCCGTTTTTGTGCTCAACCTCATCCTCATTCGTCCTGTCCGGGACATCATAAAAAAGCGCAAGGGGATCATCGACGACCTGACCGGCGAGGCTGACGGTTTTGAGGCCGAGGCGTCGCGCCGCTTGTCTTCTTATGAGGAAGAGATGGTCAGGGCGCGTCAGGCGGCGGCTTTGGCGCGCAAAGAGGGCCATGCTGCGGGCATGGTCGAACAGCAGAATATTGTCGGGGCAGCCCAGAAAAGCGCCCGTGATATTATTGATGAAGCGCGCCGCGAGATCCGGGCGGAGGCGGAAGCCACGCTGGAAGAATTGCGTGCCCGTACGGGGGCTGTTTCCGTGAGTTTGGCCGACTGCCTGCTCAAGGGTTGAGGCCTTTTATTTTGTATAAGGGGGTAGGGCATTGACCAGGAAAAAACAGAAAAACAGTAGGCCAGCGCGAATCCTGCTGGCCGCCGTGATTGTCGTCGTGGCGGTCATGGGCGTGTTCATCGCGGGGGACGCGCTGGCAAGCGAAGGCCACGGCGAGCCTCGCTGGGGCGACCTCGGCTGGCGTGTGCTCAATTTTGTTATCTTTGTCGGCATACTCTGGCATTTTGTCGGCGGCTTGGCCGTGAAGTATTTTCGCGGTCGTAAGCAAGGCATCAGGGAGACGCTGGACAATTTGGAAGAGCGCCGCCGCAGCGCTTCGGATGAATTGGCGGCTGTGGAGAAGCGCATTGCCGGCCTCAACCTGGAACGCGAAGCCATCCTGCAGGAGAGCCGTGAACAGGCGCAGTCTCTGAAGGAGGGCATTATCGCCGAGGCGGAGCGCCAAGCTGCCCAGATTATCGCTCAGGCGAAATCCACAGCGGAAAATGAAGGCCGCGCGGTTCTTGCGGAAGTGCGCGCCGTCATTGCGGATGAAATCGTCAACGCCGCAGAAAAGGTTTTGGCTGCCAAGTTGGATGATGCGGCGCACGAGAAGCTCATTGACAATTCTCTCAACAAGGTGGTGCTCCAGTGACAGGCACTGTGGTTGCGCGCAGATACGCCAACGCCATCTTCGCGTTGGGCCGGAAAGAAGGGGATAAAACGCTCACGCGGCACGGCGCCTGCCTTGCCGCGCTGGGAGAGATGATTGACGGGGCGCCGGAGCTTGCCATGACGCTGAAAAGTCCGGTGGTCAGCATTGATGAGAAAAAAGCCGTTATGGACAAGCTGCTTGCCAAGGTGAAGGCGGACGTTGTTGTTCGTAATTTCTGCTTTTTGCTTGCTGACAAGGAGCGCTTGGCCTTTTTAAGGGAAATCGCGGCCTGCTATGGCAGACTTCTGGACGCGGCAAAGGGCGTGATTCGCGGCAGGTTCACCACGGCCGTCTCGCTTTCCGCTGAGAAACAGGCAGCCGTCAAGGCTGACTTGGAAAGGAAGAGCGGGAAGGCCATTGAGCTGACCTTTGCGGTAGACAAGAATATTCTTGGCGGGGTGGTGCTGAATATGGGCGATCGAGTGTTGGACGCGAGTCTGCGCGCGCAACTGGAGAGCCTGCGGGATACTTTCAAGAGGGGTGAATAGCACATGCAGATTAAAGCGGAAGAAATTGGCAAAATTATTGAGGAGCAAATCCGGAACTACGAACAGCGCGTGGAAATGAGCGAAACCGGCACAGTGCTCTATGTCGGCGACGGAATTGCCCGCGTTTACGGTGTTCAGAACGCCATGTCCATGGAGCTGTTGGAATTTCCCGGCGGCGTTATGGGGATGGTGCTGAATCTGGAAGAGGACAACGTCGGCGTTGCCCTGCTCGGTTCGGATGTGGGCATTAAAGAAGGCGACCCGGTCAAGCGCACCGGCAAGATTTTTTCTGTGCCCGTCGGCGACAAGGTTATGGGCCGGGTGTTGAACCCGCTGGGGGAACCCATTGATGGGCTTGGGCCGTTGGACGCCACCGATACTCGTCCGGTGGAAATCAAGGCCCCCGGCATCATCGCGCGCAAGAGCGTGCACGAACCCATGCCCACTGGCCTGAAGGCCATTGACGCCATGACGCCCATCGGGCGCGGTCAACGCGAACTCATCATCGGCGACCGCCAGACGGGCAAAACCGCCGTCTGCATTGATGCCATTCTGGCGCAGAAGGAAACCGACATCCACTGTTTCTATGTGGCCATCGGCCAGAAAAAGGCTTCTGTGGCCTTGGTGGCCGACACCCTGCGTCGTTACGGCGCCATGGACTACACCACCATCATTTCGGCTACCGCTTCGGAACCGGCCCCGCTTCAGTATATCGCGGCCTATACCGGTTGCACTATGGCCGAACATTACCGGGATAACGGCAAACACGCCCTGATTATCTATGACGATCTTTCCAAACAGGCTGTGGCCTACCGGCAGATGTCCCTGCTGCTTCGACGCCCGCCTGGGCGCGAAGCCTTTCCCGGCGACGTGTTCTATCTGCATTCGCGCCTGCTGGAGCGTGCGGCCAAACTCAACGACAATCTCGGCGGCGGTTCGCTGACGGCCCTGCCCATCATTGAAACGCAGGCCGGAGACGTTTCCGCCTATATTCCGACCAACGTGATTTCCATCACCGACGGCCAGGTCTATCTGGAGCCGAATCTCTTCAACGCCGGCGTACGTCCGGCCATCAACGTGGGTCTTTCGGTGTCCCGCGTGGGCGGTGCGGCGCAGATCAAGGCCATGAAGCAAGTGGCGGGCACCATGCGTTTGGATCTTGCCCAGTACCGCGAACTGGCCGCCTTTGCCCAGTTCGGCTCCGACCTCGACAAGGCCACCAAGGCCAAGCTTGACCGCGGCGCGCGTTTGGTGGAATTGCTCAAACAGCCGCAGTATCAGCCTATGCCCGCCCATGAGCAGGTGGCCTCCATTTATGCCGCCACGCGCGGCTATATGGATGACGTGCCTGTTGATCAGGTACGCCGCTTTGAGGCCGAAATGCTCAGCTTTATGCGTGATACCCGCAAGGACGCGCTGGGTGCTCTCAAGGATAAAAAGACCATTGACGAGGCTGTGGAAAAAGGGCTGGTTGAGGCGATCACCGCCTTTAAACAGGGTTGGCGGATTTAAGGCGCAAGAACTGAGGAGACAGGCATGCCCTCACTGAAAGACGTAAAAACGAAAATCGTCGGGATCGGCAAAACCAAGCAGATTACCAAGGCCATGAATATGGTGGCCTCGGCGAAACTGCGCGGCGCCCAAGCCCGCATTGAGCGTTTTCGCCCATACGCGGCGAAATACCGCCAGGTGCTGGGTGAATTGGCGCGCAAGGTGGAGGGCAATGCTCATCCCCTGCTGGCCGAACACGAAGAAAAGAAAAACTGCGCCATCGTCATGATTACCTCCGATCGCGGCCTGTGCGGCAGTTTTAACGGCAACATCATTACCCGGGGTCTGAAACTGGCCAGGGAAAAGACGGATGCGGGCATGGTCGTGAGCTTTGCCTGCGTCGGCCGCAAAGGCCGCGACGTGGCGCGCAAGGCGGGCTACGCCATGCTGACTTCCTATGGCGACCGCATGGGCAGCATAGACTTCGCTCTGGCGAGTTCCGTGGCCGCGGAAGTCATTCAGGGCTATGAAACGTTGGTTTTTGACGAGGTGTGGCTCATTTACGGCGAGTTTGTGTCCATGGGTTCCCAACCGCCCCGCACACTCTGTCTTCTGCCGCTGAAAGCGCCGGAAGCCGAGGAAACGCCGTCGGAAAACGACGGGCCGCGTTGCGAATATGTTTACGAGCCTCAGGAGGAAAAACTGCTTGCGGAGCTGCTGCCCCGTTACGTCAGGGTGCAGGTCTATCGCGGCCTGCTTGACACTTCCGCCAGTGAGCACGCGGCCCGCATGGCGGCAATGGACAACGCCACGCGCAATTGCAACGAGCTGATCAATTCCCTGACCCTGCTCTATAACAAGACGCGACAGGCCTCCATCACTAGCGAACTCATAGATATTGTCGGCGGCGCGGAAGCGCTGAACGGTTAAGGAGCCAAAACATGAGCAAAAACATCGGTAAAGTCGTTCAGGTTATCGGCGCCGTAGTGGACGTGGAGTTCAGCGACGGCAAACTTCCGGATATTCTCACAGCGTTGGAGATTATAAATCCGAACAACAGCGACGCCCCGACTTTGGTTTGCGAAGTCGCACAGCATCTGGGCGACAATGTGGTCAGAACCATCGCCATGGACGCCACGGAAGGTCTTGTACGCGGCATGGAAGCCGTGGATACCGGCTCTCCCATCATGGTGCCGGTGGGCAAGGCGTCTGTGGGGCGCATCCTCAACGTCATCGGCCGCCCGGTGGACGAATTGGGGCCGGTGAAGGCGGAAAAATACTATCCCATTCACCGGCCGGCTCCGTCGTTTGCCGACCAAAACACCAAGGTGGAGCTGCTGGAGACAGGCATCAAAGTTGTCGATCTGCTTGTGCCCTTCCCCAAGGGCGGGAAAATGGGTCTCTTCGGTGGCGCGGGCGTGGGCAAGACCGTTATTCTGATGGAAATGATCAACAATATCGCCAAACAGCACGGTGGCTCCTCGGTTTTTGCGGGCGTGGGCGAACGCACCCGTGAGGGCAACGACCTCTATTTCGAACTGAAGGAAGCCGGCGTTCTGGAGCGGGCTACCCTTGTTTACGGACAGATGAACGAGCCGCCGGGAGCGCGCGCCCGCGTGGCCCTGACCGCCTTGGCCTGCGCGGAATATTTCCGTGATGAAGAGCGTCAGGACGTGTTGTTGTTCATTGACAACATCTTCCGTTTCACCCAGGCTGGCTCGGAAGTGTCGGCCCTTCTCGGCCGCATGCCTTCGGCGGTGGGTTATCAGCCTACCTTGGGCACGGATCTGGGTGCCCTGCAGGAACGCATCACCTCCACCACCCAGGGGTCCATTACTTCGGTTCAGGCCGTATACGTGCCCGCCGACGACCTGACAGACCCTGCCCCGGCCACCACTTTCTCGCACTTGGACGGTACGCTGGTGCTTTCCCGCCAGATTGCGGAATTGGGCATTTATCCGGCTGTGGATCCGCTGGACTCCACTTCGCGCATTCTTGACCCGCGCGTTGTTGGTGATGATCATTACAGCGTGGCCCGTCGGGTGCAGATGGTTCTGCAAAAGTACAAGGAATTGCAGGATATCATCGCCATCCTCGGTATGGATGAACTCTCTGATGAAGATAAGCTTACCGTGTCCCGGGCGCGCCGTATTCAGCGCTTCCTTTCCCAGCCCTTCCATGTTGCCGAAACATTCACCGGCACGCCCGGTCAGTATGTGAAGCTGGAAGATACCATCAAGGGCTTCAAGGGCATCCTTGACGGCGAATATGACCATCTGGCCGAAGGCGACTTCTACATGCTCGGCGATATTGACCAGGCTGTCGCCAAGTACGAGCAGCGCATCAAGAAGGAAGCCGCCTAGGCTTTGCCTCCAAAGGAGTCGGTATGGGCACGTTGCGACTGGAAGTGGTTACCCCTGACAGCACCGTCGTCAGCGCGGAAGCGGATATGGTTGTCTGCCCCGGCGTGGAAGGTGAATTTGGCGTGTTGCCGCAGCACGTTTCCCTGCTTTCGGCCCTGAAGATCGGTGCCATGCGCTACAGGGCGGGCGGTAAGGACGAATATTTGTTCATATCCGGCGGTTTTGCCGACGTGAACAACAATGTGATGACTGTGTTGGCCGAATCGGCTGAACGGGCGGCTGACATTGACACGGCGCGGGCGCAGGCCGCCAGGGAAAGGGCGGAAAAACGTCTGGCGACCCGCGATGAGGCGGTGAACGCGCTTCGTGCTGAAGCCGCTCTGGCCAGGGCGGTGAACCGTTTGCATATCGCCTCTCTGCGCTGATTGCCGTTTATCGTTTGTGAAAGCCTCGGCGGCGACAATTGTCGCCGCCGAGGCTGTTGCCAAAGTCCTTTTTGGCAACAGCCCGCCACGAAGGCGTAGGCGGGATTCATTCCCGCCGTAAAGCGCCGGAGTGAGCGTGCCTTTACAAATCCCGCCAAAGGCGGATTTGTCATCAATCTGGGCGGCGACAATTGTCGCCGCCGTTTTTTTGGCACGCAAGCGCCGCCGGAACGAGGCTGCTTTCCTTGTTTTTTACAGATCTTGCTGCTAATATCTACGAAATTCGGAGATTGCCGTGAATTTGTTCGAATCTCCGTGTGAATCCGGCATTGAGGGCGAGGGGATGGTACCATCCTTCAGTCTTTTGAGCCATACAAGATTAAACAGCATACGCTGAACGCCTTTCGCAAATACAAATAACGCCGATACCGCCATGCCCAAACAGGAACACATACGCAACTTCTGCATCATAGCCCACATTGATCACGGCAAGTCCACCCTGGCCGACCGTATATTGGAACAAACCGGCCTTGTGGGCGCGCGTGAGGCGCGCGAGCAGTATCTGGACAAAATGGATCTGGAGCGGGAGCGCGGCATCACCATCAAAGCCCAGACAGTGCGCATCGCCTACAAGGCGCGAAACGGAAAACTCTACCAACTCAACCTCATCGACACGCCGGGCCATGTGGATTTCAATTACGAAGTCTCCCGCTCGCTGGCGGCGTGTGACGGCGCGCTGCTGGTGGTGGATGCCACCCAAGGAGTGGAGGCCCAGACCTTGGCCAATGTTTATCTGGCGCTGGAGCACAATCACGAAATCATTCCCGTGCTGAACAAAATTGACTTGCAGAGCGCGGATGTGGAGCGCACAAAGAGCGAAATTGAGGAAACCATCGGCCTGGACTGCTCTGACGCCCTGTCGGTGTCCGCCAAAACCGGACTTGGCGTCGATGCCGTGCTGGAAGCTGTTGTGGCCCGCCTGCCGGCGCCTGAAGGCGATCCCGCAGCGCCGCTGAAGGCCTTTGTTTTCGATTCCTGGTACGACAGCTATCAGGGCGTGGTCATTCTTTTTCGGATGGTGGACGGTGAACTGCGCCTCAATGACCGCATACGCCTCATGAGCACGGGCAAGGAATACGAAGTGCTGCGTTTGGGTGTCTTTTCACCGGAGGCGGCGGATGTGCCGGAACTCCGCGCTGGTGAAGTGGGCTTTTTGTGCGGGTCCATCAAGGCTCTGAACGACGCGCGCGTGGGCGACACCATTACCCTTGCCGCGCGGCCGGCGGCGGAAGCGGTAGCCGGCTTCAAGGAAGTCAAGCCTATGGTTTTCTGCGGCCTCTATCCCAGCGATTCTGAGGACTACGAAAACCTCAAGGCCGCATTGGAAAAGCTGCAACTCAACGACGCTGCCTTTAGTTTTGAGCCGGAGACCTCGCAGGCCCTTGGCTTCGGTTTCCGTTGCGGATTTCTGGGGCTTTTGCATATGGAAATTATCCAGGAGCGCCTGGAAAGGGAATTTGAGGTGTCTCTCATCGCCACGGCCCCTTCCGTGGTCTATCGCGTGGAAACCACAGACGGCAAAACTCTGGCTGTTGACAATCCTTCGCGTCTGCCCGATGCCGTCAAAATTCAAGCTCTGTACGAACCCTTTGTGCGCATGGACATTCATGTGCCCAATGAGTACGTGGGCGGCGTGATGAAGCTTTGTGAGGAAAAGCGCGGCCTGCGGAAAAATTTACGCTACCTTTCGATTAATCGCGTGGTGGCGACCTATGAGTTGCCTTTTGCGGAGATTGTTTACGACTTTTTTGACAGACTCAAATCCCTGACGCGCGGCTACGCCTCCATGGACTATGAACCGTTGGACTACCGCATCTCCAATCTGGCGCGTCTGGACATTCTGTTGAACGGCGAGGCTGTGGACGCGCTGGCCGTCATTGTGCACAAGGACAGGGCCTATTCCTATGGCCGTTCTCTGGCGCTCAAACTCAAGCGCACCATCCCGCGTCAGCTTTTTGAAGTGGCCATACAGGCCGCCATCGGGCAAAAGGTTATTGCGCGGGAAACCGTTTCCGCCTTTCGCAAGAATGTCACCGCCAAATGCTATGGCGGCGACATCACGCGCAAACGCAAGCTGCTGGAAAAACAGAAAGAAGGCAAGAAGCGCATGAAGCGCATGGGCAATGTGGAACTGCCGCAGGAGGCTTTTCTCGCGGCTTTGAAAGTCGAGGAATAATTTCCGTCCGCGCTGGCGTCAAAAACAGATGGATTGCCGCGCGGGGCCATCATATGGCATTCTACTTGCAAGTACGCCCCGACAGCATAACCATCTCGAGGTTGCCGAGAAAATGATAAGAACCGAAAGCGCGTAATCCATCAGGGCGCTGCCGCCATGGGCTGATGTCGTATATATGCGTGCATCCGAACACATTCCCAAAATCTTTTTTTCCCTTTGAGCTCATCCCATTCCTAGTGCCGGTCTAAAAGTGAGGCATCGGCGCTATTTTTATGCTAACCACGTGAAATTCATGAGGAGTCATGTATAGTTTAAGGACATGTGAGGTCTCCTCTCATTATAGTCCTTTCTCCATGCCTCAATCTTGGCCTTTGCATCCTCCAGAGTCAAGAACCACTCCGTTGACAGGACATTCTTCACGGAACCGACCGTTGAAGGACTTGATGTACGCATTGTCCGTAGGTTTTCCGGGACGGGAGTATTCAAGCTCCACGCCGTTTTCATAGATCCATTTGTCCACAACTTTTGATGTGAATTCGCTGCCGTTGTCGCAAAGGTATCCAAAATCGTCAACGCACGTAAATGCCGACCGTCAAACAGCGCATCTGAAGTCCATTGTCCAGCACTCGTTGGGGTGATCTGCTTGCGTTGCCTGAGCCTTACGCAGAGCATTCAAGTAACGCCTGTTGCGCCTGATATTGCGAGTCACTTCAGCAATCGACGTGCCCAACTCCGCTTGGCGCAGCGCAAAGGCGATTTATTCGCCAGTAAATTTGTTCTTTTTCATGGCAAAACCTCGTTTGCGGCATATTAGCCGGTTTTGCCGAAACACTCACTTTTTAAATAGCACTGTTTGTTGCGGGAGGTCACATTTGCCTTGCCGCCAGAGCATTTTTAAAGTCACATTGTTCTAGATAGTGTCGTCAATAGACTTTTGTTTGGCGTAGTTTTGTGGTATCCTCCTTACAAAACAGGAGGAAACATGCAGCCAGCACACCGTCGGCATGATGTCTCAGATCGGGTCTGG
>JAITGC010000089.1 GCA_031280915.1 Desulfovibrio sp. | reverse complement strand
CTCAATCTGCTCGGTACGGCTTCTTTGGAAGAACTGCTGAATCCACGACGACGAAAAACAGATAACTCGCGCTATCTCAGCTTGTTAGACTTGGCGGCTTAGCCGGACAGCAATGCTATATCTTGATAGTCACGGTGATTCATCCTGTATCAATGAAGATATTCAAAATCACTATTCCGTAGAATGTGATTTTATTTCCATTGATGAATTTGTAAAAAGTAACAAATTAAATAGAGTTGATTATATCAAACTTGATGTTGAAGGTGCTGAGCTTAATGCACTAAAAGGTTCTATTGAAACAATTAGCAAATTCAAACCAAAACTGGCAATTTCATTATATCATAAATGGGAAGACATTTTTCATATACCATTATTTTTGAATGAAATATGTGAGAATTATAAATTTTATATAGGTCATCATTGTGCTGGATTACACGAAACAATATTATATGCAAAACATATTCATTATAAATAATCATTTTCTTTAAAATATACTACACGACCGCCATTGCCTCAACGTCTGCCAGATGTAATAGAATCTTGATTCCCGCCATTGGCAGTTATTTTTAATGTATCAATTTCTTGAAAGTTATCACTATCTTTAGCCGGTGGAGCATTCACTGTTACCCGTATTCCGCACAGTTTCCCATGCCGAAGGCGCAGAGGGTAAAAAAATCTTCCTCGGAGCGAGGGCTTTCCGCCCGCGCGCTTTTTTCCGCCTTGCAGATGGCGATGGCCGTCATGACCGCTGGTTCATGAAGCAGGGGGCGCAAATAGGCCGTCAGAGCCTTTTGCAGGGCCTCGGCTTCTCCGGAATCGGATATATGGTCTGTAAGAGTGATGTGAAAGCGGTACTCTTCAAACACATAGGGGTATCCCCAGTCCATGAGAAAGCCGCGCTGCCGGGGCGTCAGGCTGCCGGGACGGCGGCGTCTCATTTCTCGTGCGTCCGGCTCGGCCCGCAGGTCGTCAAAAAAGACCACCGTCTCGGCGGCGAGTTCGTTCAATGGGGCCAGTTCCCGGATTTCCTGTGGAGTTTTGGCGCCTGGAGTCAGGGCGAAAAAAGAGCCGAGGCGGGCCAGAACAAGCCTGGGCAGAGTGATGGACGTTTTTCTTATGGAAAAACGCCGGGCCGCTTCCAGTAAATCAGCTTCGCTGATCCCGGCTTTCAGGTAAAAGGGAGCCTTCAGTGTGGCGTGCAGTCCGTAATGCCGCGCATTTTCGGTAAGTTCGGCCAGGCGTTCCCTGGAAACACCGGGCAGTTCCGGCTGTCGTACGGGCAGGCCTGTTTCGCTGTCCCGGCCGAGCAGGGAGGAACCCAAAGCCGCAAGGATTGAACCGCTTTTGGGGATAAAATAGACGGCGTAACGAGGAGGCACAAGTATTCCGTATTCCTGTTTTTTTAGAGCACTCTTCGCCCTTCGCGCCATACGGCCCGCACCACGGGGACACCGTTTGTCAGGCGCACTTGGGCCGTATCCGCCCGCTTGCCCGGCGCAAGAACGCCGCGATCTTCCAGGCCGACGGCTTTGGCCGGGGCTGAAGTGACGGTTTCCAGCGCCCTGGACAGGGAAAATCCGGCCAGTTCTGGCAGAAGAAAAACGGCGTGCAGGAGGCTGGCGGGCATGTAGTCCGAGGAAAGGATATCCAGCAGATTTTCCCGAGCCAGATCCGTCGCGGAGATATTGCCGGAGTGCGAGCCGCCCCGTACAATATTCGGTGCGCCCATGATAACGGCCAGACCATTGCGTTTCGCTTCGCGGGCCGCCTCCAGGGTGGTGGGAAACTCCGCCAGAGCCATGCAGTGTTCCACATTTTCCCGCACCTGTTCCGCGGTGGTGTCGTCATGGCTGGCTATGGGCAGGCCCAAGGAACGGCAAAGTTCGACAATACGCCGCAGATTGTTATGGACATTCTCTCCCTGCAAGGTTTGCAATTTTGTACGGAGCGGAGATGGCGGAATTTTTCCACCGCAGTGACGATTCGGTGACATTTGCCGGGGCCGGGCCGGGGGCTTTTCAACTTGACCACGGTACCCGATAAGCTTAGAGTTGCCCGCATCAGGCAACAAAAAGGAGATGTTATGGACGTTCTTGAAGCTCTGTTTACGCGGCGCAGCATACGCAAGTACACGCAAAAGCCCGTGAGTGACGAGGATATAACCATTCTGCTCAAAGCGGCCATGCTTGCACCGAGTGCCCACAACTGCCGGCCTTGGCATTTTGTGGTGATTCGGGATGAAGCTGTACGCAAAGCCTTGGCGGAGCGCCATCCTTACGCCAAAATGGCCGCCGAAGCTCCGCTGGTTATTGTGGTCTGCGCCAATCTGGGGGAGGAAAAGGAACCTGATTTCTGGGTGCAGGACTGCTCGGCCGCCACGCAAAATCTCATGCTGGCCGCGCGCGGCAGAAACTTGGGCAGCGTATGGTGCGGGCTTCACCCCAAAGAAGACCGTGAGGACATTGCGCGTGACGTCCTGAAACTGCCACCCAATGTCAGGGCCTTGAGCCTTGTCGTCATCGGACACAGCCAACAGCCTTTCTTTGAGGCCAATCGTTTTGATGCGGCCAAAATCCATTACGAACGCTGGTAATGAACATTCACGACATCCGCGCCCTGCTGGCTGCGGGCAAGGCGACGGTCGGCACCTGGCTACAACTGCCCTCCGCCGATGTGGCGGAGCTTATGGCGTGTGCCGGTTACGACTGGGTGGCGGCGGATATGGAGCATGCCTCCTTCAGCCGGGCTGTTTTGCCGGATATTTTCCGGGCTGTTGAAAACGGCGGGGCGGTACCCTTCGCCCGTCTGCCGGAAGCCTCGAAAACAGCCGTCAAGGCCGCCTTGGAAGCTGGCGCGCAAGGGCTTATTTTCCCCATGATAGAAAGCCGTCGACAGCTTGACGCGGCTATTGATTTCGCCACCTATCCAGGCCAGGACGCCTGGAGGAAAAATGGGGAGCAAGCCGGGGAATATCGCGGCGTGGGCTATTGTCGGGCCAATGCCTTCGGCAGAAATTTTGTTGAATATCTGAAGGGCCTTGCACCGGATATTTTTCTTGTGGCCCAGATCGAACACGTCAGGGCCGTCGGGAATCTGAATGATATCCTCTCGCATCCGCGTCTGGATGCCGTCATGGTGGGGCCGTATGATCTGTCGGGCAGCATGGGCCTTACCGGACAGTTCGACCACCCGGATTTTCTGGCTGCGATGGAGGCTGTGCGGGTGGGCTGCGAGCGCCACGGGGTGTTTATGGGTCTGCATATTGTGCGGCCTGACGCCGGAGAACTGGACAGGCAGATCAAAAACGGCGCGCGTTTCATCGCCTACGGCATAGACGCCGTGTTTCTGTGGCTTGGCGCGGAACGGCCGTGCTAGAGTGGTTTAACATTGAAAATGTTTGACCGCTCGGCGTGGATGTTTAAAATCCACGCCACGAAATGCTTGCAAAACAAACTTGCTTCGCGGTCAGGCAAGCATTTCAAAGTGAAAATGCCCTGGGGGAAATCAAGGTGAATATAACCGTTTTCGGCGGTTCCGGCTTTCTCGGTTCGCACATCTGCGACAAGCTTTCAGATGCCGGGCACCGGGTCACGATTGTGGATTTGCGGCCTTCTCCCTGGCTCAGGCCGGATCAAAGCATGATAGCTGGTGATATTCTGGATGAAAATATCGTGCGAGGGGCCGTTGACCGGGCGGACATGGTTTTCAATTACGCGGGCATCGCCGACATAGGCGAGGCCAATGCCCATCCGGTGGATACGGCGCGCATCAACGTGCTGGGCAACGTCATGCTGCTGGAGGCCTGCCGCAAGGCGGGCGTACGGCGTTATGTTTTCGCGAGTTCTCTGTATGTGTACGGCAAATCCGGCGGTTTTTACCGCTGCAGCAAACAGGCTTGTGAGATTTATATTGAAAATTATCAGGCCATGCACAGTTTGTCCTATACGATTTTGCGCTACGGCTCTCTGTACGGGCCGCGCGCGGATTTGCGTAACGCCATTCACCGTTTTGTGCACCAAGCCCTGACAAGCGGGGCAATCACCTATTACGGCGCGCCTTCGGCTCTGCGTGAATATGTGCATGTGGATGACGCCGCGACGGCGACCCTGACCATATTGGACAGGGAATTTGAAAACCAGAATATCATCATTTCCGGCAATCAGCCCATGCGTGTGGGCGACCTGTTCAGAATGATAGGCGAGATGCTCGGCAAGGAACTGACCATCAACTATCAGGATGACCCCAATAGCGGCCACTACCAGGTAACGCCCTATTCCTTCATGCCAAAGATAGGGCGCAAGTTGACGCCGCCCCTCAGCGTTGACCTGGGGCAAGGCATCTTGCGCGTGATGGAGGAGGCGCATAAGGCGCTGCATCCACAGGCGCAGGCGGAGGGCGGCTATCTTTTGCCGACGGACGACTAGGGCAAATTAACGTTGACACGTGCTACGGCGCTTGACGGCGAAAGTAAATTTCGCCTACGCCTTGGCAATGACCGGTGCTGTATTCGTCTCGCCGCCAGAACAATTTCACCTTGAAATTGCTCTAACACACCATAATGAGGCCCGCATATGAACATTATCGCAATTATTCCGGCGCGTATGGGTTCAAGCCGCTATCCCGGCAAGCCCCTGGCTCTGATACACAATGTGCCCATGGTAGGACATGTGGCCTTTCGTACGGCCATGAGCGAAAGTCTTTCGGCCGCCTATGTGGCCACATGTGATGAGATTATTGAGAATTACTGCAAAAGCGCCGGATTGCCCTGCATTATGACCAGCGACCAGCATGTGCGTTGCACCACGCGGACCGCCGAGGCTTTGCTCAAAATTGAGGCGGCAAGGGGCACAAAGGCGGATATTGTGGTGATGGTGCAGGGGGACGAACCCATGGTGACTCCGGAAATGATTGATGCCGCCGTGACCCCCATGCTTGAGGACGCCTCCATCAATGTGGTCAATCTCATGGCCGAAATGGAAACAGTTGAGGAATTTGAAGACCCCAATGAAGTCAAGGTGGTGGTGGACCGCAATATGAACGCCCTTTATTTTTCGCGCGAACCCGTTCCTTCGCGGAAAAAGGGCGCGGACAGGGTGCCCATGCGCAAGCAGGTCTGCATTATTCCCTTTCGGCGCGACTATCTGCTGCGTTTCAATGACATGGAGGAAAGCCCGCTGGAAATCTACGAGTCGGTGGACATGATGCGCATACTGGAATACGGCGAAAAAGTGCGCATGGTCCCCACCTCGGTACGCACTTTCAGCGTGGACACGCCTGATGATCTTGCCCATGTGACTCGCCTGATGGAAGGGGACGGCCTGCGCAAAAGCTATGCTCTGAAGTAGTGACGGCTGACGAAGTCGGAAACGGAGCGCAAAAGAAGCGGGAGTAAAAGCGTGCGGGGGCCGTCGCTTCAAAGCCGCATGGCGGCGATTCTGGAAGAATTTTGGCTTGCGGTTTTCGCCTGGATACCGACGCCTTTGGGGCTTTTTCTGCGTCTCGTCGCCTGGAAACCTCTTTTCGCCTCGTGCGGTTCCGTGCGTTTTGCCGCCGGGCTGACGCTTTCCGGCTGTCGAAACATGCGCCTTGCCGACGGCGTGCGCCTGGGGCGGGGGGCATTTGTCACGGCTGGCAACGGCAGTCTTGTGCTGGATGAGAACGTCGCCCTCTCTCCCTGTGTGCATCTCAGCGCCGACGAAGGGCGCATTGAGATAGGCCCATATACGGCCATAGGGCCGGGCACGGTGCTGCGCGCCGCCAACCACCGTTTTGACAGACTTGATGCGCCCATTATGTTTCAGGGGCATATTCCGGACACAATCATCATTGAGGACGATGTCTGGATAGGCGCCAACTGTGTTATAACGCCGGGCGTGCGCATAGGGCGCGGCGCGGTTGTGGGCGCAGGGGCCGTCGTTACGCGGGATGTGCCCCCTTTCGCCGTGGTTGGAGGCGTGCCGGCGAAAATCATAAAACGGCGGGATGCTGCCGTATAGGAAACCATATGTCCATACAATGCCTGGTTTTTGACTGCGACGGCGTCATCCTCGACAGCGTTCCCATCAAAACGCGGGCTTTCGCCCGTTTGGCGGAGCCTTACGGAGAACAGGCCAAAGACCGTTTCGTCATGTATCATGCCGCCCATGGGGGGGTAAGCCGTTACAAAAAATTCGAATGGTTTTTTCAGGAAGTCTTGGGCAGAAATATCACCCCGGAGGAATCCGCCGAATGGGGCCGTCGTTTTGCGGAATACGCTCTGGATGAAGTGCGTTCCTGCCGGTTGATAGCCGGCGCGCAAGAGGTTCTGGACGCCTGGCGGGGCAGGCTGCCGCTTTATGTCTGTTCCGGCGCGCCGCGGGAGGAATTGCGCGTTATTCTGCGCGAGCGCCGGCTGGAAAGTTATTTTGAAGGCGTTTACGGTTCGCCGCCCGCAAAGGCGCGGCTGCTGGCGGATATTGTGGTCAGAACGGGCCTGCCGCCGGAAACAGTGCTGATGATAGGCGACGCCTCCACAGACCGTGACGCGGCGGGATATGCCGGAACGAGTTTTTACGGCGTGGGTGAGCAACTCAAGGGCGAAAATTTTCCTTGGGGACAGGACCTCACGGCCCTGAACGACTGGATTTTGGGGAATATCAGAGCAAATTACCGTTGAAAATATACAATGCGCTCTGCAAGGATTTGCTTGTCAATCCTTGCCGCAAGAGGGAGCTGATGGATGAAAAAATCGTTCTGGAGCCTGTGGCTTGTCGGCCTTTTTTGCTTGGCTGCTTGTGGTTCCGAGGGAGACGGGAAGGCGCCTGAAAAAGACGCTCCCCGGCTTGAAAGCGAGATGAAGGAGACAGAACCTTCCGTTTCGGAGCCGCAATTTCCTCCGCTGTCGCCTGAAGAGCAGAAAAAGGCCGTCGCCATTGTAGATTACTATAATCTCGCGAATTCTCTCCTTGCCGAAGAGCCGTACACTCTGCCGGAAACATGCCGCGTCGCGGCCCGCGAGTATCTGCAAAGCTGGCGTCTGAAGACCATTCCCCGAATCGCCCGGGGAACTCTGGATACGGCCGCGAAACGCCTTGAGCCGCCTTTGGAGGTTTTTCCGGAACAAGAGCGGGAGCAGTTCGCGCGCTATATCCTGGACATGGGCCGCGCCCTGGAGGAAGTGTTGAAAGAATACCGGCAACTGGAGAAATATGTCAAAGACAATTCCATTATTGACGACGGAGCCGGGGGAAACGAAATTATCGCCACGCTGGACGCGGCTCATCGGAATTTTCTTGTGGCGCGCGACGATTTTTTAAAGCGGGCGGAAGAGTTGAGCGCGCCGGCGGAGGATGCGCTTCTGCACGGGCATCCTCTCAGGCGGCAGATAGCCCTGGCCCGGGAAATTTTTCTCCTCTGCCGGCGGTGCGCGACGCTGCTCGGTGAGGAACAACCCGACAAGACGGCCCTTGGCCTGCTCGGCGAAGAACTCGGTCATGTCCTGAATGAAGCCGGAAAACCTCCTTTTCGTGGTTCTCCCGGCCTGGAGCGGCAATACCGCGTCTTTCTCAGAGAAGTGGAGCGTTTCGCGGAGGTTCTTGCTTCGGGCCTTGCCGGAAATTTTGACGCCGTAACGCGGCGGAGCATGAATGAGGCGATTTCCGCCGGTCGCGCGGCTTACAACAATTTTGCCATGACAGCGAACGAAAGATGAAGCGTCAAATGGCTGACCCAGTTCGGCGGAAATTATATCCAATTCCCTTTAATCACAAGTGAATACGTTTTTGGCAAACCATTTGCATAGATTTGGGTCGAAAGTCCCAACCCTGAGAATGGAGGTTTGTCATGTTTTTTCTTTTGGGAGGCAGTGAAAAAAAATCCCGCAAGGCTGAGAAAACTCTGGATTCCGATATTATGACCAAAGCGCGGGAAATTTTTCTGACGGGCCGCTTTCCTGTGGTTACAACCCACCAGATAAAGGGGCGGCGCATTGTAAAGGTACTGGGCCTGGTCTGCTGCCGGGGCTTTGACTCGGAAGAAGCTTTTTTCGGCATGACGGGCCGCGCCATGAGCAAGGGCGCGCAGGCCATCATCGGCTACAATGAGAACGTGGCCTTTCACCCCGACGGCAGCAAGTATTTTTCCTGTTTCGGCACGGCCGTCATGTTTGACTATGATCCTGACGAGCCGGCCGCTCTGCCGCTGATGCTCCAGCACAGGTTCAAAGACCGCGAGAACCGGATTGCCGATGACGTCAGGGCATTTTGACTTCAACACGTGCTGCGGTGCTTAATGGCGAAAGCAAATTTTGCTCTTTGCATTCGCGCGGGCGGCTTGCGTATGGTCAGCCGTAGCCCCATCCGGGGCGTACGGCTGACCATACCTTGCGGAAACGCTGAGCCGCTGCCAGGTTACCTCCCCCTGCCGCCAGAGCAATTTCATGTTGAAATTGCTCTGGTACTCCGGTGAAAATGCTCCAAGGGCGAAAGGCAATCAGGAAAAATTTTCCCCTTCCCGTTCAAGACGGCCGATAAACGCCAGCAGGTTGTCCATCTCGCCCTGTTTGTGGTCATCCGGGTAGAGCAGGGCGGACATGTAAAAAACCGAATTCAGGCGCAATGCGGTGTTCGCGCCGGAAGCGAAGCCGTCCAGGGAAAGAGCCAGTCTGAAGCGCGCCTCGCCCGGAAAAGGCTCCAGCAGGGGCTTGGCATCCTCATTCAGCCTGGACAAAAGCTCGGCTTTCGCGCGCATGGCGCTGATATAGTCTTGCGTATCGCCTTTTTCAAGAGCGCGCGCCGCCCCGGCTTCCAAGGCCATAACGCGTTCATGGCGTTCTTTCAGATAGGCTGTGAGCGCCTCCAGTCTCCGTTTTTCACTCATCAGATGACTCCAGCAGAGGATTCAGGGTTTCACGCGCCGCCGCCGGAGAAATTTCAAAGTGAAATTGCTCTAATCCCAATGGCGTTTGTCCTCAATGGGGCGGATTTGCGGCGGCAGGCTGCCGGGCGGCAGTATGTTCAGCTTCGGGCGCAGTTTGATTTTTTCGCGGAATTGGTGCAGCAATTCCTCTTCCCGCTTGAAGTCGCTGCTTTCGATAAAGAGCGTCATTTCGTCAATGCCGCCGGGATTGGTCACTTCTATAAGCCAGCGTTTGACTTCTTCAAAGCGGCTCATGACCTGTTCAACCTGATGCGGGTACACAAACATGCCCATAATGCGGGCGGTTGTGTCAACACGGCCCACAATGCTGCCCAGTCGGGGGCTTGTGCGGCCACAGCCGCAAGGGCTGCGGTCAATATAGGAAAGATCGCCTGTGGCCAGACGTATCAGGGGATAGGTTTTGTTGAAAGCCGTCACGACTATTTCACCGACTTCGCCGTCCTTGAGGGGAATGCCGGTGTCGGGGTGGCAGATTTCCACATAGCAGCGGTTGGCCATGTGCAGTCCCGATCTGTGAAAGCACTCGTAGCCTATGCAGCCGACATCGGCTGTTCCGTAGCACTGGCGCATAATCAGATCATATTTCTTTTCCATTTGCGAACGCATTTTTTCAGAAAGGCGTTCGCCGGTCACCAGGGCGACCTCAAGGAAAAGATCTTTGCGCAGATTCAGCCCTTTTTCCTCCGCCTTCTGGGCCAGATGCATCAGAAAACTCGGTGTGCCGATATAACCGGAAATACGCAGTTTTTGCATAATATCCAGTTGTGTCATCGCGTCGGAAGGGCCAGCCGGCACGACGGCGCAACCGAGATTGCGCAGGGGTTCCTCAAACATCAGGCCCGCCGGCGTCAACTGGTAGTTGAAGGTATTCTGCACGGCGTCGCCGGGGCGGAAGCCGACGGAATACAGGGCTTCCGTGTAGCCCCAATAGTCTTCCCCACGGTCTTCGGGGTCGAAAATAGGCCCCGGCGAAAGAAAAATGCGTCTGAGATCGCCAATGTCCTTGGTCAGAAGACCTCCAAGACGCGGCCCCATGGATTGGAGAAAGATGAGTTCCTTTTTTTTGAGGATGGGGATGTGCTTGATATCGGCAAGGCTTTTAAATTTCTCCACATGGAACTGGGCGCGGTCAAAACGCTTTTTAACGTCTTCCGAATAGCGGTAGGCATAGGAAAGCAGTTCTTTAATCTGTATAAGGCAGTATTGGCGGCGTTCACTTTCGTCATACACTTCGCGGCGGCTGTAAATGCCTTCTGTACGGTCTTTGCGGGTCATGGTCTTCCTCGTTTTAAGAAAAATAAAAGAGATTACGCGCGTCGGTCATACGACGACGCCGGCCGCATGGGGCAGCATCGCAAAGTCTCATTCCACAGTGACGCTCTTGGCGAGATTACGCGGCTGGTCAACATCCTTGCCCAGATAATCGGCCATTTCATAGCTGAAAAGCTGCAGAGCCGGTAAAACCATAAAACCGGCCAGCGGCGGCGGCAGATGAGGCACTGTCCAGACGTCATCGGCCGACAGGCCCGTCCCTTCGTTGGTCAGGGCAATCACTTTGCCCTGACGCGCCTGCACTTCCTCAATATTGGATTTTGTCTTGGGGAAAAGCGGGTCGTCGAGGGCAACGGCAAAGGTGGGGAATGCCGGGTCGATGAGGGCTATGGGGCCGTGCTTCATTTCTCCGGCGGCGTAACCCTCCGCATGAATATAGGAAAGCTCCTTCAGTTTCAAGGCTCCTTCCAGGGCCAGGGCAAAGCAGTGCCCTCGCCCGAGATAGAAAAAATTTCGCGCCTGGGCGTATTTCCTGGAAAGCCGCCTCGCCGTTTCGTGCATTGCCGGCAGAGCCTCTTCCAGCATGGCGGGCAGAGAGGCAAGTATATCCAGCCATCCCTTGCGCCGCGCCGCGTCCGTCGGGCGGTCTTGTTTCGCCTGCCAGTAGAGGGCCATGAGGGCCAGCATAAGCATCTGGCTGCACATGGCCTTTGTGGATGCCACGCTGATTTCCGGCCCGGCCTGCGTGTAGAGAACGGTGGACGCCTCACGGGCGATGGAGGAACCGATGACGTTGCACAGGCCAATGGCCGCCGCCCCCTGTTTTTTGGCCATGCGCAGGGCGGCAAGTGTGTCCGCCGTTTCGCCGCTCTGGCTTATGACGAGCGCCATGTCTCCCTTGCCGAGGGGGAGGTTGTCCCGGTAACGGAATTCCGAGGCGATTTCCGTTTGTACGGGGATGTGTGCCCAGGATTCCAGCAGGTGCCGCCCCCACAGGGCCGCGTGCCAGGAAGTTCCGCAGGCTACAATGTGCAACCGGGCCGGAACGGGCAGATCGTCCAGTTCCGGCAGAAGCACGGCGTCTCCTTGCGGGCTGACGCGGCCCGCCATGGCGTCGGCTATGACCCGGGGCTGCTCGAAAATTTCCTTGAGCATGAAATGCCTGTAGCCGTTTTTCTGCGCCGCCTGCATATCCCACAATATCTTTTGCGGCTCGTGCGCGGCGGGTTGCAGGTTTTCCAGGCGGAGTATCCGGTAATTCTTGGCCGAAGCCTGAACAATATCGCCGTCGTCCAGAAAGATAACCTTGCGGGTATAGGGGAGAAAGGCGGGAATATCCGATGCCGCGAAATTTTCGCCGGCGCCGATGCCGAAAATAAGAGGAGCGGACATGCGCGCCGCGTAAAAAGTATCCGGCGCGCCGCGTTCCATCAGGCAGACGGCATACGCGCCGTGGGCCAGGCGCAAGGCCGCCGCAAAGGCGTACAGCAGATCCGGCTCGCGCTTGCGGCATTCGGCGATCAGATTGACAAGAACCTCAGTGTCGGTTTCAGAGTGAAAAACATGCCCCTTTGCCGTGAGTTCCGTTTTAAGTTCCTGAAAATTTTCAATAATGCCGTTATGGACAATGGCCAACGCGCCGTCGTTTGAGGAATGCGGGTGCGCGTTGCGTTCAGCGGGTACGCCGTGCGTGGCCCAGCGGGTATGCCCCATGGCGCAGGTGGCTGTGGTTATCTGCTCGGTTGCGAGTTTTTCCTCAAGGGCGCTTAATTTTCCTTTGGCCCGTATGACGCGCAGGTATTTATTTTGCGCGAAGGCCACTCCGGCGGAGTCGTAGCCGCGGTATTCCAGACGGTGCAATCCCTCAATGACCACAGGCACTGCCGGCCTGCACCCCGCATATCCAATTATGCCGCACATGGGATTTCTCCTGAATTGTCATTGTCAGCCGGATTGCCGGCTAGCCGCGCCGCCGGCGTTTTTTCCCTGGGCATCGGCTACAATTCCTTGCGTTCGACGATGTTCCGGTTGAGAATTTCTATTTTCGCTTTGGCGAAAAGATTGAGCATGAATGTTTGGAAGAGACCCTCCACCCGTTCCCGCGTGGTGATATTTTCCATCAAAGTCTGCAGGCCGAGCCATTCCTGGGTGTCGGGATTTTGCACGGCCGTGGCGCGGCACAGCAGAGCGCCGACGCCCTCGGTTTTATTGGTGGCAATAAAGACCGTCGGGAGCCATGTCTGTGGGGCGGAGGCGAAAATCGCCTCATCAATGGCCGAATTCGGCTCAAAATCCTCCAGATTGCCCATGCGCTGCAGGGAGGCGTTTTTGACGCCAAGTTTCGCCTTTCGCGCATCCGTCAGGGGGGCAGTATTGAGTTCCTTGAGTAACGAGGCGGCCTGTTCTTTGACGGCCTCCAGGGCTTTTTCCGTGTTAATGCGCGCGGTGACGGCGTTTTTGACGTCATTGAGCGTTGCAAGGGATTTGGGCGTTATTTCAAGTACGCGCGCTATGAGAAAGGCGTCCTGCGCTTCAAGAACGGCGTCGATGGGCTGGCCGGCTCCGGCCGCGAAAAGAAGGGCCGCCTTATCAGGGGCGAGGCCAAGCCCTTTTTCAATGTCGGTCTGCGTCCACAGGGGAGTTTTTTGCGCGGTCAGGCCAAAGGGGGCCGCGCTTTCAACAAGATTTTTGTTGAGAATATTGGCCTCCAGCAGGGCGTCAAGGATCTCGTGGAGCTTGTCCGTGTTTTCCTGCCGGGCTTCCGGCTTGTTTTGATCCGCGGGTTTGAGCGTCGCCTCCGGCTTCACGGGCACATACTCAATGGAGATTTTGGAAGGGAGTGTAAAGTCCTCTTTGTGCGCCTCGTAGTATTCTCGCAACTCCGCCTCGGCGGGAGGCGTGGCGGGCATTTTCCCGGTCGGCAGAAAAATATACTCAACCCGCCGCGTCTGCCGCATGAAATCATACTGATTTTTCGCCTCATCCGGCGCTATCCAGGCTGAAGAGGCAATCATGGCGTGAAATTTGTCGCGCAGCAGGGCGGCGCCCAGAGACTGTTCATACTGGGCCGGGCTTGTGCGCTGGGCGGCCAGCACACGCTTGTAAGTTTCAGCGTTAAAATGGCCCCGTTCGTCCTGAAATGTTTTGATTTGGCCGACAGCCTGGCGCAATTCCAGGGGAGATACGCTTATTCCGTGTTTGTCGGCTTCCTGTTTGAGAAGAATGTCAAGGGCCAAATCCTGAAGCACTTGCAGGCCGAGGCCTCCGCTCTTCAGTTCATCGCGTGTGATACCGGGGGAGTCGCGCAGCAGAGAATCTTCGGCCTTTTGGTAGGCCTGTTCAAAGTGCTGAATCAGTATAATTTCGCCGTTGACGGAAGCCACGGCTCCGCCGGAGCCGCGTTCCGTGAAACTGCCGACGCCCCAGAACACAAAAACAAGAATAATAAGCCCGAATGCCAGTTTGATTCCGAAAGACTGCGCGTTGGAGCGTATGTACTCAAGCATCTTGACCTTGACCCCGATGTAGTGAATTTAATTTTAACATAGTTTACAAATATAAGAAATTTTTCCCGGCTTGACAACCATCGTCCGATGGCGGACGATGGAAGAAACATTGGCTGACACCGTAAAACAGGAGTAGACAGCTATGGATACAGTCACCTTCCAGGGTTCTCCGCTTCGCCTGGACGGCGAACAGCCGGCCCGGGGCGCCAAGGCCCCCGATTTTGAACTGCTCGCCACAAATTTGACCAAACGCACTCTCAAGGATTATCTCGGCAAAATTCTTGTTCTTCTCAGTGTGCCCTCGCTGGACACGCCGGTTTGCGACACCGAGGTACGCCGTTTCAATAAAGAAGCGGCCGGCCTTTCCGACAAGGTGCGTATTGTGGCGGCAAGCTGCGATCTGCCCTTCGCTCAGGTACGCTGGTGCGGCGCGACCGGCATTACGGCGGTGGAAACCTTGTCCGACCACAAGGAGACGAGTTTCGGAAGAAACTACGGCGTACTCATAAAAGAACTCCGCCTTCTGGCCAGGGCGGTTTTTGTCGTCTCCCCGGATGGAACGCTGGCCTACAGCCGGATTGTGCCGGAAATAACCAATGAACCGGATTACGATGAGGTACTTGATGCCGTGCGAAAGCTTCTTTAGAGTTTGACGGAGTCGATTTTGTACCCGGCCGCGCCCTTCCGGCCGGGTTTTTCATTTGCCCATGGCGCCCATGAAATCCTTGTTGGATTTTGTGCCGCGCATCTTATCAAGCAGAAATTCCATACTGTCAATGGAAGACATGGGCGCGAGGATCTTGCGCAAAATCCAGACCCTGTTGAGAATGTCCTCCGGCAGAAGCAGGTCTTCCTTGCGGGTACCGGTGCGGTTGATGTCGATGGCCGGAAAGACCCGTTTTTCCGAAAGATGGCGATCCAGATATATCTCCATGTTGCCGGTTCCCTTGAATTCTTCAAAAATCACTTCATCCATGCGGGAACCGGTGTCTATCAGAGCGGTGGCGATAATGGTCAGGCTGCCCCCTTCCTCAATATTGCGAGCCGCGCCGAAAAAACGTTTGGGGCGCTGCAGGGCGTTGGCGTCCAGACCTCCGGAGAGAACGCGCCCCGATGAGGGGGTTACCGCGTTATAGGCGCGGCCGAGGCGGGTGATGGAATCCAGCAGGATCACCACATCCTGTTTGCGTTCTACGAGGCGCTTGGCTTTCTCAAGAACCATTTCACAAACCTGAACATGGCGTTGTGGCGGCTCATCGAAGGTTGAACTGATGACTTCCGCCTTTTTTACAGTGCGCTCCATGTCCGTCACTTCTTCTGGGCGCTCGTCTATGAGCAGCACTATCAGATAGACATCGGGGTTATTGGCGTTGATGGCATTGGCAAGGGATTGCAGTAGAACGGTTTTGCCCGTGCGGGGCGGGGCCACGATCAGACCGCGCTGGCCGCAGCCGATGGGAGCCAGAATGTCGATAACGCGGTTGGAAAGATTTTTGTCTCCGTTTTCCATAATGAGCTGCTGGTCCGGATAAATCGGGGTCAGATTGTCGAAAAGAACCACATTTTTTGCTTGTTCCGGCGGTTCAAAGCTGATTTCCGTAACTTTGAGCAGGGCGAAATAGCGCTCGCCTTCTTTGGGGGGCCGTATCTGGCCTGAGACAATATCCCCCTTGCGCAGGGAAAAACGCCTTATCTGGGAAGGGGAGACGTAAATATCGTCAGGCCCCGGCATGTAACTGCACAAAGGCGAACGCAGAAAACCGAAACCGTCCGGGAGAATTTCCAGGACGCCGTCACCGTAAATGGCGCCGTTTTGGGAGGCACAGGTGGAAAGCAACGCGAAAATAAGTTCCTGCTTGCGCATGGAACTTGCGTTTTCAATTTCGAACTGTTCCGCAAGTTCCATCAATTCCTGCATGGAGCGCGTCTTGAGGTCCGTCAGGCTCAGGACGCTGTCTGTCAACAAAGCCGGCGTGTTTTTCTTTTTTCGCATAATAGTCCAATGTGGTTAACGGTAACGGGCCAGAACCGTTGGGGCGGCGCTGAACGTACAGCAGTGAATAAATGGTTCAGGGAACAAGGTGACGTGTGTTGAAGCGACTACCGCATCTTTGCGAGGATGGCAAGAAAAAAATGCGGAACAGGAAAAAATTTGCTGGTGACTTACTTCAAAATTTCAGAGCAATTTCAAAGTGAAATGGCTCTCAGATTGATGACAAACCCGCCTTTGGCGGGATTTGTAAAGGCACGCTCACTCCGGCGCTTTACGGCGGGAATGAATCCCGCCTACGCTTTCGTGGCGGGCTGTTGCCAAAGAGGACATTGCTCTATCCTGGCACGGCGACGGTCTCTCTGGCCTCCGTCGGGGCATTCGTACAGGGGGTGGGCTGATGGCAGCACTGGGCGTATATGTCCAGCAACTCACCGCGCAACGCCTCTTTTGATACATTCAGCGCTTCGGCCAGTTCCCCTGTGACCAGATTCATGGCCGACTCCAGCAAACGGCGCTCGCCAAAGGAAAGTTCCTTGTTTTTGCCGATGAGCAGAAGCTCTCGCAGCACTTCGGCAACAATGTGAAGATCCGGATTTTTCAGCTTGTCGGAATATTCGCGGAAACGGCGGTTCCAATTCTGTCCCGTGAAAACGGTTTTGTCCGTGTCGTTGTGCAGACTTCGCCGGATCAACTCGGCCTCGGAGCGAGAGACAAGAGAACGCAGACCCACTTTACCGGCATTGCTGACTGGTACCATCAGCGTGACGCCATTGGAGCAGATTTTGACCACATAGAAGGCGCACAAAACGCCGCCGATTTCCTGTTGGTCGATTCGTTCGATTATGCCGACGCCTTGCGCCGGATAAACCACGAACTCGTTTACTGTGAACATATTGCCACCGCCACGCGCACATGTCCGCTGCCATCGGCGCAATGGGAAGAGGCCGCCTTTTGGCATGAAATGAAATACTGAGATATTTATTTTTTATGCTAGTTACGCAAAAATGTCCAGATAAAAGTCGAAATCCTATATATCTCTGTCAAAGAGCATATCCGCCAATCTGCGATGCGGACCCGACATGGGCAGTTTTGCGATTTCTTCCCGCCCGGCCCACAGCCAGGCGCTGGCGGCCGTGAGACGTGGTGGGGGCGGTGGAGCTTGCCCATGAAGCCCGGTCAGCTCCAGTTGAAAACAATGCATGGTGATTCTGTATATTGTATAGCTGTGCTTGAGAATTCCGTATTTGCGGACATGCGTCACGGCGAAGCCGGTTTCCTCCATAAATTCTCGCGTCACGGCCTCAGTCGGCTGCTCACCGGCTTCAACCCTGCCCCCGGGAAATTCCCATAAGTTGCCCCAGACGCCTTCAGAAAGCCGTTTCTGAAGAAAAATTCCGCCCTGATGCCACAATACGCCCGTAGCCATGACAATGGGCACGATGGGCGTTTTTTTTTCGACTACAGGGCGTTTGTCCGCAATACCCGCCTTTCGGCTGATGCAGAAGGTCGCCACCGGGCAGCGTCCGCAATGGGGCTTTTTGCCGCAGATGAGCGCCCCCAGTTCCATTATGGCCTGATTATGTTCCCGTGCCTGGCCTTCCGGCACAAGTTTCAGGGCCAAGCGGCGGATTTCCGAGGCGGCGGGTTTCCGTTTGACGGGCGTGTCAATATCGAAAATGCGGGAAAGTACGCGTTCCACATTGGCGTCAATGCAGGGAATGTTCGCGCCGAAAGCGATGCTGGCCACAGCGCCGGCGGTATAGGGGCCAACGCCGGGCAGATCTCGTATATGCGCCGGATCGGAAGGAAATATCCCCTCGTGTTTTTGCACGATAATCCGCGCGGCGGCCAGAATGTGGCGCGCCCGAGAATAATAGCCGAGACCTTCCCACAGTCGCAGAACCTCGTCTTCAGAGGCGGCGGCAAGGGTCCGGATATCGGGGAAATGCTTCATCCATTGCTTGAAGTATTGCGTACCGCGCTCCATTTGCGTCTGCTGGAGCATGATTTCGGAAATCCAGACTTCATAGGGGGTATAATTCGTGCGCCAGGGCAGGTCGCGTTTGTGGAGGGCAAACCAGTCGAGCAGAGCCTGCCGAAATTGAGATAAATGCTTTTCAGGTGGTAGAAAGCTCTCCGGATCAAGCTCTGGGAAGAAAAATGGTCTTATCGGTTTTCTGGTCACGATATGGGCGATATAATCCTTTCGGCGTCGCCAGGCAAGGGGCCGCGTCCTCACCAAAAGCAAACACCGTCTCCGGCGGCGGGCAGCAGCTCAATTTATCGTGGCCCGGCGTCAGAACAGCAAAAGTAAATTTTGTCGCCATTTCGCAGCCCTTGGCGTACTTAGGTTTACCGGACGAAAGCCTCGTTTCGTCCCTCGCCTGCGCGCGGGTCGCGCCGTGCGCTCCCGCTTCGCTGCCAGAGCAATTTCAAAGTGAAATTGTTCTGAAAAATTCGCTTTTCCTGGTTGACTGCAAACTGAACCACCTCCTGAAAATTTAAAAGTGGGTCACTGCGGGCCGGCGGAGAAGCTTGCTCTGCGGATGAATGCAGGATATTACTTCCGCATGATGCCCGTTCTTGTTTTACAAGGCGCCCGTTTCGGCGATCTTGTGCAGAGCAAACGCCTCCTTTTGACACTAAAAAACCGGGGGGAGACCCATCTGGCCGTTGACAAAAGTCTCCTGCCGCTGGCGCGGCTCATATACCCCGGAATCGAGCCGCACGGCCTTAATCTCCATGGCAGGCCAAATTGGCGGGCATTGGAGGAAAACAGAAAGTGTCTTGCCTTGTGGCGAGGGTTGAATTTTCAGGCAGTGTACAACTGCAATTTTTCGCCTCTCACAGCCGCTCTGTGTCGTCATTTTGAACCTGAGCGCGTTATCGGCTGCCGCCCGTCGGCAAGCGGCGTGCTGCGCTCCCCTTGGGTGAGAACGGCCTTTCGTTTGAGCGAAAAGCGGCCCCTGACGCCGCTCAATTTAGAAGATTTCTGGGCGTATTTTGCCGCCGAACCGCTTCCTGCGGACAAGGTAAATCCCTGCCCGACGCCGGGGGGACGGGGGTTGGGCGTTGCGCTGGCGGGCAGGGAAGCTCGGCGTTCGCTGCCCGTGCCCCTGCTGGCGGAAATCGTGCGTTGCATTTTTCATGCCCTGGATGGCCCGCGTATCCGGCTGTTCGGCACAAAAACCGAACAGCCAACGGCGCGCAAGCTCATGCGCCTTCTTTCTCCAAAAATGCTGGAGCGCACGGAGGATTTGTGCGGAAAAACCGACTGGGCCGGACTTATTGAAGCCCTGGAAGGTCTGGACATGCTCCTTACGCCGGATACGGGAACAATGCATCTGGGCGCACACCTCGGCGTGCCGGTGCTGGCGTTCTTTCTTTCCTCGGCCCTTTGCCATGAAACGGGTCCTTACGGGCAGGGACATCATGTTTTTCAGGCGGCCTGCCGCTGCGCTCCGTGTCTCGAATCCACCCCGTGCCGCGCGGATCTCGTCTGCCTGACGGCCCTGCGATCCAGAAAATTTTTGTCTTTTCTCGCCTCGTTTGTGGAAGGAAAAGCATATGACGAAAAACCCTTTCCCAAAGACCTGCAATTTTGGAAAAGCGGCCTGGACGGCTTCGGCGCGCATTTTCAACTATGCGCGGGGGAGGATGGGTATGCCCGGCAGCGTGGTTTTTTACGCCGTCATCTGGGCGGACTGTCGCCCCTTCCCTTAACCGCTTGTCCGCAGGGCGGCATCCCGAACGTTCCTTCCTCTGAAATGCTCGCCTGGCTTTATCAGGATGCGGACTGGATGCTGCCGCCAGAGAGGTATTGCTGATGACGCAAGATTTGTTGCGTATTTTGGTCGTATTGCCCATGTACGGCGGCTCGTTGCCTGTCGGCCGCTATTGCGCCGAAGCTTTGCGGGGCATGGGGCACAGCGTCAGGATATTTGACGCGCCGTTCATGTATCCGGCTTTTACAGGTCTGCGGCGGCTCGCTTTGCCGGCCGCGGCTGAAAAACAGCTTGAAAATTCTTTCCTGCGCCTTGTTTCGCAGGCAATATGGGCCCATGCAGAAGCGATGGAGCCGCACCTTGTGCTGGCTCTGGCTCAGGCTCCTGTAAGCCGTGCCCTTCTGGAGCGGCTGCGCCGCGCCGGAATACGCACAGCCATGTGGTTTGTCGAAGATTATCGCATTTTTGACTACTGGCGGCTGTATGCGCCGTTCTATGATGTTTTTGCCGTCATCCAGAAAGCTCCCTTTATCGACGAACTGGCCCGCATGGGGCAGCGCGGCGCGCTTTATCTCCCCCTGGCGGCTCTGCCGGATTTCCATAAGCCCATCGCCTTGACGCCCCAGGAAAAACAGGAATACTGCGCGGATATAGCTTTTCTCGGAGCGGGGTACCCTAACAGACGGCTGGCTTTCCGGCATCTCGCCGGCAAAAATTTTAAAATCTGGGGTTCCGACTGGGAAGGGGAAAATCTGCTGGCGGCCAACGTTCAGCGCCAAGGGGCGCGCATCAGCGAGGAGGAAAGCGTTAAAATCTACAATGCTTCAAAAATCAATATCAATCTGCATTCCAGTCTGCAAACAAAGGACATCGTCAGCCACGGCGATTTTGTTAACCCGCGCACCTTTGAACTGGCGGCAATGGGAGCTTTTCAACTGGTGGATGAACGTTCGTTGCTTGGAGAACTTTTTGGGGCGGATGAACTGGCGACCTTCACATCCGTGGAGGAACTGTACGCCAAAATCGATTATTTTTCCGCAAGGCCGGAAGAACGGGAAGCGTATACCGTCAAGGCCCGTACCCGCGTCTTGCAAGAGCACACATATGCCCACAGAATGTCGCGTCTGCTGGATTGTATTGTCAAAACTGGGGGAAACTGGCCGGAAAGCGGGGCGGCCGATGTTTCTTCACCGGATGTCGAGCCGGAACTTCAAGGAGAACTTGAACAGCTCTCCCATAAACTCGGCTTGGGGCCTCATGCCGCCTTTGACGATGTCATCGCCCGCCTGCGTCAGCAAAGCGGCGCGTTGAGCGAATTGGAAACGTCGCTGCTTTTTCTTGATGAATGGCGCAAGCAGTATCTGCCAAAACAGCCTTGATGCGAAAAAGCTGTTTCCCGGCAATATTTTGTTGATTCAGGCGATGGCCGAGACCAGAAGGTCGCTGTAATTGGCGTTTTGATAAGGCCGCACGGCATCGGGGTCGGCAAAATAGTAGCCTTGGGCGTAATTTATGCCCATCTTCGCGCATATTCCCAATTCTTCCGGCTGCTCAACACCTTCCGCCAGCGTTTTTATATTTTTCAGGCGGCAGAGCGCAATAATATTTTGCAGAATGTTTTGTTTATCGGGATTGAGGTGAATGTCTTGTATAAAAAAGCGGTCTATTTTGACGATGTCCGCGTTCAAATCCAGCAGACGGGATGGGGTTGAATATCCTGTACCGTAATCATCAATGGCGATCATGCAGTTAAATCGCTTGCGGAATACCTCCACATTTTTGATAAAATTCTGCTTTGTCGTCGAACTTTCCAGAATTTCAAAGACAAGATACGGCGTGATTTTCGCATAATCGGGATGGATGTGAGTCAGCGCCCGCTCATTTAGAAAAGTGTCCGAGATGATATTGAAGAAGATTTTTTTCTCCTGCAATAATTCGCAATTGTCGTATATCCAGCCGAAAATGACTTCAAAGGTCAATTTTTCCAGAGGATAGAGTTTGGCCTGGGTTGCGGCCGTATCCAGAATGTCGAGGGGGGATTCCAGGTTCGGCCTTTGGGAACGCATGAGAGCTTCGTAGGCGAAAACGGAGCCATCAGCCATATTTATAATAGGCTGAAAAACAAAGTGAATCCCCCCTTCATCCAGCAGTGATTCCAACTCCGTCAATTTGCAGAATATTCCTGAGGCGTTGGAATACGTCGTATGGTCAAAGCGGGCGACAGAACCCCTATGGTTTTTTTTGACCTCGTACAGAGTGTGGCTTGCGTATCTGAGAAGATCGTCAATGGAACTGGCATCATCGGGATACAGCGCATAACCGATGGAGAAACGGAGTTTGTGGTTGATCCCGTCTATGGTGACGGCCTGTTTTTTAAGCTGATCCTCCATAAAATCGCATACGAATTTGACGGCCTTGTCCGGCTTGTCAAAGCCGTGGACATACAGTCCGAATTCGTCGCCGGCCAGACGGGCAGCAGTGCCGTCAACAATTTCAAACATGCGGTATATATTGGCGGCCGCCTGTATGTATTTGTCCCCCACGTCGCGTCCGAAGATATTGTTGATGTATTTCAGGTTGTCCAGTCCGCAGCACAGGAGTATTCCCGCCTTGTCCGGTTTTTTGGCCACGGCGTTGTAAATCCAGCGCATGAAAAATTTGCGGTTCAGCAGCCCTGTGACGCTGTCGTGGCTGGCGAGATATTCCAGTTCCTCATGGCGCCGTTTGATCTGCTGCGTCATTTGATTGAACGCCTGGGCGAATTCGCCGAGGTAGTCTATTTTCTGACTGTAATCCCCCCGCCTCACCTGTTCCATTTGCCATGTGACGTGTTTGAATCTCGCTTGCAGGTTTTTCAGGCTCATGGCCAGAAAATTGTCTCTCGGCGGCGTCTCCGCGGAAAAATTGCCTGAGGCGATCTCGTTCGCGAAGCGGTTCAGTTCGCTGTACATGCGGCACAGCCGCAACAAGAGCTGCTGGGTTTCGCTGGGCTGGGGGGACAGCCGCATTGTGGCTTCATCCGCCTTGCCCGAAAGAAGACAGCGCAGAGTATCGGTTATTACTTCAATTTCTTTCTTTTTCGGGACGAGAGGCCGCGCAAAAGTCTTCATGATTTCTTAATGCCTTTCAGCGCTTCCGCGCTGCTCTGAGCCGCCGCACAAAACTCGGAACGGGCATTGGGCTGTAAAGTCCGCCAAGGGCTTATAGTTGAAACTATGCCGGCGGTCATGGCGTCTATTCGGTTGAATTCCGAATTTGCATTACCCGACTTTATAGTTATGAAACCTATAGCGTATTGCTTTTGAAATCAAGCTTTATCAGGCAAGTAAATTCCACTCTGTCGAGGATTTTCGCGGCTTAATTACGAGTACTCCTTGACCGCTACCGCTCCATTGAGAGCGTCTGCACTTTGAAACATTTTTGTTTTGAAATGCGTGCTTGACGGCGAAGAAAGTTTGCCTTGCGAGCATTCCGCGGCGCGGATTTTTAAAAAATCCGCTCGGAGCTGTTCAGCATTATCTGAATTTTCTGTTTTTGCAGGCAAGGGACGGCAAGAAAATTCTTGTCTATTCCGTGGCTTTGGTATAAGCCTCGTGCGGCGGCTTTGTCGCGCATTTTCTCTTCGGGAGATAAAGGAATGCTGGCATCCTGTCTGTTTTACGCGGCGCTTGCCCTGCTTCTCGGCGGGGCGGCCGTTTCGCTGGTCGCTGGGCGCGCCGCTGCCACGATGGCTTGCGCGGCGTCTGTAACAGCCGGAATTGCCGGCTTCGCGCTCTCTCTGTACCTGCTTCTGTCGGGGGCAATGCTCAAGGCCGTTTTTCCTCTCCCACTGCCGCTTGGGGCATGTCTTTTTTATGCGGATCGTCTTTCCGCCTTTTTTTTGCTTCCCGTTTTCCTGCTTGCCGTCATCAGTGGAATGCTGTTGCCCGGCCGTCTGAAAAAACTTGGCGAAGAAGGGGGAAGCCGTCTCGGCGCGGGCAGACACTGTTGTTTCTTCTGTCTGTTCATAGTGGGCATGGTTTTGACGCTGACCGCCTCGGATGCCGTGCTGTTTCTCCTTTCCTGGGAGATCATGTCTCTCATGCCTTTCTTTCTCATCAGTCCCCTTGACAGGGATTCCGGCGAACGAACCGCCCTGTGGATTTATATTGTCGCGGCCCATCTGGGGGCTTTGCCTTTGCTGCTGCTTTTTGCCGGCATGGGTGTTGAAGCCGGAGGAACGGATTTCGCTCTTTTTGCCACGCATGGGCAATGGCGTCACGCGGGTTTTTATTTTGCGCTGGCTCTGGCGGGTTTTGGCCTGAAGGCCGGCCTCGCGCCCCTGCACGTCTGGATGCCGGAAGCCCATACTTCGGCGCCGGGTCATGTGGCGGTACTGCTTTCCGGGGCCACGCTCAACGTCGGTCTGTACGGCATAGCGCGTATTATTCTTTTGATTGGGCCTCCGGAGGAGTGGTGGGCTTACGCGCTCATGGCGGCGGGGGCTTTTTCCGCTGTCGTCGGCATTCTACTGGGGCTTGTGCAGGCTGATGTCAAACGCGCATTGGCCTATTCCAGCGCTGAAAATATGGGTAT
>JAITGC010000088.1 GCA_031280915.1 Desulfovibrio sp. | reverse complement strand
CATGCTGGAAGCAGCGGGAATAAGGCCCACGCCTCCCGAGGGGGGGTGGCAGTGGTATGGGAGAACGCCTGTTCTGCGGGAAATCTCTCAGGAAGTGAAGTCGAAGTACAACCACCGTGGGTTTTATTTTGACAACGACCTCGCGCTGTTCGCTGAAGTCGTGAAGTCGGAGAGGCGGTAAGTTATGTCAAATCCCCCCATTATGCCCGCATTGCCGCGCGTATCTCAATATGGTGTTGCTCCCGGATACGTCACCAAACGCGCCGCGGAATTGCCGGACGTGACTTCCGTTATGCTCACGGAGTTGTATCCTGATTCTCCGGACGTTATCTATCCTGGAGTTGAAGATGTCTCCGTTATTCGCAAACATACATTAAGGGCGCTAAAAAATGTGACTATGGACATGATCAGGCCGGAGCAGTCCGTGAATATTTGCGCCTCTCATCACGGTTTTACACTGCTTGGCGGCGCGTCGTACGCGGAAATGCTGAAAGCCGTCCGCGATGAAATTGAAGACCGCACGGGCTGCGGAAATATTCGCCTCCGCGCCGGTGTCGGGCTTCGATTCCGCGAGACTGAAGAATACATCAAATCATTCGGCCTGGATGAGTATTTCGGCAAGGGCAAGGCCAAGGGCGTGGCTCCCATTGACGAGGGCATTCCCATTAAGACGGAAATAGGTACCCTTTACGGCATCAAGTCTGTGTATGACGCGGATTGGATCGTGCACGCCCACAACAGCGATGTGCGTGAAGTGCATTTTCACCGTCAGGTTGACAGGGCCGTTAAACCCTTTGGCATGTCTTATGCCCGCATAGAAACGCGTTCCACTTATCACCAGAACTTGGGCCCCCGCGGAGCCAACTTTACGGCCAGAGCAATTTTCGCTTCCGATTTTGTGCAGTCGAAATTCGCTTTCTCCGCTTTTCTGGGCATGTCGCCCGCCGGGGTCATCGGCGTTGATGCGGACAATGATCTGTATGCGCTGAACGATCGCCTCACAATTGCCGGATGTCGGTACTACGGCAAGATCATGACCCTGCTCGGCGAAGTGGATGAGTGCATCGCGGTGCTTGATTTCCCCTGCCCTGTGCCCTATGTGTTCGCCGCAGGAGTCATCTATGCAAACTTCGTAGGCGCCAATACAGACCTTTTCGATCTGGATATGGCGCTTCCGGCATATACTTGGTACACCGAAGCCTTCTACGGCAAGAACGGCCCCCTCCTTGAGTCAATCCCTCCAGTCAACCCATCCATCAAGATGTGTGTGCACAACTACGCCTGGGGCGGCTACCCCAGCGCCTTCTTCAGCGAGCAGATACCGACTCTGGTGGTCGGCGAGGAACAGGCGGCGGTCATGGAGCGCGACTCGCAAAATGTGGAATACATGGCGCATGCCATGATTTCCAAAAATCTTGATAGTGCCGTGCGCTTTGCGCGTGCTGTTTCCGGCACGGACAAGATCATCATTTTTGACGGCGCAGTGGGCGGTATTAACGTGAGCGCGCCGCTGGCAGGGCTGTTGCGGGAAAGAGCGCCGGAGGTAAGCAGCCGTGTTGACGGCGAACTGCTGCCCAAGTGGCTGCGACAGCGCGGCATTGATCCCATGACGGCCCTTGGCTGACGGTATTGCGAGGACGGCAGTGACAGCAGATCTCAGAGACAGCATTTTTCAGACTCTTGAAGGGCAGGAATTCATCGCATCCCTGCGCATGCGCGACGGCGGAGTCATCTGCGGCGTGGAATACGCCTGTGATATGCTTTCAACCTTAAAATGTACGATACTTCATGCCTTGTGTGACGGGGATGTGGCGAACGCGTTGGAGCCGGTGCTGGTTTTTGCCGGCTCTGCCAAAGCCGTCGCCATGGCCGAAGATGTAGCCATCGGTTGCATCGCCAAGACCACGGGCATAGCAAGGGCGGCTGCCCGAGCCGCAAATCTTGCGAAGGCCCATTCCGATGGCCGAGTACGTATAGTTTCCGGCGCGGCCAAGAAAATGCCCGATACAATCAAGGGACAGGTACGCCGCGCCATTCATGTTGGCGGCGGCATGGGACGCATGACCGAAGGACCGTTCATCTATCTCGATAAAAATTACGTGCGCATGTTTGGCTCGATAGCGGCAACGCTTGACGGAGTGACCCACATGCGGGGATTTACGCGGGTCATCCAACTGCGGGGATTCATAGAGCCCCTTGAGGTCGAAGCCCGCGCCGCCCTTGAAAGGGGTGCGGAGATACTGATGGTTGATACCGGCGCCGTGGAGGATCTGGATATGGTGGCCGGCCTCGCGCGTGAGTATGGGAAGCGCGGTCAGGTTTCCATCGCTTTTGCCGGGGATATCACTCATGACCATATACCCGAACTGTGTAAACACGATGTTGACCTTATTGATATTGGAGCCGCCATTGTGGACGCGCCCCTTGCGGACTGCACGCTGGATGTCGCGTTCCGCCCTGCTGTTACGGAATCAACAGATGGCCTTGAACTGAATCTGTTTCAGAAGACGGAACTGCGTATTGACGGAGTCACTCTGAACGAAGCGAATCTGACGGACATCGCGACGAGTGTCGCCGCATGTCTTTCACTTCCTTCCGACAAGGTGCTGGTCATCGACGTGCGGCCCGGCCAAATTGCGCTGGATATTCTTATTTCAGCCATTCGCGCGGATCAGATTTTCGGCAGGGAAAAAAAATTGCTCCGGGAACTGGGCATGCTGCCCGGCGTCACCCTCGGGCCGGAGGCAGGTGTACACTCACAAGGCATACTGGGAATGATAGCCATTGAGGAAGACAAGGTTCCGCAAATTCTGACGAGAGTCAGACACATAAACGCATCGCTTCGATCCAGCAAACAGGGCAGGGTATGTATTTTCCCGACGGGATTTGAACTTGTCGAACGGCAAATTGAAGATACGAACACCCCGTACCTGGTGAAGCTGTTTGGTGAGGCTGGATTCATCGCACAAGCCGGTGAAGCCCTGCCCGACAACTGCGATGTCATGGTCGAAGCCCTGACCGACGCTGCTGCGGCATGTGGCGCCGTAATTACCACCGGAGGAGTTGGCGCCGAGGACAAGGATTTCAGCGTTGAAGCCATCAAGCGTCTTGATCCCCAGGCCGCCACACCCTATCTCGTTCAGTTCGCCAAGGGGGAAGGGCGTCACGTCAAGGACGGCATTCGCATAGCAGTTGGCGAAAAGGACGCCTGCCTGCTCATTGCTCTGCCCGGCCCCAACGATGAGGTGCGCCACGTAGCCCCGGTATTGCTTCAGGGCATCAAGGACAGGCTGGGCAAGGAGCATCTGGCCGACGCGCTGGCTGGCTGTTTGCGCGAAAAACTGCGTACTGCAAACGTCACGGATAATCATGGCCATGCGTGTGGCGGCTGCATAGTCATAGGGGCTTGTCCACCAAACCAATTTACGTAAAGGAGCAGATCATGGATGCGAATAAAATTCAGATGCTGGCCGACATCCTCGCTGATGCGGAAAAAAACGCGAAACCGGTTGAGCCTCTGACCGAAAAATTTCCGGATATGACCATTGCGAACGCCTACAGCGTGCAACTGGCCGGAGTGAAAGTCAAAGTGGCTTCTGGCGGCAAAATAGCGGGTAAGAAGGTGGGTTTGACCTCCAAGGCCATGCAGGAAATGCTCAATGTTTCAGAGCCGGATTTCGGCCATTTATTCGCGGACATGGCGTTCAGGGAACATATGCCCGTGCCCATATCCAGATTTCTTCAGCCCAAGATTGAGGCGGAACTGGCCTTCGTGATGGCCGAAGACGTAATTGGCCCCGGCGTCACATCCGCGGATGTGCTTCGCGCGACGGCGGCCGTTGTGCCTTCTTTTGAAATCATTGACAGCCGCGTCGCGGACTGGAAGATAAAAATCCAGGACACCATCGCTGACAATGGCTCCAGCGGGGGTTTTGTCACCGGTTCGCAACTCATGCCCGTTGACGCCGTTAATCTGAAATATGTGGGTTTGGTGCTGGAAAAAAATGGTCTGGTGCTGGATACGGCGGCAGGCGCTGCAATCATGGGGCATCCTGCCCAATCCGTGGCCTGGCTGGCAAACGCCTTGGGCCTTATGGGGGTGCCATTAAAAAAAGGCGAGATCGTGCTTTCCGGTTCGTTTACCAAAGCATATCCCGTTGCCGTTGGTGATGTGTTCAATGCTACTTTCGGTGGATTGGGTTCTGTTTCCATAGTTTTTGGCAAGTAAATCGGCAATAAGGAGAAGTGTCCAAATGCGAAAGCTCAAGAGCGCAATTCTCGGACCTGGCAATATCGGCATGGATCTCATGTACAAAATTATGAGCCGGGGAAAAAACATCGAACTCAAGCTGGTATCCGGAATTGTGGCCGGTTCGCGCGGGCTTGCCCTTGCCAGGGAGAACGGTTTCGAAACCTCATTGGATGGAGTGGAAAGCATTCTGGCCGATCCGGAAATTCGTGTTGTTTTCGAATGCACCAGCGCCAAGGCTCATTTGGCCAATGCTCCCAGATACGAGGAAGCGGGCAAGGTCGCCATTGATCTGACTCCGGCTGCGGTCGGCCCCTACGTGGTGCCCGCCGTGAACCTGGAGCAGCATGTCGGCGGCGTCAACTTCAACATGGTCACCTGTGGAGGGCAGGCGACCGTACCCGTAGTGGCGGCTGTCAACGCGGTGACGCCTGTGGAATACGCTGAAATTGTGGCTACTCTGTCCAGTAAAAGTGCCGGCCCAGGCACGCGCGCCAACATTGACGAATTTACGGAAACTACGGCTGACGCGGTGGTTTCTGTTGGCGGCGCCAAAAAAGGCAAGGCCGTCATTATTCTGAATCCGGCCGAACCTCCTCTGTTGATGCGCAATACTGTCTATTGCAAGGTGCAAAATCCTGAGCGTATTGCCCGAATCAGCGCGCAAGTCGGCCTCATGGTGGAGAAGGTCAAGCAGTATGTGCCCGGCTACCGTTTGCGCTTGGGGCCCGAACTGGACGGCGACCGTGTGATTATGATGGTGGAAGTCGAGGGCGAGGGTTCATATCTGCCCAAATATTCCGGCAATCTGGATATCATTACGGCAACCGCCTTGGCCACGGCAGAGGAAGTTGCCGCGCGTATTCTGCATTCCTGCCCCCAAAATAGAGGAGAATGGTAGCATCATGAACAAATTGAGGATTATAGATTCAACACTGCGAGATGGCATGCACGCTGTGAGCCACAGGTTCACGCCTGACGACATGGCGGTTATAGCTGCAGCCTTGGCCGTTGCCGGCCTGGATACCATTGAAGTTGGACACGGCGACGGCATGGGCGGATCGTCTTACCAGTATGGATTCGCCGCGGCCACGGATGTGGAATACCTCAGGGCAGTCAAATCCGTGCTGACCAAGACCAAGCTGGCCGTGCTGCTGCTGCCCGGTATCGGTACGCACAGGGATTTGGAAAAAGCCGCGAAATATGGGGCTGACACTGTACGCATAGCAACGCATGTGACCGAGGCGGATATTGCCGCGCAGCATGTGCAGATAGCAAAATCTCTTGGCATGGAAGCAATTTGTTTCCTGATGATGGCCCACATGGCCCCTACTGCAAAGGTGGTGGAGCAAGCCAGACTCTTTGACAGTTATGGGGCTGACGTTGTCTATGTAACCGACTCGGCGGGCGCGCTGCTGCCGCATCAGGTCGGGGAGCGTATTGCCGCAGTCAAGGAAGCTGTTTCCGTACCCGTTGGTTTTCATGCTCATAACAATTTGGGTCTTGCTGTGGGCAACACACTGGCGGCGGTGGCGGCAGGAGCTTCTTCCGTCGATGGTTGTCTGTGCGGCCTTGGCGCCGCTGCGGGTAATGCGCAGACGGAAATTTTGGCCGCCGTGTTCGACCGTATGGGAATCCACACGGGTATTGATTTGTATAAAGTTATGGATGCTGCGGAGGATGTGGTGCAGCCGCGCATGCATCGACCTCAGATTGTGGGTAAACTTGGGCTTACCACCGGTTGGGCGGGCGTTTATGGCAGTTTCATGTTGCACGCAACACGAGCAGGAGACAAGTACGGCATTGACCCGCGCGATATTTTGGTTGAACTCGGCCGTTTGAAGACAGTGGGAGGTCAGGAGGACCTCATTATCGACGTAGCCAGCAGATTCGCCAGGGAAGCCGGGGATTCTGGAAAACATCTGCTACAACGTATTTGAAGTGTGGCTTGTTCAGGCGGGAGTGTTTTTGGAACAATTTCACTTTGAAATTGCTCTGGCGGCGGGGAAGGGAACCTGGCAGCGGCTTAACCTTTCCGCAAGGGATGGTTAGTGGATGCCGGCCAGTAAGGCAGAGGACAGAATTCGTCGTGAAACAAAATTTAGCCAAACGTATCGCAAGGTTGCAGGCGGAAATGCTGAAGTCCCGCATGGATGCTGTGGTCTTCGCCGACCGGGAAAACTTGATTTACTACGCCGATACCGTGGAAGTCGAGTGTATGGCCGCTGTCATTCCCGCGGCGGGCGATCCCATACTGTGCTGTTTGTGGTTGGATGCGCCGTATGTGAAGGCGCGTTCAGGGGCTGACGGAATCAGAACTTACAAATTTCCCTCTGAGGCTGTCGGTTCGGCAATTGTCGGGGCGATGAAAGATCTGGGCCTTGATAATTCAGTAGTTGGCTTTCACAAATACTTTGTGGATTTTCCGGTATTTGATGCCGTCAGAAATGCATTTCCGGACATGCGGTGGTGCTCGGCGGCGGAGATTACCTACCGCGTACGCTCGGTCAAAGATGCGGGGGAAATGGAGCGGATTGCCGATGCCTGCAAGTATGTGGATATCGGCATGGGGACAGCCGTGGACTTCCTGCGTCCGGGCGTCACGGAGGTGGCTGTCCTCGCAGAGGCGGACCACGCAATGCGCAAGGCCGGCTCCGAGGGAGCCAGTTTCCGCATGCAGGTGCTCACCTGGCCGAAGCAACTCCTGGCCCATCCATATGCGGGGAATGTGGTGATTGAGGACAATCAGCCTGTGGTTATCCATCTTGGCGCCACTTGTGAAGGCTATACAGCCAAAATGGCCCGCACGGTTTTTTTGGGCGATGTGCCGGAGGAGACCATAAAAATTTATGACATTCTGCAAAAAGTCCAGGACAGGGCTGTCGTTGCGTGCAGACCTGGGGCGAAGAGTTCGGAAATTTATGAATACGCCTGTTTGCCGGTATATGAGGCAGGGTACAGCAAGTTTTTTTTGGAACATCTGGGTTATGGAGTGGGTATCAGACAGTCGGAATTTTATCCAGTCATCGGCAAGGACATTGATCACGCGCTTGAAAAGGATATGGTGGTGGATCTGCTCCTGCCCACGATTTACAAACGCGGGGTGGGAGGGCCAAGACTCACGGACATGGTTTATGTGAGCGAAGAGGGCGGGGTGCGTATGACCTCTTTCTCCCGGGATGTGCTGCGCAAGCGATATAACTGATTACGTAATAAGGCCGCGCAGATAAACGGGCCAATTTTTCTGCGGCTGTCTTTTTGAGGAGAAGCGTGGTCAATAATAGGAACACAGTTCTATATTATAGAAAAAATCATTATAAACAAGGAGAGCGTATGAGGCCTGTTTTTCGCAATTGGCTGAAAACATTGGAAGAGAATGGGTTGATGAAACGAATCAGGAAACCTGTGAATCCTGTCTTTGAGCTGGCCTGCATTGGCAAAAAACTGGAACCGCAATTCGGCGCCTATTTTGAGAATGTCAGAGGACACGACATCCCTGTGGTTACAGGTTTGACAACGACCCGTGACATCATGGCCATGACTTTGGGTATGACATATCCGAATTTAAAGGAAAAGTTCAACGCAGCGCTGGAAAGGCCTGTGCCATGTGAAATCGTGAGCGGAGGCAAGTACGCTGTTAAAGAGAATATCTGCGTGGGGGATGAGGTAGACCTGACCAAACTTCCTGCGCCCACGCATCATGAAAAAGACAGCAATCCCTATCTTACGGGCGCCATGTGCATAGTCAGAGATCCGGAAACAGGCATTCGCAACGCGTGCATACACCGTCACGAAGTCCGGGACAAAAATCATCTTGGTGCGTTGCTTCTGCCACGTCACACACTACAGATATTCAACAAGCTGGAAGCTCGGGGCAAGGATTTGGAGATCGCGCTTGTCATCGGTGTGCATCCGGCAATTTTGCTGGCCTCCCAAGCTACCACCCCTCTGGGAGTTGATGAGTTGGAGATTGCAAGCAGTCTTCTGGATGAACCACTGCAGATGATCAGGTGTGAAACGGTGGATCTTGAAGTGCCGGTGGAATGCGAGTTTGTGCTTGAGGGTAAAATCGTCGCCGGCGCCCGCGCGGAAGAGGGGCCCTTTGGCGAATATCCCAAAACATATGGGCCCAAGGCCAAACGACACCTGTTGGAAATTTCGGCCATTACCCATCGCAACAACCCAATTTACCACACTATTATTCCGTCCACCATGGAGCACTTGCTGCTGGGCGGCATTTCCAGGGAGGCGACCATGATGACGCTTCTGCGACAGGCATCTTCCAACGTGAAGGATGTTCGTCTGACGACTGCCAGCGGTTGCCGCTATCATGTGGTTGTCCAGATTGACCCCGAGCAGGAAGGAGAGGCGAAAAATGCCATGTTCGCGGCCTTGGCCAGCAGTACCGAAGTCAAGCACGTCATTGCCGTAAATTCAGATATCAACATCGACGACATGCAGGATGTGGAATGGGCAATGGCGAACCGCGCGCAGGCGGGCAGAGATATTTTCATTATTACTGATGCCCAGGGCAACAGGCTTGACCCCTCGTCGCGTAACGGCACCAGTGATAAAATGGGTATTGACGCCACTATTCCGGTGGGCGGCAGCATGGAAAAGTTCGAAAAGATCCGCATCCCTGGTTACGACACCGTTCACGTGGAAGAATACCTGTAGTTCAAGGTTACCGTCATCATTGCCACATAGAAAACACAAGCGAGGCTCAGAAAATGAATATTGCCCTGCTATCCATTCTCTCTCTGTTCTTCCTTTTTGTTGTTGGGGCCTTCAAAAGAAACCCCTTGAACCTTGGAATATTAGCCATATTTATATGCTACCTGCTGGGAAGCTACGCAGGCATGAAAAGCGTCGCCATTATGCAAATGTTTCCAACAGTGCTTTTTGTGCGCATTTTCGGAATATTGCTGTTTTTCAGCGTCGTGCAGCACAATGGTGCGCTTGAGCTTCTGGCTAAAAAGATACTTGCGGTAACCGGCAAGAATTCAAAAATACTGCCTTTCGCCATATTTTATGTGGGCATCCTGCTGGGATCCGTGGGCATTAACAGTCTGGCGGGCATGGCGATCCTCAGTGGCATCGGCATCTCCCTGGCCCTGTCTTCAGACGGCAATCCACTTTTGCACGGCATCGCCGGCGGCTATGGTATCGCAGTCGGCTGCTACAGTCCCATCAATGAATATACCACCAACATTGTGGCGGCCGCTAATGCGGCCGGATACAACAGTGTGGAATTGATGCCCATCTATATTTACTGCATCATAGGTTTTTCCATCAGTTTTGCTGTAATCTATTTCCTGATGGGTGGGCATAAGGCCAAGGGTTCGGTTAAAGGCGAAGATGTTCTTGGCGAACTTCCAGCCTTCACCAATCAACAGCTCATTTCTTTGTTGGGTATCGTCGGCGTATTGCTTCTAGTGGTATTTTTAAGATTTGATGTGGGCGTCGCCGGCATCATGATGGCTGTAGCCTGCGTCTTGCTTGGATGTTGCAAATGTGACGCCGCAATCAAGGGAGTTTCCCTGCCAGTGCTGCTCTTGGTCTGTGGTGTCGGCATGTTGGTGAATCTTATCTCAAAATTGGGAGGTTTTGCGATCGTCAGTTCGGCTTTGTCTTCCGTAATGGTCGCGGACACTGTGGCTCCGCTTATGAGCCTGTCCAGCAGCGTGATGTCGCTTTTCACGCTTTCACGCGTTTGCGTCCTGACTTTAGTTCCGACCATACCGGGTATAGTCCAGAATATCCCCGCAGCTTCCGTGGATCTGGCCATCGCTGCGACCTCGGCTGGCGCCTTTGCTTCATGCATAGGGCCGTTGTCCAGTTGCGGTGCGTTGATCATGCAAAATTTGAGTCAACAGGTTGGCGACGAGCAAGCCACAAAATACTTTGTTCCTCAGCAGATATATGCCATAATCGGCGCACTCGTTCTTGTTGGATTCGCGTACATTGTTTCTATTTTGGGATTTTTCAGATAAACTTCCCAAGCCGGTTTTTTTGTGTGGAGCGTGCTTGGGTTTGCAACGAACATAGGAGGATTATGCGGATCATAATCGGCATTACCGGTGCGAGCGGCGTCGTTTACGGGTTGGCTCTCCTGAGGGTATTGAAAGAACTCAAGTATGAGGTGCATTGCACTGTCAGCGAGTACGGCTGGAAGGTACTGCTCCACGAGTGTGCTGCAAGGGAAATGGACATTCGTCCATTAGTCACGGCTCTGTACCCGATTGAGGACATCACATCGCCCATCGCCAGCGGTTCTTTTCGGGCTGACGTCATGTGCGTGGTCCCGTGCAGCATGCGAACACTCGGAGCCATATCGAATGGCCTTGCCGGGAATTTGCTTTGCCGCGCGGCTGACGTTATTATAAAAGAACGGAAAAATTTGGTGCTCGTAGTGCGTGAGACGCCATTCAACTCCATCCACCTGGAAAACATGCTCAAACTGTCACGCATCGGCGTGGGCATCATGTCGGCGAGCCCTGGATTCTATCACCAGCCCAAGACCATTGATGATTTAGTGTCCATGATGGTCGGCCGCATTCTGGACAGCATGGGGATTGACAACAGTCTTTTCACGCGATGGAAGGGGATGAACGCGTAACTGAGCGCGGCATTTTCTCTGTAGGGCGGTTTAACATGGCTGGCTTACCGCGCCGTGCATTTTTCGCCGTGCGCGAGATAATGTTTGTCGCTCCCGCAAGGCAGGCATCGGGGAGTTTTATATTTCAGCGTATTTTTTTTGGATTTCTTCACCCGCGCTATCGACTTCTTCACGCATTGTCGTGCGGGCAGCTTCGATTTTGTCTCGCAGAGCAGGGTCGGAAAGGGCCAATATCTGCGCGGCCAGCCAAGCGGCGTTACGCGCGCCCGCCTTGTCCAGGGCCACAGTGGCGACGGGAAATCCCGGCGGCATCTGCACGGTGGAAAAGAGGGCGTCCATGCCGGCAAGCCAGCCGGAGGACACGGGGATGCCTATTACAGGTTTGGTAGTGAGAGCGGCCACCGCCCCCGCCAGATGGGCGGCCATGCCGGCGGCGCAAATAAATACCTGCGCCCCGTTTTTTTCCTGCGCGTTTACTATGTCGCGTGTGCGTTCCGGCGTACGGTGCGCCGAGCTTACCGTCATGACGAAAGGGATGCCGAGCTTTTGCAGAATTTCGGCGCACGGCGAAACTTTTTCCTCATCGGATTTTGAACCCATAAGAATAACAACCCGGTTCATAAATTCCCCACAAGGGCAAAGTTCAACGACGGCGCACGGAGAGCCGTGGAGGTCATTCCAATGCGGCGGCCAGACGCCGTATGCCTTTGTTTCCAATATCCCGGCGGTAAAATGAATTTTTCATCTGGATCTTTTCCAGGGCCGTATAGGCGGTGGACTGCGCTTTGGCGAGGTCATCTCCGAGAGCCGTGACGCACAACACCCGTCCGCCGCTGGAGACCAGCACGTTATCCTTGACGGCGGTACCGCTGTGAAAGACTTTAACGCCAGGAATGTTTTCCGCGTCTTCAATGCCCTTGATTACCTGCCCTTTGGCGCAGGCATGCGGGTAGCCTTTGGCAGCCAAAACAATGCCCAGAGCGGTTTGTTTGCTCCATTGGATGTTCACCGGGTCAAGTCCACCGTTTATGCAATCCAGCATGATCTGGGCCAGATCCCCCCCCAGTCTCATGAGCAGCGGTTGGCATTCCGGATCGCCGAAACGGGTGTTGTATTCCAGGACGCGAGGGCCGTCAGATGTGAGCATAAGGCCGGCATAAATCACACCTGTAAAGGGATGGCCTGAAGCCGCCAGTTCTTTGAGCACCGGCCGTACGGTCATGTCAACCATCTTCCCGGCATCGGTGGCCCTGAGCATGGGCGCGGGACTGTATGCCCCCATGCCGCCAGTATTCGGCCCTTGATCATTGTCATAGGCCGCTTTGTGGTCTTGCGCCGAGGGCAGAGGCACGGCGTGTTCCCCGTCACAGAAACACAGCAGAGAAACTTCTTCCCCTTGCAGAAATTCTTCCAGAATCACTTTGTCTCCAGCCGCCCCAAAGGCGCGGGCAGCCATGATATCCTCCACGGCCTGCAAGGCCTCACGGGAGTCTTTTGCCGCGATAACGCCCTTTCCCGCTGCGAGGCCATCTGCTTTGACCACAACGGGCGCACCGAATTTGACAATATGATTTTTTGCGGCTTCCACATCGTTGAAGACAGCGTATTTTGCCGTGGGCACTCCTGCTTTCGCCATGATGCTTTTGGCGAATGCCTTGCTGCCTTCCAGTTGCGCACAATAGGCATCCGGGCCGAAGGCGGCGATGCCGGCCTGGCGCAACCTGTCGATAATGCCTAGTGTCAGCGGTAATTCCGGGCCGGGAACGACAAGATCAATTTTTTCTCTTCGCGCCAAGGACACAAGGCCGTCGAGGTCGTCCGCAGGCGTCATGGCGTTTATCGCGCCTTCGCGTTTTGTGCCGCCATTGCCGGGCGCGGCGAAGATTTTGTCCACCAGAGGACTCTGTTTGAGTTTCCACACAAGGGCGTGCTCCCGCCCGCCGGAGCCTATCACAAGGATGCGCACAATATTCTCCCGTATTCCTTTTAAGCCTGAATGCATTTTCCGCATCGCCACATGGGCGATGCGGAAAAATTACGGATTGGGCGACACTTCAAAATCGCTCAGGTCAGCGGGCGTATTGGGGTTGGTCTGCGAAAGGTCAAGAGGATAGGCCATAATCATGCTTTGGCGGCTGCCGATGCCGAGGTCGGGTGATGTGTTGACGCCCACGACGAGATCCAGAACTCCGTCGTTGTTCGCGTCAGCCAAATCGACTTGCGCAACCGAGCCGCGAATCCGCCGGGTTTTCCACTTGAGGCCAAGCCCGACGCCATCCCAGTACATCGCATGAATTTCTCCCATGGGGAAGTAACGGTAGCGGTCAAATATCTGCGATGCGGTGGATATGGGCTTATTGAGCAGCATTACATACTCTCCGGTATGACCCAAATCGACGGCGACCATGCGCATCGGCGCATAGTATTTGCCTGGTAGTTGAGCGGAGCGGTCTATCCCCATGCCCGGCATTGTCTTGTAGAATTCCATGCCCGTCGCTGAACCGGAAAAGCGTTCGGTGGTGGTGTGTATGAGCGTATTGCCGCTCCCCTGGAAAATTTTCAGCCGTTCATCGTCTGTTATCATGACGAGTTGCGGGCTTTTATTCTCCTTGCCGCCGGGAATCCAGGAAATGTTGAAGGCATTGGCTCCTTCCGGCAGGTCAAGCCGCCTCCCCAAGGCATACTTGCCGTCATTTTTCACCATTTCACGCACGCCGGGCGCAAAGAGCTTGATGGAATCCCAGCCTTGTCCCACCAAAATTGGCGTAAAATGAGGAGGCGTACTGACAACGCTCACAAAATAGGGGCAGCGTTCGGCGAATTGTGTGAATTTGTTTCCCTTGAAGCTGAAAAAATAGCTGTGCGGCCGGTTGGATTCCGTGTCGTATGTGGCGACCACAAGTTCCTTTGCGCCATTTCGGTTCAGGTCTATGGCACGCATGGAAAAATTGAGATTACTTTGGGAAACGGTAGTTTCGCCGAGAGGTTTGAGTTTGCCGTCCGCTTCCCAGGAAAAGATGGAAAGTTTGTGGTCGGAGATCACGGCGATTTCATTCTTGCCGTCCCCATTGAAATCACCCACAGCCATATCCACCATTTTCTCTTTGAGGCGTTGGCTGCGCAGGCGTGAACCGTCCTCTGTCCCCGCGCCCTGATAACGGAACTGCGGATTCAGGTATACCTGCTGCTGGCCGGTTTCATTGACCACAATATCCGAATTCATGCGGTTGACCGGTTGGCTTCCGCCTGAGGCCGTCCCATATCCGGGGCCAGCAACAGGCATATTGAAGACTTCGCGGCCCATTGCGGCGGTGATATTCTGCACGGTGGCGGTCAGGGAGCTTAATGGCCCCTGGGCCGTCCTGCTCCAGGTTTTGCCGGCTTTGTCCACACTGTTGACGGTCACGGTGCAGTCGTTGTTCAAAACATTGACTGTACCCCAGACGGCATACTCCATGTTTTGGGCATCAGCCGCCTTGCGCGCTTCGGCCTGGGAAGCCGCCTTGCTCTGCAGTTGGCGAACTTCCAGCATTCCGGGTTTATTGAGGCGTCCTTGTATGGTGGCCGGCAATGCCTTGGCAAGATAGGCATGACTTTGCGGAGCATTAACATTGAACAGCAGAATGCCCGCGTTTTTTTGGGCGGCCTCCGCCAGGGACGGCAAATTGAAAACAAGCGTTAAAAGAATGAGTACGCCTAATCGCAGAGAGGTTTTCATTACATAAGCTCCTTGAATGTGACCCGCATCCGTCAAATGAAATCTGGCTGGTTGCAAGCCTTGATGTTTTTTACTATATCCCCGCTTACCGGCTTAGGCAACAGAAAAATGCGGGGCTGTCATAGACATCTTAACTTCAGCACTTGCTGCGGCGCTTAACTGCGAAAGCACATTTTGCCTATAGAGTGTCCGCTGGGCGAAACCGACGTGTTGAAACGAACTGGAGATTTAATGAATCCTGCCTCCCCGCATTGAAAACGTTTCCACGGGTATGCGGATTTCAGCCGGAAGCGAGGCTCCTTATGAGTCGTGTCCACGTATTTCGATTGATTATGTGCTGCCTCTGCGGCATGTTGCTTTTCCTGATGTTTACCGTTCCTTTTCAGGCGCATGCCGCGGGGAAGCGCCGGATTGTGGTGGGCGGGGACAGAAACTATCCGCCTTATGAATTTATTGATGCACAAGGAAATGCGGCCGGTTTTTTTGTTGACCTGACGCGTGCGATTGGGGAAGCTACAGGCGTGGAAATGGAATTTTTGCTGCTGGATTGGGCTTGGCTCCACGAAGCCCTGATGGCCGGCACGGTGGACGCCCTGCAACGCATACCTTCCTCAAAAAAATGGCTGCGCGACGCTGAACTCAGCCCGCCGGCCGCCATTATCAGTCATGCTGTCTTTGCCCGTAAAGGCGCCCCGGAAATAAGCTCTCTGGAAGATCTCATGGGCAAGAAAGTCATCATTCATCATGGCGGCAGCATTCATGATATTCTTACCGACTTGGGGCTGGAGATGGAATTGCTTTTTTCCGATACGCCCACGGACGGATTGCGCCGGCTTGCGTCTGGAGCGGGCGATTACGCCATTGTGGCCCTTTTGCCCGGTCTTTCCACCATTGCCGGGGAACATCTGGACAATCTCACGGTTGTAATCCGTAACGTCACTTCGCAGGGGTATGGCTTTGCGACGCGGCGCGGCGAGGAAGGCACTTTGGCCGTATTCAATGAAGGGTTGGCTTTGGTGAAGCTTTCCGGGAAGTATCAGGAAATACGGCAAAAATGGTTTGGGGTGATGGACAGTCAGGGCATCAGCCGCCTTGTCGTGCTCAGATACGCCTTATTCATCCTTGTCCCTCTGCTTCTTTTGCTCGGCGGCATAACCCTCTGGTCACGCTCTTTGAAGCGGCTTGTGGAACAGCGTACGCGATCGCTCACGCAGGCATTGGAGGAGTTACGGCAAAATCAGCAGCGGCTTGTGCAAGCCGACAAAATGGCCGCACTGGGAGTGTTGGTATCCGGCGTGGCCCATGAAATAAACAATCCTAACGGTCTCATTCTTCTGAACATACCGACATTGCGCCAGGTGAACGACGAAGCCATGCGCGTTCTGGAGGAAGTGCACGCGGGTAAGGGGGACTTCGCGATTGGTGGCGGCAGCTATCTGCGCATGCGCGAGCACCTGCCGCGTATATTGGATTCCATGGAGGAGAGCGCCCGCCGTATCAAACGCATTGTCGAGGATCTGAAGGATTTTTCACGCATCAACAGCCCCGCCGAACGGGATGAAGTTGACCTCAATGAGGTGCTGGCCAAGAGTCTTCGCCTTCTGGAAACAAGCGTACATAAGGCCACGAAGTATTTTTCGGTGCATTACGCCGAGGGGTTGCCCTCTCTTCGAGGAAATAGCCACCGGCTTGAACATGTGATAGTGAATTTGATACTGAATGCCTGCCAGGCGCTCCGCGGGCCGTGGGAAAGCATCGCGGTCGGCACAGACTATGACGCTCTTTCCGACGCTGTTATTCTCAGCGTTCAAGACAACGGCCAGGGCATAGCTCCAGAGGATATGGCGCGGCTGACGGAGCCTTTTTTCACCACCAAACGCGCAAATGGAGGCACAGGACTTGGGCTTTCCGTGTCAGCGGGCATAGTCGAGGAACATGGCGGCTTTCTGCAATTCATTTCAACACCGGGACAGGGCACCACAGCGCGTTGCATTCTTCCCGTCCGCCAAGGCAGCGCATGAGTAAGGCTCTTCATCCTTCTTTCACCATTTTGCTTATTGACGACGAGGATGACTGGCTTGCCTCTCTGGCGCTCAGGCTGGAGCTTGCCGCGGGCATCAGCAACGTCCGCCTCTGCCGAGACAGCCGCGAAGCGCTCGCTATTTTGGAAAAGGGCGGCATCGGATTGGTGCTGCTGGATTTGACCATGCCGTACCTGAGCGGCGAAGAGCTGCTGCAAAGCATTGCGGAACGACATCCGCAAGTGACCTGCATCGTCATCAGCGGTCAGAATCAATTGCAGGCGGCGGTACGCTGCATCAAGCAGGGAGCTTTCGACTATTATGTCAAGACCGATGACGAGGAAAGGCTTGTCGGCGGTATTCTGCGCGCCATCCGTATGTGTGAGTTGGAGCAGGAAAATCGCGAAGTGGGCAGCAGGCTGGTATCCGGCGAAGTTCGGAACCCCGAAGCCTTTGCCGGCATATGTACCCGCAGCCAGGCCATGCATAATATTTTTTCCTATATTGAAGCTGTGGCGTCGAGTCCCCATCCTCTGCTTATTACCGGGGAATCCGGCGTAGGCAAGGAAAGTCTCGTGCGGGCCGCTCATTTTCTGAGTGGGCGCAGTGGCCCCCTTGTGGCCCTGAACGCCGCCGGCCTTGACGATACCGTATTCACGGACACCCTTTTCGGACATGTACGCGGCGCTTTTACCGGTGCGGACGGCGCGCGTGCCGGATTGGCGGAAGAAGCGGCCGAAGGCACGCTGTTTCTCGATGAAATAGGTGATCTTTCCATCTCCTCGCAAATCAAGCTGCTGCGTCTGTTGCAGGAAAGAGAATATTATCCCCTCGGCAGCGACCGACCGAAGCACTTGCGGGCCAGAGTCATCGCCGCCACTCACGCGGACTTAGCGGCCAGAGAGCAGGCCGGGCTTTTTCGACGCGATCTCTATTATCGCCTGTGCATGCATCATGTGCATGTTCCTCCATTACGCGAACGTCCGGAAGACATAGAGCCTTTGTTTCGGCATTGTCTTGCCGAGGCGGCTCAGGTCACGAAAACAGCAATTCCGGATTGTCCTCCGGATATTGTTCCTCTGCTGTTGTCCCATCCTTTTCCCGGCAATGTGCGTGAGCTTCAGGCCATGGTGTACAATGCAATGAGCCTTCATCAGGGAACAACATTGAGCCTTGACAGTTTCCGTCGGCACATGGGGGTTGGTTGCGTTGCGCTTCCCATTTCGTCACACAATCCTTTTGCGGAATGCAAATGGCTTCCCACCTTTGCGCAGGCGGAAGAAATGCTTCTCAATGAAGTCATGCTGCGTGCCGGCGGCAAGCAAACCCTGGCCGCCAGGATGTTGGGGGTTTCCCAATCAGCGATCAGTAAACGCTTGAAAAACGTCCGCGAACATTGAGCGCGTTTTCCTTCCTGCGTTTTCAGGCCCGGAGTCTTCTGCTGTCGGAAATGCTTTGCTCGGCGTGAATGGTGAAAGTATTCTGCCTGCGCAAGAACCAAAAACGCGTAATTCATCAGGGCGCTGCCGCCATTGGCTGACGCCGTATATGTGCGTGTATCCGAACAAATTCCCAAAGTCTGTTTTCCCCTTGACCACAGGGCGGGGGCGTATAGGCTCTATTGAGGCATCTCCACACGTTGACGGGCTTTGGCAAAGCCCGTCGCCGCCCGGCGGATAACGCTCTTGTCCACGCAAAAGGCCAGCCTGAAATAGCCAGGACATCCGAAGCCGGAACCAGGCACAGCCAGTACGCGTTCCTCCAGCAAAGCGTTGACGAAGGCCACGTCATCGCCGCCGGGCGCCTTGGGGAAAAAGTAAAACGCGCCTGCCGGCATCTGAAATTCATATCCCGCATCGCTCAGAACTTCCGCCATCGCCTTTCGGCGGGCCGCGTAAATACTGACATCCACCTGGCTTTCCATGGCGGCCGCCATGAGATGCTGTCCTATGACCGGCGGATTGACAAAGCCGAGAATGCGGTTGGTCAGATTCAGCGCGGCCATGAGTTCCTCTTTTTCTTTCAGGAGCGGCGAAACGGCCACATAGCCGATACGTTCGCCCGGCAGAGAAAGATTTTTGGAGAAAGAGCTGATACATACAGCATGGGAATAGAGCGGCAATACGGAAGGCGGAACGATCCCCTCGTAACAGAGAAAGCGGTACGGCTCGTCGGATGCCAGCCAGACGGCCTTGCCGTATTCCTTGCTTTTGGCTTCAAGCAGGCGCGCCAGAGCATTGATGTCCTCACTGCCATAAACGGCGCCAGTGGGATTGTTGGGCGAGTTGATCAGAACAACGCGGGTTTTCGGTCCAAGGGCCTTTTCAAGGGCCGGGATATCCGGCCTGAAGCCCTCGGCTGAACTCATGACCGCCCGGAATTTGCCGCCGTGATTTTCTGTATAGAAGCCGTATTCCACAAAATAGGGGGCGATGCCGAGCACTTCTTCGCCGGGATTGAGCACGGCCCGCAGAAAGGCATTGAGACCTCCGGCGGCGCCGCAGGTTAGAATCACGTCTTCGCCTTCAAGGGGTATGCCCTGTTCCCGGCTCAGGCGGGAGGCAAGTTTTTCCCGTGCCCACCTGAAGCCGCCGTTGGGCATATAGCCGAAAGCGAACGGTTCTTCAGCATGTTCGACAAAATCGCGCAGGGCTTTGACCACAGCCGGCGGGGCCGGTAAATCGGGATTGCCGAGGCTGAAATCATATACGTTTTCCTCGCCGAAGCGCGCCTTGAGCGTGCCGCCCGCCTCAAACATGCGGCGTATCCAGGAGGCGTTCTGCAAGTATGAATTCACGCTCTCGGAAAGAATGGACATCACGGTCTCCTTGTGGTATGGATTACCGAAGCATAGCTGATTCTGGCGGGTGTCATGGATGCGCCGTATGTACTGCCGTCATGCTCGCTCACTCCCGGAGGTCGTGGATGAATTTTAGAAGACATGTTCGAACGGTTATTTTTCTTTGGGCCGCCCTGCAGCTTCCCGCTTGTGCCGGCAAAGACACTGGAAGCCCATCTTCCGGCGGCATGTCCGTTCATGTCGAATTGGGGGAAATGCACAGATGTTCGCGTATTTCTCCGGAAATCGCGGTCTCCGGAATTCCTTCCGGCACGGAATATTTCGACATACGCCTTGTAGAACTCGGTGAGGAGGAGCGTTTTCTGGGCGGCGGCTCCTGGACGAATGACGGGTCTGGAGTGATCCCGGAAGGCGCTATGACAAAACACTATCGCGGCCCTTGCCCGCCGCCCGGTCGGACAAAAGAGTACGCCTTCATCGTTTCCGCTATGGGCAGAAACAGCATTCAGCCGGCTGTGGTACGGCTGTACCGTTTTACTCAGGAATAGTGGCCGTTCCTGATTTTTCATTTTTCTGCTCCTGATTCCGTCCGATTTTCCGCAGACGCGTCTTCCTCCGCTGGTTTGACTTTGGGTACAACGGCGGGGATGGCGCTGATGATGCGGCGGCGTGGCGTCTTCTGTTCCGATTCTGATGCCTGTGGCGCGGGTACGGACGGGGTAGCCCGTTGCGCTGCGGGGTCCGGCAGGGTGTTATAGAGATTCCAGAATCCTGGATACAGGTCAGCCACGATGTCGGGATTGCCCAGCTTGAGATGTGGCCGCGCGCACGCTGCCAGAGCGAAGGCAAGGGCCCATACGGGGTCCGGTGCGTTCCATGGCGTGAGATTCTGTTCTTCTTTGTATAATTTGCCGTCCTCGTCGGCCGCAAGGCCGACAGCTTGCAGAAAACCGCATGTTTCCTGCGTAATGCCGTTGTCGCCGTTATTTGCGAACAGCGCCGGGACAACCGCCTCTCCGCCCCGCAGAGCGGCGCATGCGGCCAGAGCCCAAGGCAGTGGCAGCCATTCCGCCGAGAAGTCAGGCGGCAGTTCCATAAGATGTACCGTCGCGATTCGTTCGGCCCTTGTCCGGATACCATCTTCGCTTTTCCGTGTTTCAAGGCCGAGTTGTTCAAGCAGCGCCAAGCCAGCCAACGCCTGAGGCCATGCCGGCCAAAAGCCGTCAAGTCGGACTTCGCCGCCGAGAGCCAAGGGCAGGGCCAGCAGAAAGAGGGCCAATTCCGGTTCCATGGGAAGCGCGATTTTTTGCGGAAGACGCATTTCCGCGGGCCTGACGCCTATGCGGCCGTTTTCGGCATCAACAAGGGAGCCGGTCATTTTCAGCAGGGGGATAACACGGCTTCTGATCAGTTCCCTGTGTGGGTGCTCCGCGATATTCAGGGTGAATCCCTTTTGAAGCCCGTGCGCTGCCAGGAGCATCGCTTCACCGAATTCCGGCGGCACGTCGCCGGGCAGATTTACGGCAACCGGCACGTCTCCGGAACATTCCAGTCGCGCCGGCAGGCCGTTGCTTTGGGGGATCACATGAGCCAGTCGCGCGCCCAATTCAGGTAGAAAACGTCGCACAGCGGAAAGATCCGCGAGTTTGAGAGTGCTGTCACCGGACAATCTGACTCGTGAAGGATGCCACAAATAGTGGGCGAGCATCAGATAAAAATTCCAGGGGCTGTCGCCCGTGTGCAGGGGTTTGTCCGGCGCGGCCAGCGGTGTTGATTCACGGGCCGTGACGCATCCGTCTTCCCGCGTCAGGTTTGCCCCCGCCTGATTGAGCATTCGTATGCAGTCAAGAATAGGTTTGTTCATGAGGCAGGGGGCAAGGGAAAGAGGCTTGCCGGTGGCTGCGGCCAACATAAGCAGGGCGCGGGTGGCGCGACAGAGCAGGGGGGGACGCATTTCAAGGCGCACAGGTTTTTGCGCGGGAGCCAGGTTGAAACCAGCGCGGAATTGCGACATCCTGGTCTTGTCGTCGTCCGTCAGGTCTTCAGGCTTCGGAAGAAATTCCACCTCCTGCATCAGCGAAAAAAAACGGACGGAAAGGCGGGCGTCCGAACTCACGCTTGTCGCCGCTTTCCGCCAGGATGAACGGAGGAACCCTTCTTCTGAGGCGTCCAGAAAAGCCTTGTCGCCGCGCATGCGCCGCAAAAGATTGGCGCGGCGCATGAGGAGCCTCAAAATGTCCTTGTCAATGTCGCAAATAACATCGCGCAAAGGGCGACGCGCCTTGGGGAGAGGGGGAGTGTCCATGCCGAAAAAATCCTGTGTCAATATTTTTGCCTGGCAGCCGCCGGTTCTCTCTATAAAGCAAATTACCATTGAAAATGTACAATTTACTCTGCCAAGGATTTGCTTGCAAATCCTTGGCGCCAGATTGGCGCGAGGCGAACTCATTTGGCCGTCAAGCGACAATAACTCAAGCGCAAAATGCTCTAGCCTGAAATGCCGCCGCTGACAAGGGCTGAAGGCTGGCATCCTTGCGGCTTTTTGTAAAGTCTTTTGACGAATCCGGAGACCGCTGCTATTGGATATTCATTTGAAAATAATAAAAATTATAAATTTATCCAAGGGAAGCCAAAAAATCTATCGGAGGGACTTGACGCGCACATGATTTGCTTGTTATTAAATGCGCAAGCCCCGCGCTTCTGTGTGAAGCGCGTATTGATGGGTTGACCGGGCTGTCGGCAACGGCTGCCTGCGCCTCGCTGAAATGCAGCGAATTTTTTTGTAACTTTTTACGAGTTGGAGGATAACTTATGCCGACGTTTGTCGATCCGGCCAAATGTGACGGCTGCAAGGGTGGCGAAAAGACGGCCTGCATGTACATTTGCCCCAATGACCTCATGATCCTTGATCCCGAGGAAATGAAGGCCTACAATCAGGAACCTGAGGCCTGCTGGGAATGCTACTCCTGCGTGAAGATCTGCCCACAGGGCGCGATCACGGCGCGCCCCTATGCGGACTTTGCTCCCATGGGCGGCACCTGTATCCCCATGCGTTCGGCCGATTCCATCATGTGGACCGTCAAATTCCGCAATGGCGATGTAAAGCGTTTTAAATTCCCCATTCGCACCACTCCTGAGGGTTCCATCAAGCCCTATGACGGTCATCCCGAAGGCGCCAGCCTTGACGATGAACTGCTGTTCACGGAAACGGCTTTGGTTGAGCCCAAGGAAGCCCTCGGCAAAAAAATTGATATTGCCGAAGCCGACAAGAGTGCGACCGAGATGGAGCACGGCCGTTAAGCCGCGCATAACCAACTGTGCGATAAGGAGATACTACTATGCCTATGATTCCCGTGAAGGAAGCCAATAAAGGCGTGGCGATTGCCGAGCCGGAAGTGAAAGAACATCAGGTCGACCTGCTCATCGTGGGCGGCGGCATGGGCGCCTGCGGCGTGGCCTATGAAGCCGTGCGCTGGGGCGACAAACACGGTCTGAAGATTTTGCTTTGCGACAAGGCTTCGCTGGAGCGTTCCGGCGCTGTGGCCCAAGGCCTTTCCGCCATCAACACCTACCTCGGCAAAAACAGCGCCGACGACTACGTCCGCATGGTCCGCACAGACCTTATGGGTATTGTGCGTGAAGATCTGATTTTTGACGTGGGCCGCCATGTGGACGATTCCGTCCATTTGTTTGAAGATTGGGGTCTGCCCTGCTGGATCAAGGAAGACGGCCATAATCTTGACGGCGCTCAGGCCAAGGCCAAGGGCAAATCCCTGCGCAAAGGCGACGAGCCTGTGCGTTCTGGACGCTGGCAAATCATGATCAACGGCGAATCCTACAAGTGCATCGTGGCTGAAGCCGCCAAGAATGCCCTGGGTGAAGCCCGCATCATGGAGCGTATCTTTATTGTGAAGCTGCTGCTTGACAAAAATGCCCCCAACCGTATCGCCGGCGCCGTGGGTTTTAACCTGCGCGCCAATGAAGTGCATATTTTCAAAGCCAATACCATCATGGTGGCTGCTGGCGGCGCGGTGAACGTGTACCGTCCCCGCTCCACCGGTGAAGGTATGGGCCGCGCCTGGTATCCCGTATGGAACGCCGGTTCCACTTACACCATGTGCGCGCAGGTCGGCGCGGAAATGACCATGATGGAAAACCGCTTCGTGCCCGCCCGCTTCAAGGATGGCTACGGTCCCGTGGGTGCGTGGTTCCTGCTGTTCAAGGCCAAGGCCACCAACTGCAAGGGTGAGGATTATTGCGCCACCAACGCGGCCATGCTCAAACCTTACGAAGAGCGCGGCTATGCCAAAGGCCATGTCATCCCCACCTGCCTGCGTAACCACATGATGCTGCGTGAAATGCGCGAAGGCCGCGGGCCCATTTACATGGCCACGGACGTCGCCCTGAAAACCACCTTTGCCACGCTGGATGAAGAACAGCAGAAGCATCTGGAAGCCGAAGCCTGGGAAGACTTCCTTGACATGTGCGTTGGTCAGGCCAACCTCTGGGCCGCCACCAACACCAAGCCGGAAGAACGCGGCTCTGAAATTATGCCGACGGAACCCTATCTGCTTGGTTCTCATTCCGGTTGCTGCGGCATCTGGGTTTCCGGCCCCGATGAAAAGTGGGTTCCGGACGATTACAAGGTGAAAGCCTCCAATGGCAAGATTTACAACCGCATGACGACCGTGGAAGGCCTGTTCACCTGCGCCGACGGCGTGGGCGCTTCTGGTCACAAGTTCTCCTCCGGCTCCCATGCCGAAGGCCGCATGGCCGGCAAGCAGATGGTCCGCTGGTGCCTGGACCACAAAGACTACAAGCCCGAATTCAAGGAAACGGCCGACGAACTTAAAAAGCTCATTTACCGGCCTTACTACAACTTCATGAACGGTAAGGCCGCTTCCACGGATCCGGTGGTTAACCCCAACTACATCACGCCCAAGAATTTCATGATGCGCCTTGTCAAGTGCACGGATGAATACGGTGGTGGTGTGGGTACTTATTACACGACCTCCAGGGCGCTGCTTGACACGGGCTTTAACCTGCTTGGCATGTTGGAAGAGGATTCCGCCAAGCTGGCCGCCCGCGATCTGCATGAACTGCTCCGTTGTTGGGAAAATTACCATCGCCTCTGGACGGTGCGTCTGCACATGCAGCACATCGCCTTCCGCGAAGAATCCCGTTACCCCGGTTTTTACTATCGGGCCGACTTCATGGGTCTTGACGACGGTAAATGGAAGTGCTTTGTGAACTCCAAGTACAATCCCGCCACCGGCGAAACAAAGATATTCAAAAAGCCCTATTATCAGATTATCCCTGATTAATTGGCGCTTACATACAGAGAAGGGGGCGGCCGCAAGGCGGTCGCCCCCTTCTTTCCGCGGCTGCGGCTCGTCGCTGAAAGCCGTATGAAAATTACGCAGGAGGATATCCAGGATGTCCAATGCCATTCTCGTCGTGGGCGGCGGCTTTGCAGGCCTTACCGCCGCCATTGAAGCGGCGGAACTGGGGCACGATGTCTATATAGTCGAAAAAACGCCCTGGCTTGGCGGGCGTGTGGCCCAGCTCAACAAATATTTCCCAAAACTTTGTCCCCCCTCCTGCGGGCTGGAAATACAATTCCAGCGTATCAGGAAGAACCCGCGTATAAAGTTTTTCACCCAGGCTGAACTCATCGGATTGTCGGGCTGTAAAGGGGATTATACGGCCAAAGTCCGTCTTGCTCCGCGCAGAACAGCCGCCCATAATGTGGATTTTTCCCTGTTGGCCTCCGCGCTTACTGGTGAGACCGACAGTGAGTTTGATCTCGGCCTGTCAAAACGCAAAGCCCTGTACAAGGCCATGCCCTTTGCCTTTCCCGATCGCTATGTGCTGGATGCGCGGGCGCTTTCAAAATCCGACATGGCTCGTGTGGCAGGTGCGAAATTTATTGAACCGGCTGAAGAGGTGCGAGAGATCGCTCTGAACATCGGCGCCATTGTCGTGGCGACCGGTTGGAAACCCTATGATGTGACGCGCCTGACGAATTTGGGCGCTGGTTCGGTGAAAAATTGCGTGTCAAATATGCAGTTGGAACGCCTTGCTTCGCCTTTTGGGCCCACGCAGGGCAAAATCGTGCGTCCTTCAGACAATTGCGCGCCCATGAATGTCGCCTTTGTGCAATGCGCGGGTTCGCGGGATCAAAATCATCTCAATTATTGCTCCTACATCTGCTGTATGGCGACGCTCAAACAATGCCTGTATTTGGCGGAGCAGAATCCGAATGTCGGCATTACCGTCTATTATATTGATTTGCGCGCTCCGGGCCGTTATGTGAATGTGCTTGAAAAGGTAAAGGCACGGCCCAATGTGTCTTTTGTCAAAGGCAAGGTGGCTGATGCCGTCCAGACTGAAGGCGACAGGGTGAAACTTACTGTTGAAGACGCCGTGCGCGGCGAGAAACTGACCCTCATCTACGACCTGGTTGTGTTGGCGACCGGGATGCAGCCTTCCCTCGCCGGTGAGAAGTCGTTTTTGCCCTTACCTTTGGACGAAGACGGCTTTGTGGCGGGTGGCGAAGAAGCCGGCATTTTCGCGGCCGGTTGCGCCCGCATGCCTTTGGATGTCACGCGTACCGCGCAGTCCGGCACAGCCGCCGCCTTGAAAGCGGTGCAAACGGTGAAAGGGAGGTAGGCGGCATGGCCGAAAAAATTGGCGTCTATTTTGACATGCAGAATATCGGCGGAGGCCTTGACGCAGAGGCTCTGGCGGCACAGACACGCGAAAAATGGGGTGAGCTTGTCTCAGTGGTCAGGGTTTGTCCCGTGCTTGCCTGCTCTGTGGAAGAAATCAAGGCTGACATATCGGCCCAGGGTTTGGACGGTGTTCTTCTGTGCGGCGCCTCCCCCAGAGCGGAAACGGATGTTTATCGTCTGCCGGCGCAAGTGGAGTTTGTCAATCTGCGCGAACAGTGCGCGCTTTCCTATAAAAATCCCGACGGCAGCCTGCCCGATTTTTCTGGCGGCGCGCCTGAAACCCTTGCCATTATGGCCCGCGATTATGTAAATATGGGCGTGGTCAAGTTGCAGAAGAGCCAAGTGCCGGACTCTGTTGCCATTTCCGGGATCAGGCGCATTCTGGTCATCGGCGGCGGTATTGCCGGGCTTACGGCCGCTACGGAAGCCGCCGCGACAGGCTATGAGGTGGTTCTGGTGGAAAAATCCGGCCAGCTTGGCGGAGCGGCGGTCAACATCCCCGTGAGTTCTCCCCTTGGTCCTCATTGGACGGACAAGCAATCCGTCGACTTGAATGCGAAAATCAGCGCGGTGACAAGCAATGCAAAAATTGCTGTGCATTTGAACACTCAAATGGAAACCCTCAGCGGGCAGCCTGGCGAGTTCAAGGCAACCATAAGTACACCCCAGGGGCCTGTCGGCGTTGATGTCGGCGCCGTTATTCTGGCGACCGGCTGGAAGGCGCTGGATGATAAATATCTTGCCCCGATGGGTTTGGGAAAACTGTCTCAGGTAATGAGCGCCGCTGAATTCGGCAAAATGCTGTTGGCTGGAAATGTTTCAGCCAGACGTATTGCTTTTGTGCTGGACACCACCCTGGCCGAGGATGTTGCGCGCGAGGCTGTGGAAGGGGCAGCGGATGAAGCCGCCTCCGAGCCTGAAACGCCGGCTACGGAGGGAGGTGCTGAGAAGTTTGTCAAGGAAGACCTTGAGAGCATCAGGCATCTTGCCTATTCCAACGCGGTGAACAGCGTTGGCATGCTGCGCCTTGCCAACAGCGTCTGCGAACAGACAAACGATGCGACGCAGGCTTTCGTCCTGTACAAAAACATGACTGTTCCCGGCATACTGGAACGTTTCTACAAAAAAATGCAAGATCGCCTCGGCATCATGATGACCAAGGCTGATGTGACGGCTATCCGTGAAGCCGGGGGCCATCTCGTTGTTGAGTGTAAAAACACTTTGCTTGGCATGGATTTTGATCTTGATGTCGATCTCGTTGTTCTGCCCACGGGCATGGTGCCTACCACGGCAAAAGACGCCGTGGTACGGTTCGATTATCGGCAAGGGCCTGACTTTCCTGACTTGCGGCTTTTTGACGGTTTTGCTGATTCAAATTACATCTGTTTTCCGTACGAAACGAGACGCACCGGCGTCTATGCCGCCGGTTGCGTACGTCAGCCCATGACAATGGACGCATGCGAGGAAGACGCTCGCGGAGCTGTTCTCAAGGCAATGCAGTGCATAGAATCCGCTTCTCACGGCGTGGCGGTGCATCCGCGTTCCGGCGACGCGTCTTATCCTGTTTTCAACTTTGTGCGTTGCACGCAGTGCAAACGTTGTACTGAGGAATGCCCCTTCGGCGCTCTGGACGATGATGAAAAAGGCACGCCGAAACCCAATCCGGCGCGTTGCCGCCGTTGCGGCACTTGTTTTGGGGCTTGCCCGGAGCGTGTGATTTCCTTTGCCAATTATAATATTGATCAGATTGGCTCCATGATACGGGAAGTCGCCGTACCCAAGGATTTCAAAAAAGAAGGCCCGCGTATACTCATCCTGGCCTGTGAAAACGACGCCTACCCGGCTCTCGATATGGCCGGTCTGCGCGGCAGGGCCTGGAATCCCTTCGTGCGCATTATTCCCGTGCGCTGCTTGGGTTCAGTCAATGCCATCTGGGTATCCGACGCCATGAGTAAGGGCTTTGACGGCGTCATGCTGCTGGGATGTAAGTATGGAGACGATTATCAATGCCATTTCGTCAAAGGCTCGGAAATCTGCGCCAAACGCAAGGAAAATATTGCTGAGACTTTGAACAGGCTCGGTGTTCAGCCCGAACGGGTGGATCAGCTTGAAGTGGCCATTGATGAATATGACAAGGTTCCTGACCTGATTGACGGTTTTGTCGACCGCATTATGGATATGGGGCCCAATCCGTTCAAGGGCATGTAGGAGGTGGGCTTAAATGGCACAATATACCCTTAAACCGGATACAAGCTTTACGCGGGAACTTCAGGAGGCGGGAGGCGAGAACCTCAAGCGTTGCTACCAGTGCGCGACATGCGCCGTCGCTTGCCCGTTTGCTCCGGCCAATGCGCCTTATCCGCGCAAGGAAATGGTTTGGGCTTCTTGGGGGCTCAAGGACAAACTGATGCGGGATGCGGATCTCTGGCTTTGCCACAACTGCGGCAACTGCTCCGATCTTTGCCCGCGCGGCGCGCGTCCTGCGGACACAATGGCCGCGGCCCGCAATATGATCTATAAAGAACTCACAGAACCTTCCATTGTGGGCAAGTGGATGAGCAAAGCATCGGGCCTGCCCTTTCTTTTCTTCATTCCCGCTGTACTCTGGCTTGTCGTTTGGGCCATACGGGCCTCATACAAGGGCCATTGGTTCCCGCGCGCGGCGGACGGGCGCATTGTCTTTGGTGAAATATTCTATGGGGATTACACCATTGACCCCATTTTCATGATCACCTTTTTCGGGGCCTGCTTCATCCTTTATCGCGGAGTGCGCAAGCTCTGGTCAATGTTTAAACCAGAGGGCGAACTGCTTGTTATCGGCCCAAAGAAGTCCTGGCTTTGTCATCTTGTCGCGGTGTTGATGGATGAAGTCGTCACGCACCGCAAGTTCGACGATTGCGAGGATGGGCCGATTACGGGCAAGGGGGCGGCCAACCGCAAGTTCGGCCACATGGTTCTGGTGTACAGCTTTGCCATTCTGGCCTTTGTCACGGCGGTCGTCGCCGCAGGACACTGGGGCGGCAAAATTATACCGGCCATTGAGATACACACGCCCATGCCGTTGACCTTCCCGGTCAAGATACTTGCCAACATTGGCGCCCTGTTGATGCTTTGCGGACTCGCCGCCCTGACCTGGCGACGGTTGGCCCAGGATCGCGCCAATCACGCTTCCGGTTTTTATGATTGGTATCTCCTGAGCATTATCTGGCTTGTGGCCGTAACCGGCATTCTGTCACAGTGTTTCCGGCTGACCGACGCCTTGAAGCCCGCTTTTGTGACGTATTATTTTCATCTGGTTTTTGTCTGGATGCTTTTTGCGTATCTCCCGTGGTCGAAACTGGGGCATTTTGTTTACCGCACCGCGGCTCTTGTGTATGTCCGCATGTATGGAAGAAGTTGAGGAGGCCGTCATGTCCGATACAGATCGTAAAGTTTTTCCCGTGGAAAGCGTTCTTGCCCTTGTGACGGGCAAGGAGGGTGTGGATATTAAGGCAATAGCCGGATATGTCGCCGGGCGCTCTCTTGCCTGCGACTGCTGCGCCAAAGCGGCTGGCCCCTTCGCGGCGGCCTGGCTGGCGCGCTTATACCCGAAATTTTTTGAGTTGGAATGGAAGGAAGATATGTCTTGGGAGGCCTTTGTCTCCAAAAGTAGAAACCTTTTGGGAGAGAATGTCTCCCTGACGCCGATGGACGGCCGGGCCAAGGCTTTGGCCGATCAGGCGCTGGACTGTCTGATGGATACTTACAAAAATCTGCAAAAACAGACGACCGTTGCCACAGAGCTGGAAGCGCGCATCCGGACGCTCGAGCCTCTTGAGGCGAAGGCCCAGACCCTCCAGAAAAAGTGTGACGACCTGGAAGCAAAAATCAAATCCATGAATACTGATATGGGTGGATTGCGCAAGCAGGTGGCCGAATTTCAAGGCAAAGTGGCCATAAATCACGACGAACTGATGCAGAACATCAAGAGCGCCATCAAGGACGGCCTGAAAGGGCTTGTAGTGGGTGGCGCGGCGGTCGGGGATGCCGGAGCGGACTCGCCTGCCGAAGAGGAAAACAAGGTGCCGGATGATTTCGGCTTCGGTGCTTCCGGAGCCAACAACGACGGCTTCGGTTTTTAATTTTACCGGATACAGCATTATAAAAAGCCTCGCCTCGCGAGGCTTTCAGATTGATGACAAACCCCGCAAAGCCGGGTTTTGTAAAGGCACGCCCGCTTCGGGGCCTTGCGGCGCAAGTGAATTGCGCCTGCCCCTCGCGGCGGAGCGCTGCCAAAGTGCCTTTGTCAACGCTCTCAAAAAAGCCTCGCCTCGCGAGGCTTTTTATATTAAAAACAGCCATGCCGACACGCAACACACTTTTTCGCGCGGCGCTCCTGTGTTGTCTTGTTCTGGTCACGGCCTGCGGAACAAGATATTCGCGCGCTCCTGAGAAGATTCCTCTGGCTCCCTGGATGAATACCCCTGAAGATGTGCGCGGCTTCCCGCAGGATCTGAACGTTTATGCAAAGGCGGCCGGATGGGATAAACGCCTGATGAGCGCCGTCGAACAGGCGGCATCTGATGCCGTTTTCAACCGCATTTTTTTTGGGCCGTGGGAAATGAGCGTGCCCTCTGCCCGCGCAAAGGACGTTGCGGCCGCATTTCATAAAGCGCGCGGCTATAAGTCGGATGGTACGCCTTGGCGGCAGGAGGAATGGGCTCGGATGGAGCGTGACGCCCGGATGGGGGCTTTCCCCTCAAGGCGGGAACATGCTGTGACCCTGCGCGGCACGAATCTCCGTGAACTGCCCACCCACGAGCCGAGATACGCCAAACCGACGTCTGAGCCCAAGGCGGATCCTTTTGATTATTTTCAGTATTCATTCTTGCCGCCGGGAACGCCGCTTTTTATCGCCCATACCACGCCGGACGGGCGCTGGCACTATGTGGAATGCCCTGTGGCGGGAGGCTGGGTTGACGCACAGGATGCCGCTCCAGTGGATGCCGCTTTCAAACAGGCATATCTGACCGGGCGTTATGCGGCAATTATGCGCGACAATGTGCGCCTGTCCACTGTTCAGGCCGGCATAGGAGCCGTATTTCCGGTAAAGCCCGGTACAGGAAGCAACGGATTTACGGTGCTATATCCTGTCTTGGGGGAGGATTTCATGGCCGTGGTGGGCGAGGCAGCGCTGAATCCAAGGGACGCGGAACTCAAGCCATTGCCTTTTACTCCTGGCAACGTCGCCCGCGTCGGCAATGCCGTGATGTCGCAGCACTATGGCTGGGGAGGAATGTTCGGCAACAGGGATTGCTCTTCTCTCACCCGTGACATTCTGACGCCCTTCAGTATCTGGTTGCCGCGCAATTCCGCCGCCCAGTCGCGCAGGGGGCTTGTGCGTCCCCTGGAGGAAATGTCTCCTGAAGAGAAGGAAGCGTACATTCTGGTCAATGGAACGCCCTTTGCCAGCCTTGTGGGCGCACGGGGGCATATTATGCTTTATGTGGGCAAATATAAGGGGCGAGCCGCTGTTTTTCACAATGTATGGGGAGTGCGCGTCGTCGAAGGCGCTGATGACGATGCCAGGTTTGTCATAGGCCGGGCTGTGGTCACCTCCATAAGCCCCGGCCTGGAACTGAAAAATCTTTACCTGAAGACCACATTGGGAGAACGTCTCCGCACCCTTACAATCCTGATGGGCAAAAATTCTTGAAACGTATTGAAATTTCGATTGCCCCGGAAGCGGTCGGCCAGCGTCTGGATCTTGTCTTGCGGAATAATGTGTCCCAGATTTCACGCGCGGTTCTGCAAAGAGCCATTTCTTCCGGCCATTGCCTGATGGACGGCCGCGTGGAAAGGCGGCCGGACGCCAAGGTCAGGCTCGGACAGCGCATTGTCGCCGAGATTCCGGAAACCGGGACTGACCTGACGCCGGAATATGGTGCGCTGGATGTGTTGTGGCATGACGACCATCTTCTTGTTTGCAACAAACCAGCTGGCCTTACTGTGCATCCCTGTCCCTCGTGTCCTGACAACACGTTGGTACAGCGTCTGCTCGCGAGATTCCCCTCTCTTGCCGACATGGAGGGAATGCGGCCGGGCATCGTACACCGGCTTGACAAAGACACCAGTGGGCTTTTGACCGTCGCCCTTGACAAAAATACGCGCCTTGCCCTGGCTGGGGCCTTTTCCGGGCGATTGGTACATAAGGAATATCTGGCTCTGGTCAGTGGTTTCCCCGCTGAGGAAGGCGAGTGCCGCGCGCCTGTGGGAAGGCATCCCGCCGTAAAGGTCAGAATGGCTGTTGTGCCTGAGGAGAAAGGCGGCAGGACGGCCCACACCAGTTGGAGAAGGCTCTGGAGTACGCCCGACAGGCACGTTTCCCTGTTGGCCGTACGCATATACACCGGCCGTACGCACCAGATTCGCGTACACATGGCCCATTCGGGTCATCCACTGCTGGGGGACGCCCTCTACGCGTCCAAGAACGTGCGGGCCGCTGCCCCGCGACAGATGCTGCACGCTTGGCAACTCGCCTTTGCTCATCCAATGACCGGCGAGGCCTTGCATTTTTCATATCCGCCGCCGGAAGATATGCAAAAAACGGCTCTGAACGCATACCGGCGCATGGAGCGCGTGGTGGTTGTCGGCAATCCGGGAAGCGGCAAAACGGCACTGCTCGCCCATTTTGCCTGCAAAGGTTTTGCCGTTTTCAGCGCCGACGGAGTGACGGCGAAACTTTACGCGCCTGGCGGAGAAGTCGTTCAGTGGATTACGCGGCGTTTTGGCGGGCGCATGTTGACGCCTGACGGGGCTGTGGACAAGACGGCGCTTTTCGAGGTGCTGTGCGCTGAGCCGGATTTGTATCGCGAGTTGGAGGCCTTGGTGCATCCCTCTGTGCGGCAAGCTCTGGAAGATTTCTGGCGAGAGCGGGAAAGGGCTGGAGATTCGTTGGCTCTGGCAGAAGTGCCGTTGTACCTGGAATGTGGCTGGGGAAAATTTTTTACCCCCGTTCCGCTGCTTGTCGGTGTGCATTGTTCCCTGTCGGCACGTTTGTGCCGTCTTGCGACACGCGGCTGGACGGAAGCCAAAGCCGCCGCTTTAGAGGCGCGGCAATGGCCACAGGAGCGAAAAATGGCAGCCTGTGACTTGGTTGTGGACAACGGCGGCTCCGAAGATGCCTTAGGAAATCTGGCAGAAGATATGTTTGAACGTATTGCCCGCCGGATTGAGGAACGATTGTGCCTTGAACGGGAGAAATTGGAGGCCCTGTGGTAAGCGTTGAATTGGGGAGGTACTGGAATTTCGCCGATGGTTCCATTTTTCTCCCACAATGTTATACCTCTAGGGATTTCAGACGTACAGCGTCCTCCTGTCGCCAAGTTTGCAGGCTGCGCGCTATATAATCGCATATGACGGCATGTTCTTCCTTTCCCCGCCCTGTGATGCGCAGTGGGTTCGCAAAGCGGTAGCGCACTGTCAACTCCGGCCGGATCTTGCCAAATTCCTTAATTTTTTTGCCCTGTCCCCAGACGTCTGTTTTGAGGGCCAGCGGCACAACGGGTACATCGGCGTGCAGAGCCAGCTTGATGCCTATGGTATTGAAGCGTTGAGGCTCAAAATCGGGGCTACGCGTACTTTGTGGAAAAATAATGATGGAAATGCCGCGGGCAAGACGTTCTTTACCCTCGACAAGCACTCTGGCAAGATCTTCACGAGGATTGGAACGTCCCACGACGACAGGCTCGCGCGAGCGCATGACAGCGCCGAAAAAAGGCAGAGTGACAAGACTTTTTTTGACCACAAAGGTTACGGGGCGACGCGGCCGAATAATACCCGGCAGCATGAAAGTCTCCAGCGTGCTCATATGATTGGCGACAAAAAGGCAGGGGCCGTCAACGGCGTTGATGGCGTCCATGCCTTCAATGAGAATTTTTCCGCCCAGGCGCTCCACAAGGTCGGATACTTCAACGCTCGCGTACGTCCAGGCCGCGTCGTCGCAAAGGCCCTTTGCGGCAATCCTGCACAAGTGGAACACTGGCCCGCCGAAAAGACGGCTGTAAAATAAAAGAGAGGGGAAAAAGCGCGCGAAAAGGCCGGGCTGAAAACCGGGACTCTGATACTCGTTTCCCGTAAGGAATTTGTTGCTGAATTCGGGCACAGCGGTGTTCATGTTATTCTTCTGAAAGAGGGATTTTATAAATTTTGCGCCACCATTGCGTCAGGCGCGGCTCATCGCCGTTGTTGCGCGGCTGATAAAAACGTCGCCCCTCGAGTTCTGGAGGCAGATATGCCTGCCGCACCCAGGAATCCGGATAGTTGTGCGGATATTTGTAATCCTTGCCGAAGCCCCAGTCTTTCTGCATCTGTGTGGTGGCGTTGCGTAGATGCAGCGGCACCGCCTTGGCGCCGTTGAGCTTGACCTCACGCGCGGCGTTCAGATAGGCGGCATAAGAGGAGTTGCTTTTGTGTGTCAGGGCCAGATAAACAACTGTTTCCGCCAATGGAATGAAGCCTTCGGGCATGCCGATCATTTCCACGGCCTGCTGGCAGGCCACAGCCAAAGGAAGCGCCTTGGGGTCAGCGAGACCGACGTCTTCGGAGGCTGAGAGAATCAGGCGGCGGCAAACAAAACGCGGATCTTCGCCGCCTTCAAGGAGGCAGGCCAGATAATAGAGCGCCGCGTCGGGGTCGCTGCCGCGAATGGACTTGATGAGCGCGGAAGCAAGTTCGTAATGACTGTCGCCGTCCTTGTCGTGCCGGAGCAGCATTTCCGGCAACAACGCCCTCACCTGACCGGTTTCGATCTGTTCCGGCGGCAGAGCGGCGACATACTCCACAAGATTGAGGAGCGTCCGCGCATCGCCGTGGGAAACTCCGGCCAAAAGCTCCAGCACGTCATCGGGCAGGGGGGTGCGTATATTCTCCGCGCCGCGCCGCGCAAGCTCCACAAGTTCGCCGTATTCCAGCGGACGGAGGCGCAGCACATGCAAACGGGAAAGCAACTGTCGTGTGACGCTGAAGGAAGGATTTTCCGTTGTGGTGGCAAGAAGCGTCAATTCTCCGGATTCAACCAGAGGCAGGAAAAAGTCCTGCTGGGCCTTGGAAAAACGGTGTAATTCATCAAGCACCAGAATTTCCACCCCGGCCAGGGAGCGGCGCAGATGCTGCAAGCCGGCTTCTGGCGCGCTCAGACGGAGGTATTTTTTAGCGGCCGTTTTGGCCAGCAAAAGGGCAAGAGTGGATTTGCCGCAGCCGGGCGGCCCGAAGAAGAGCAGACTCGGCAGACTGTCCAGACGAATAAGGGAGCGTAAGCGTTCGGCAAGATGCGTCTGCCCCAGGAAGAGAGCGAGGTCATCCGGGCGCATGCGTTCGGGCAGGGGGCGGTGTATGGTCATCGTGTTGTATTTTCCGTAATGGTCTCGTGCAAGTGAGAAGCCCACCAATGAAGGCCGAGGCAAAGCGTTGCCGCCGTCTCACAGCGCAAAATGCGCTGACCAAGGCTTGCGGCGGTAAAACCGGCCGCGGAGAGCACATTCAGTTCCCTCGGAGAAAAGCCTCCTTCGGGGCCGATAACGTAAACAGAAAGCCCCTGTCTCCCTGCTGTATCCGTTGAAAGCAGAGGAACATTGTCCTGCATTTCCCAGAGCAGAATGCGCTGGGCGGCCGGTGAGGCCATTTCCGTCACTTCGTCAACGCCCCTGGACAGTAGACGCAGTTCCGGCAGCCAGGGATTTTTGCACTGTTTGGCCCCGGCAATCATCTGCGCTTTCCAGGATTGTTCCAAAGATGGCAAAAGTTTGCTCTGACCACGTTCCGCCTGCCATATCCAGATTGCGTGGGCTCCCAGTTCCACGGCTTTTTCCAGGAAAAAGCCGCGCCGCACTGCCTTGCTGACAGCCACAGCTACTGCGGCTTTGGCTGTGGGGCGAGGAAAAAATTGTTCTTCCAGGCCTTCAAGATCAACATAGCCCTTGCCGATGCCGCGTATGCGGAAACGCCCCAAACGCCCGCGACCGTCCAGAAGAATGATCCGGGAATCTTCCGTAAGCCGCAATACCTTGACGAGATGATGCGCCTCCTGCCCTTGCAGGCGAACCTCTGTTTTCCAGTGTTCGGAAGCCAGATAAAAAGCCGGTTCATTCATATAAACATTCCTGTAAAGAAGCGACAAATTGAAGGGCAGGCCTGCGACAAAGTTGAGAACGTTTCAATCCACGCTTCTGTAAAGGGAGACAGAACGGGAAGTTGCGAGAAAGCGTATCACGCGTCTCAACCCACGCTCCTGTAAAAGAGCGACGAGGATCTATGGGTACTTACAAGTTTTTGATGCAGGTTTCAATCCACGCTTTTGCATTGGACGGTCCATCCGCTGGACGGCTTCAGACGGCGAAGGCAGTTTTAACGCCCGAATTGACCAGACGGGCTTTACGCACAGCTTTAAAATTGTCGTGCAGGGAAACCAGTTTGCCGTAATTCCGGCGGATTTCGCGGCCGGCTTTACTTAACGAGGCTTCGGGCACTTCCAGATAATTCCGCTGTATATACTTGTCGTGCAGAATTGTTTGCACACAGTTTATGACGGCGTCAACCAGCGTGGGAAAAAAGTTGACAATTTCGAATTTGAGTTCATTGAGCAGATCGATGACTTCATTCATCATCCGCCTGTAACCGATGCGGCTGCCCTTGAAAGTGCGCTGACAGATTTCTTCCAGGATACGCACGCGTCTTGCCTGCTGTATATAGCTGAAGCGGGAGCATGCTTCCTGATAGAGATCGCGTATGGCGCCGAATTTTCCATCTCGTTGCGGCGAATAAAGGTAGTCGGAGAGTACTTTGTCGAGTTGGGAGAAAAATTCGTCACTGTAGCCGATCATGCGGCCCTGATGTTTAGTCAGCCAATAGTAAAGAAATTTGAGACGCTTCTCATCGTTATCCGTATTTTCGACGATTTCCGTGCGTTTGTACAGGATACGCCCCGTATGCTCGCCGCGGACAATATCATTCAGGCGGAAGAGCATGTTTGTGCTGTCCTTGATAATGTTCAAACCGGGCAAAGGCTCACCGGTCAAAGGGTGCAGAATGTCCTGTTCGGCTACGGAAAGGGCGCGTTCCTGGCGGAGGTTGAACGCGTCGTAGCGATGTTGCCGGTACGTTATCCGCAGAATCACCACACGTTTTGTTTTATCCAGAAAAAATCCTTTTGCATCTACGGCTTCAAGAGTGTCATGCTGATCTTTGTCCAGGGCCACCAAGGCGATTTTTTCCAGCAGAGGGTATTTACGGTGTTCTCCTGTCGATGTGTAGGTCGTCAGGGTACGGTCTGTCTGACCAAGAACGCGTAAAAGAAAATGCTCTCCGATTTTGTGCAGCTTGCGGGCAAAGAGGGCGCTTGAGGTACGACGTTCCGAGACAATGGGAAAACCGTACAACTCCATGAAAAATTGGTAAACAAACATGCGGTTGCGTTCGTACATTTCACTGTCGCCATAGACGAATTTGCCGATGTTCAACCCAAATCGTTTGAGTTCGCTGTCTATGTCTGATGGAAAAGAGGCGAATACCCCGGCGAGATGAAAGCGGCCTTCCGCGTTAAGGGCCAGAACGTGCGCTCTGTCCATATTCAACAGATAGGGCATGAGGGCGGAATAATTTTCAAGAAGCACAGTGTCCGTGTCGTAAAATTGCCGCCGGAAAATTTCGTGATGTCGGCGCGGAAGGCGGGAGGTCAGGGTCAGCAGATTGTGCGGTGCGCTGGCTTGGTTTTCTGTATGGTTGGAGGAGTTTGGCGCCAAGGCGTTGTTAGGCATTAGTCGTTCATATTGAAAAATTTCCGAAAAATAATCGAGTTGCCGCGCGAAGGCCACCATGGCAAAGCCGGGCAGCTCTTTGTATTCAAACATGTCGCTGTCAAAGGAAGGGAGCAGTTCCCTCGCTTCCACAACGGGATAATTTTTGTTTTCCTGATAGGGTTTTACCAGACAATGGCGAATATGTATCCCGTCCAGAAAACCTTTGAGGGCTTTGAGAGAATCAATGCGATATGGAATTTCGGCGAACGGATTGGTATTTTCGGAAGACAAGGCATTTTTGCTGAATATTTCCTGCCAGTTAAACATCAGTTGCGCTTCCTTCCTGAATTCTTTCAAAATTTTCTAACATTTACTCCAAAAAAATTCCAGCAAGTTTTTAGGGGCCGCCCCGCACGGCTGGCAAGGAGGGAGGAGGCGCGACGGGGCGACGGGGACGGGGCGAGTTTGTTTTGTCCTTGCCGGCGGTTTTGGAAGCGCTTCTACACGGTAAGATCAAGGCCATTCAAAAGTGAAATGCCGTTGTTGGCATATGAGCCGAAGGATGGGGCGGCGTTTGATTCCGTCCACCAGGCAGCCATGCTTTCAATCTGAATGCGCTTGCGCATTTCACCGGGCGGAATAGCCAAGGCCTTACGCGCTTCTTCAATGCCGTTTAATGCTTCAATTTGTTTGTATTTTTTTATTAAATCAGGGTTGTTGTCAAAGAAATTCTGGATTTTATCTCTGTCTGGGCCGTTGCCCGAGACATTCACTGTGCCGTCATCATTTGTCTGCAGGGTAAACTCTAGGGAATAGGTGTCAGCAATGCCCAAGGCTTTCAAACCATTGTTGACGCTTTGGTTGAATTCTTGCTGCAGTTGTTCGCGATATTTGAATATTTGGCTGAAAGTAACGCGGCTGTCCGCCGTGAGGCCCATAGCGTCCATGGCGTATTTCGTCAAATCAACCATGCCGGCGACCTGATCCATCATGGAAATGCCGTTGCCATACGGATTTTGAGCGGAAGTTTTTGCCGTGTCCGTCGCGGCATTCTTCGCCTGGCCGTTTTGCCATTGCAGTAGTGTGTCGGAATAATTGCTGATTTCGGAAACATTCATGTCAGATATCCCTTTGTGTGTGGTTTTTGCTCGGCCTGCCATAGCGGATTTTTGAATTTACACTGCGTTACTATGCAAATATTGAGCCAAGAACTTCAAGATCTCCCTGTGGTCCAGCGTCTTTTTCGGAGAAAGCTCTGAAAAAAGTGCCGTTGCGGTATCGATTCTGGCCGTCTTGGGCGATTGCTCGCTGCCAGTCTTCAGGTCTGGACAGAGTGGATGAAATAGTTTAAAGGCACTCCATGTCGATGTTTTCTTCCGTACAGGAAACGGTTGATTTTGACGATCCCTCCTTGGCCAACAACCTTTTTGGCCCTCACAACGCGAATCTGGATATTCTGGCTTCCGCGAGCGGAGCTCATATCGGCAGCCGCGGCGCGAGTGTTTTCATTGAAAGTGAAAATCCCGCAGTGCGGCGCGCTCTGTGCAGTGTTTTCATTCAACTTTATGATTTGCTGCGCAATGGCATGGTCCTGAATCAGCAGGATATTGTCCGCAGTTATGAGATGCTTTGCGCTGACCCTTCTCTGAATATCGCCCAAGTTTTTCGCGACGCGGTTTTTGTGCGCACATCGCGTAAAACCGTGACCGCGCGTAATACGGCCCAAAAAACCTATCTCGAACTGCTGCGGCGCTATGAACTGGTTTTTGCCGTGGGGCCGGCTGGCACCGGCAAAACCTATTTGGCCGTGGCTATGGCTTTAGCCATGTTGCAACAGCATCGCGTCAAACGTATTGTACTCACGCGCCCTGCGGTGGAAGCCGGGGAACGGCTGGGTTTTCTGCCTGGGGATCTGGCGGAAAAAGTCAATCCATACCTGCGTCCGCTTTATGATGCCCTGCACGATATGATGCCGCAGCAGAAAACTTCTTCCATGCTTGAAGACACGTCCATCGAAGTTGCGCCTCTGGCTTTTATGCGGGGGCGTACCCTCAACAATGCTTTTGTTATTCTGGACGAGGCCCAGAACACAACCCCGGAGCAGATGAAAATGTTTTTGACCCGCATGGGATTCGGCACTCGCATGGCCGTCACGGGGGATATTACGCAGATTGATCTGCCGGCGCAGCCCGGCAGTCAGCGACCTCGTTCCGGTCTTGTGCATGCCCTGGATATTCTGCGCGGCATCTCCGGGCTGGCCGTTCACCGTTTCAGCGAAAGCGATATTGTGCGACATCCTTTAGTCGGAGCCATTGCGAGCGCCTATGACACAGCGGAAAAAGACGGATAATCCGGCCAGCATCCACCTGCTTATCCAGAATCTCAGGACACACCACCGATGCGGACGGGCCGTTTGCATCCTTGTCGGGACGCTGTTGTTTCTCTCCATCCTGGCCGGCGCCAGCTTCAATGTCATGCCGCGTATGTATGTTTCCGGCCAAGTGGCTGAAAGCGATGTGATAGCCGACCACGACATTATGGTGGAAGACAGCCGTGCCACAGAAGCCCGCCGTAAGCAGATTCTCCTTCTTCAGCCGCCCGTGTACGATTTGAGCATGGAGCCGTTTACGGCCTTCCGGAACAAAACCATGGAAATTTTGCGTATCGCCAACGAAAGCGGCGAAGGCAAACAGGCGGCCTCGGCTCTTTCCCATTTGATAGAAGACACGACACAGGATATGGCGGAAGAAATTTTGGCGGAATTGGCCAAGGCGGATGTCCAGGAATATCTCCTCAAGTCTTTGATGCCCCTGATTCAGGAAAATCTTGCGGAGGGGCTCGTGGCGGATTTACGCTCCGGCCGTGTCGGCAGAGCGGGCGTTATTATCCGCAACTTGGACAGTGGGGCGGAAACGCTACGTCCGGATGTGGGCACGTTGCACGATGTTCAGTCGTTTCTGGCGGAAATCGCATCCCGGAGCAGACAGAACGCCGGGCTTACGCCGCAGTCGCGGCGTGCCGTCAATATTGTGCTTGCGGCTATCATGCCAGCTTCCCTGACGCTTAATCGCGAAGCCACGCAAAAACGGGCCGAGAGCCTGACGGAAAGCGTAAAACCGGTCTATTATCAGCTTCAGAAAGGCGAAATAGTCGTACGCAAAGGGGAGCGCGTGAGCCGTGAGCAGCAGATCAAACTGCAGGCTCTTCATAGCAGTTCTTCCGGGCCAATGCGCTGGGCAATTACGGGAGGCGCTTTTCTCTGCGCGCTTCTTGTTTCCGTCGGACTGTTTGTTTCTCCCAGCGGCAGGCCAGGTAGTCCTCTGCACTTCAAGGATGTGTTGATGATCTCCCTTTTGCTTCTGCTTGCCGGCATCGGGGCGAAGTCCGCCTTTTTGCTCGGTTTGCGGATGGACAGCCTGCAACTGCAAGACGCCTTTGCCGTGGCCTTCCCTGTTGCCGGGCTGGTAGGCTTGATCGCCACGGTCTTTGCCGCTCGGCGCTATTGCGTCATGGGACTTTTGCTGACTTTTTTCACCATGCTGATGTTCCAGGCCGATTATACGCTCTTCATATATCATTTTCTCGGCGGCATGCTGGGCACTTGGCTTATGACGAGGGCGCAGAACCGGCAGGACGTTGTCTGGAGCATTATTCCCCTCGCCATAGGGCAGTGCGTAATCTGGACGGGCACGGCCCTGCTCGCCAAAATTTCTTTTGAAGAAGCGCCTGTGTATCTCGTCGCCGTTTGCGTTAACAGTATTTTTTCTCTCATACTTCTTTTTGCCGTAACCCCGGTAATAGAAATGCTTTTTGGGTACAGTACGCGCTTCAGGCTTATGGAATTAATGAATTTGGAGCAGCCTCTCATGCAGGAATTGATGATGGCGATTCCGGGTACATATCATCACTCTTTGGTAGTGGCGAACATGGTGGAGGCCGGATGCAAGACCATCGGCGCGAACAGCCTGTTATGCAAAGTCGCCGCTCTGTACCATGATGTCGGCAAATTGAGCTATCCTGAATATTATATAGAAAATCAGTATGGCGGCCCCAATAAACATGATAAAATTGCTCCGTCCCTGAGTGTCCTGATTCTTCTATCCCATGTGAAAAAAGGCATTGAATTCGCCGAACGGTACAAACTGGGGCGGGAGATTACCGATATAATTCAGCAGCACCACGGGACGCGCCTAATACAGTATTTTTACCAGAAGGCGCAGAGGTTGGGAGAAAAACCCAGGGAGCCGGATTACAGTTATCCCGGCCCACGACCGCAAAGCAGGGAGGCGGCCATATTGATGCTTGCCGATTCCGTGGAGGCGTCAAGCCGCACATTGGACGATCCCACGCCGGCACGTATTAAAGGCCACATCGACAACATCATCAAGGGAATTTTTTCCGAGGGGCAGTTGGATGAATCGGAACTGACATTCAAGGATCTCCACTACCTGAGCGAAAATTTTCAACGGATACTCACAGGCATTTTTCATCAGCGTATCGCTTATCCTGAAGTGAAAGTCGCAAACATGCCCCAGGCGTCCAGAGCACCTGCTGAAGGCAGGGGCGGAGGAGAGAAAGAGCGGAATAAAATCCATACGTTTCTCCCTTCCGCCGGAGAGACGGGCGGAAAGGCCCGGCAAAGAATGACACCCCCGCATTCCATTGAGGGGAGTCGTTGATATCGCCTGAAAAAACTGAAAAAAGGCTGTTGTATGGGAGAGAGCCAAAGCGTCGCGCAGACGTGGGGCAAAATTGTGGAAGGCGTTGATGTTACGGCGGGCAGCGCGGATTATATATGGACGATGCCCTTTGACAGGCGGGGCATGTCCCGGGCATTGGAGGCAATGATCGCAGCGGTGCGGAGACAGGGATTGCCTTTTTCGGAACGAGTGGAAATGCGTCTTGTTGACGATAACGCCATGCGTGATATGAACGCGCGCTTCATGTCCTGCCCAGGCTCCACAAATGTGCTTTCTTTTCCGGGTGAAGGAGATATGCCGGGGCTAATCCTGGTGTCATCCGGCGCTATTTCCCGGGAATGCCTGCTCTACGGTCAGCGGCCCGCTGACTACATATTACTCTTGCTGGCGCACGGCATTGCGCATCTTGCCGGTTTGGAGCACGGTCGTGAAATGGGCAGAATGTGTGATGCGTGCGTCGCCGCGGCTAAGCGAACACTGGGTTGACTGCCATTTCGGCGCCTTCCGGCCGCGTGTTTTGACGACTGGAAAGGTCACTTCCTGCCTTGACGCCGCCCTTGAACTGACGGAAGAAAATCGCCTGGAAATATGGGACAGTCTGATTGCCGAAAGCCAGTCCGCGGGGCGTGGGCAATTACGCAGAAACTGGTTCTCTCCACCGGGCAATCTTTATGCCGTGCTTCGCCTGCCCTTGACGCCGCCTTTTGCCTCGTCCGCCGCTTCCATCGCCACGGGGGGGCTTTTGGCCGGCGCTTTGCGCAAAATGGGCTGGCCGGTCTGGCTCAAATGGCCCAATGATCTCGTTTTGCTTCCAGACGGCATGCCGCGTAAAATCGGTGGAATTCTGCTGGAAGAGCGCAAGGGGATTTTGCTTGCCGGAGTCGGCATCAATATCACAAGCTCACCGCCTCCTCCCGCTTTGCGGAAAGAGGCCGCAATGCCGGCGGCAAGCCTTGCCGAATTCGCGGATTCGCCGCCATTGGCGGAGAGCTTGTGGCGGCGGCTTGTAAAACATGTCTGTTCGATATACACTGAAGACCAGACTTTCTCCGTGCGTTGGCGACGGGAAGCCGAGCAGCTTTTGTTGTGGCGGAATCAGCGGGTGGCGCTTACGGACGAGCAGGGGACGTTGTACGGCGTATTGGCGGGTGTGGCGCTTTCCGGCGGCATTTGTCTGCGTGTTGACGGGAAAATGAGAGAGTTTTTAAATGGAGCGCTGCATCTCCCGCAGGATATTGTTGGAGCAATTTCACTTTGAAATTGCTCTGGCAGCGGGGTGAATGCATCGCCGCTTACTGCGGAGGCGTAGGCGAAATTTGCTTTCGCCATTAAGCGTCGTAGCAAGTGTTAAAGTTAAGATGCTCCAGAGGCAGAAGTACTTAAATTTTTCACGGCCGGCGTCGCCGGATATAAATCCGTCCCGCCGTAGCGGACGATGTGGATGCGCGGTATAATTGAACGAGGCTGAAAGTGGGCAACAAGACATTTGCTGATGTGCAGAAATTTTTGGAAGGCAAGGTCATTCTGGTGGCAAACCGCGGCATACCGGCGCGACGCATCTGCCGTTCCATACGCGAACGCTTTGATGCCGTGGCTGTCATGACAGCCGCCGACGTGGATAAAACAGCGCCCGCCGCCTCTACCGCGCAGGAACTTCTTTTGCTCGGCTCCGAGCCACGTTCCTATCTGGATATTGACAAAATCATAGCCAAGGCAAAACAGCGTGGCGTCATCGGCATCCATCCCGGTTGGGGCTTCGCTTCGGAAGACACGCGCTTTCCGCAGCGTTGCAGGGATGAGGGAATCACATTTATCGGCGCGACGGCTGAAGCCATGAATCTTCTGGGGAACAAAGTTCAGGCTCGGCATGTGGCGAGGCGGCTCGGCATCCCTGTGGTGCCGGGTTCAGATGGCGCTGTGGATGTGGCGGAGGCCAGAAGACTCGTCGCTGAAATCGGTCTTCCCATTATGCTCAAGGCCGAAGGCGGCGGCGGGGGACGAGGCATTTTTGCCGTCCGTACCGGAGAAGAGCTGGAAGACGCCTTTTTCAAAGCTTCCACCATGGCCCAGGCGTCCTTTGGAAATCCCCGGCTTTTTGTTGAAAAATTTTTGGATGATGTGCGTCATATTGAAATTCAGGTCATTGCCGACATGTACGGCAATGTTTTTGCCTTTGATGAACGTGACTGCACGGTGCAGCGCAACCATCAGAAATTGATTGAGATTACGCCTTCTCCCTGGCGGGGCATGACACGCAACCTCCGCGAACGACTGAAAGATTACGCCCGTCGCCTTGTGCGTGCCGTAGGGTATCATTCTCTGGCCACTGTGGAGTTTCTGGTCACTCCTGACGGTTCGCCATATATGATCGAAGTCAACACCCGCCTTCAGGTGGAGCACGGCATCACCGAATGTCGTTACGGCATTGATCTTGTCGAGGAACAGATTGCTGTGGCCTTTGGCGCGGAATTGCGCTACAGAGAGGAGACATTGCGGCCCTCTTACTGCTCCATGCAGGTCAGGATTAATTTTGAAGATCCGCAGAATAATTTTTCGCCCAATTCCGGCTTGGTGACCCGCTATGTTTCCCCCGGCGGCTTTGGTGTGCGTTTGGATTCAAACATCTCCGCCGGTTACGAATTCCCGTCCAATTATGATTCCGCCGGCGCGCTGCTCATTGCTTATGCCCATGACTGGGAAAAAACGCTGGGCATTATGGAGCGCGCTTTGGGTGAATACATCATAGGCGGCGTAAAAACAACAATTCCGTTTTTCCGGCAGATTCTGAAGCATTTTCTATTTCGCAAAGGGGAGCTCAACACTAATTTTATCGCCGAGAATCCCGAACTTATGTTGTATACGGACCTAGCCCCCGAGGGCGAGCGTCTGGCGCGGCTTGTGGCCGAAATTTCCGCAAAGGGATATAATCCCTATGTGCAGCTGGGCGAGTACCGTTCCGTCACAACTCCTTCCTTGGGCCCTTTTGAGCCTGCTCTCCCCCCCATAAGTCCCAAAGAGCGACGCTCGCCTTCCCCCTATCCCAAGGGAAATCGCTTGGAATTACTTGATTTTATACGCGATTCAGACTGTGTGCACTTTACGGACACAACGCCGCGGGATTTTACCCAGTCCAATTCCGGCAATCGTTTCAGACTTGCGGAAGACAGGCTTATCGGCCCCTATCTTGACAATGTCGGTTATTTTTCCATTGAAAACGGGGGAGGAGCGCATTTTCACGTGGCCATGATGGCCAATATGACCTACCCCTTCAGCGAAGCGAAAGAATGGAATAGTTTCGCCCCGAAAACCTTCAAGCAATTGCTTGTCCGTTCCACCAACGTGCTCGGCTATACTCCGCAGTCAAAGAACCTCATGCGCAAGACAGGCGAGATGATTTGTGATTGTTACCATATCGTGCGCTGTTTCGATTTTCTCAACCATGTGGAAAATATGCGCCCCATTGCGGAAGTTGTTTTCTCCCGGGAAGACGTTATTTTTCAGCCCGCGATTTCTCTGTCCTATGCCGAGGGTTTTGATGTCGCGCATTATTTGGACGTGACGGAGGCCATCGTCCGCATGGCGGCTGACATCATGGGCGTTGATCCGAGCGAGGCCTCGCGGCATATTGTCCTTGGCCTCAAGGACATGGCCGGCGCTTGCCCGCCGCATTTCATGACGGAACTTGTGAAGGCTTTGCGCAAGCGCTGGCGCAAACTTGTGCTGCACTACCATCGTCATTATACGGATGGATTGTTTGTTCCCGCGTGCGGCGCGGCGGCAAAAGCCGGGGCGCATATTCTTGATGTCGGCTTGGGGGCGGCCGTGCGTTCTTACGGGCAGGGCGACGTGTTGTCCGTCATGGCCTATCTTGAGGGAGATCTGGGCATGAAATGCTCTTTGAACCGGGAGGCCATACGGGACGCGAATTTTGTCTGCAAGCAGATTATGCCCTATTATGACCGCTATTGCGCCCCGTACTTTCAGGGCATTGATTATGACGTCACCCTGCACGGCATGCCCGGCGGCGCCACTTCCTCGTCCCAGGAAGGGGCCATGAAACAGGGGTATATCCATCTTTTACCCTACATGCTCAAATTTTTGGCGGGGACACGGCGCATTGTGCGCTATCATGATGTAACTCCCGGTTCGCAGATAACCTGGAATACCGCTTTTTTGGCAGTGACGGGCGCATGGAAGCGCGGTGGTGAAGAAGAAGTACGCTATCTTCTGGAAGTGCTCAATGAAGTAACTCGCACGCCGTCCGGCCAGCTTTCTCCTGAAATGCTCAAGGCCCGTCTCTCTATTTATCAGGATTGCAATGATGCCTTCCGCAATCTTTTGCTGGGTAAATTCGGCAAGCTGCCTTTGGGATTCCCGGAAGACTGGGTGTACCAGAGCGCCTTCGGGGTGGATTGGAAAAAGGCCGTTGCCAAGCGTACTGTGGCCTCTCCACTGGAAACTCTGGCAGACATTGATTTGAACGCCGAGGAAAAGGCTTGCACCGATATCCTCAAACGCAAGCCCAATCCCGAAGAGTTTGTTCTATATTTGAACCACCCTGCGGACGCACTCAAAACTATTCAATTCAAGGCGCAATTCGGCGATCCCAACAATCTCCCGCTCCATGTGTGGTTCGAAGGGTTGAAGGTGGGACAGGATCTGCATTTCAACGAAAGCAACGGCAAGCCGCATCACCTTGCGCTGTTGGGCATTTCCAGACCCTCGGATATGGGCATTGCCGTCTGTCGCTATGTTCTTGATTCCGAAATTATGAGTTGTGAAGTCAAAGTGGCCCAACCTGTCGGAGGCCCCGGTAAAGGCGTCGCCATGGCCGATTCGGAAAATCCGTATCATGTAGCCGCGCCCAGCAACGGCGACCTGTGGGTCATGTATGTGCACCCAGGGGATATTGTCAAAGCCGGTGAAGAAATGTTTAATGTTTCCATCATGAAACAGGAAAAAGCGGTGCTTGCCCCTGTGGAGGGCATCGTCAAGCGTGTTCTGAAAACCGCGGATTTTAAAGAAAATAAGCAGATGGTTTCTGTTCGTGAAGGGGAGTTGATCGTGGAACTTGGCCCAGTGCCCCATTTGTGCGGCAATCCTTCCTGCGGACAGCCAATTGGCCTGGATAATGCCGCGTTTTGTCCCTATTGCGGGACACATATCGAGTAATCCCAGAATTGCCGAATGTTGTAAATTTGTTCTTGAAAGCGTAGGATTTTATCAAGGATTATACTTTCTCGCCAACTGGAGGAAATCATGTCCAAGAGCGCCGCAACCAAATCTTCGCAGATAAAACAGAAAAACATTCTTTCTGAAGATGTGCGAAAAAGACTCGTTTTGACCGGGGCGGATATTGTCAGCCTTGGCCCTGAAGCGGAATTGCTTGTTGGCGGCAAGAATTATAATACTGCTCTCATCAGCCAGATTGAGGGCATTCAGGCGCCGCATTTCCGCGCCATTTCCTCTCTGGCTTTTCACTGTCTGCTGGACGAAACAAAAGTCAACGGCCGGCTTGTGCGCTCGGTTGTCGACAGGCAGTACGGCCGCATTGATTGGAATGACCCTGAAATCAACCAGGATCCGGATTTTCTGCAGAAATTTGTGCGCCAACTCGGCAAAGTGATTCAGGAATCTGTCAAGGCTGAAGAAGATCAGCCCAACGCGAAACTACGCACTTTCATTAACAATATTGTGGATGGTTTCGCTACGTCACCCGAAGGCATTGACCAGTTGCGCAAACGCTCGGTTATGGTGCAGGCCGCCATTTTGTCCGTGGAATTGCCGGCAGTGGTGGTGGAGGCTGTCCGGTACGCCTATCAGCAGATCTGCCAGGAAAACGATGACGGCATGACGCCGGTGGCGGTGCGCTCCTCGGCGGCGGGTGAGGATTCCCGCAAAAAAGCCTTTGCCGGCTTGCAGGATACATATCTTAACATGGTGGGGGCGGACAGAGTGACTGAAGCCTACCACTGGGATTGCGCCTCGGCATATAATCTTCGCTCCATGACCTACCGGCGAGAGGCTATTCTGGACGCATTGGCGAAAGCTGAGCAATGCGGCGATGAAACCATCGCCGAATTGGCCAAGAAGGAGTGGGCCATTGAAAACACTTCTTTGTCTGTATGCATGATGCAGATGATCAATCCTGTTGTTTCAGGTACTGCCTTTTCTGCGGATACGGCTACCGGCTGCCGTGGAACGGTGCGCAATGATCTTGTGAGCATTGATGCCAGCTACGGCTTGGGCGAGGCGGTTGTGGGCGGCAAGGTGACGCCTGATAAGCTTCATGTTTTTCAGCGCGATGACGGCAGTGAAGTGATTATCCGTCAAATGGGCTGCAAAGACATGAAAATTGTTTATGACGAAAAGGGAGGAACGCGCGAGGAGCGGGTACCGGAGCTGGAAGCCTTGCGTTGGGCGCTTTCACTGAGTCAGACGGAATCCGTCGCCCGGGGTGTGCGCGCTGTGAGCAGGGCTTACGGCGGTATGATAATGGACACCGAATTCTGCATTGACGCCAACGATAAGCTCTGGTTTGTCCAAGCGCGTCCTGAAACCCGCTGGAATGAAGAATTTGAGTTGCATCCATCCACCATTTTTATGCGTCGTTGCGAAGTGGATGCCAAGGCGGCAGAGCAGGCCGAAATTCTTGTGGAAGGCAACGGCGCTTCCCGCGGCGCTGGTCAGGGGATGGTGCGTTTTTTGCGTTCCGCGCTGGAACTCAATAAAATTTCCAAGGGAGACGTACTGGCTGCGGAGCGCACAGACCCGGACATGGTGCCCGGCATGCGCCTGGCTTCGGCTATTATGGCGGATGTCGGCGGGGACACAAGCCATGCGGCCATTACCTCGCGAGAACTCGGCATAGCGGCCGTTATCGGGATTCAGCGCCTGGATGTTCTGCGCGCCCTCGACGGCATTGAAGTTACGGTGGACGGTACGCGTGGAAGAGTGTACCGCGGACTTTTGCCGCTCCATCAGGTCGGCGGTGAAATTGACATCACGAAAATGCCACAAACAAAAACCAAGGTAGGGCTTGTGCTCGCCGATGTGGGGCAGGCGCTTTTTCTCTCCAGGCTGCGCGACTTCCCGCAGTTTGAGGTAGGGTTGTTGCGCGCGGAATTCATGCTCGGCAACATCAGCATTCATCCTCAGGCTCTGGAAGCCTTTGACAATGGCGAACTTGACGGTGTTGTCCAGGTCAAAATCAGGGAGCTGGAAAACCGCCTGTCTAAAATTTTGCGTGAGCAGATGGCTGTCGGGCTTATTGTTTTCAATTTCGACTTACGCGAGTATGTTGCCGAAATTACCGGTCTTGCTTCGGAAGTCGCGGCTCTGGCCGCTGCGGATAAAGGTTTGAGCGCGGAAGAAGTGCTTTTGCAGCATCGAAAAATGCGTGAGTTGGACCATAAAATAGATCAGCACCTGGAAGCCGCTTCACGCAGAATTGAAGTGCTCAAGACATCGCCGAATCTTGAGGAACATGTCCGCATCATTATGGGTTTTGACGATGAATTGGCCCTGCTTTCGCACGCCGACCCCGAATCAGCCAAAAGAGCGGCAGAAGTTGAGAGCCAGGTGATGGCGCATGTGCAACGGGTGAAGGATATACCTGTCGTCGTCACCCTGCTGGACAATATCCGCCGTCTGCGTGAAGAAGTAAGTTTGCGCGCCGGCCTGAAAAAAGAAATGGATGACGTGCGCCATCTGCCCGATAAAATCCGTGAAATCATCAAGGCACGCGGTTTTCGTACCGGCAAGGAACATTATGTGCAGACTCTGGCGCAAAGTCTGGCGCTCTTTGCCATGGCCTTTTACGGCAAACCTATCACCTATCGCACAACGGATTTCAAAAGCAATGAGTATAGAAATCTTTTGGGCGGCAATTTGTTTGAACACTACGAAGACAATCCGATGCTTGGCTATCGCGGCGTCTCCCGTAATATCCATGACTGGGAGATTGAAGCCTTCAAACTCGCCCGCGGCATGTATGGCGGTTCTAATCTTCGCATCATGCTGCCCTTTGTGCGTACTTTGGAAGAAGCCCGCTCCATGCGCGCCTATCTTGAACAAGTACACAAGGTTAAGAGCGGCCAAGATGATTTGAAAGTTATTCTCATGTCCGAACTGCCGTCCAACGCCATTTTGGCCAAACAGTTCATCAGTGAATTTGACGGCTTTTCCATTGGTTCGAATGATATGACACAGATGGTTCTGGCCACGGACCGTGATAATGCGCGGCTTGCGCATATTTATGATGAAGAGGATCCCGCGGTTATCTGGGCGATTTTGGTAAGCATTTTTACCGGGCAAAAGTACGGCAAAAAAATCGGTTTCTGCGGCCAGGGCGTCTCCAACAGTCTTGTCATCCGCGGTCTTGTGGCCATTGCCGGGATTACTTCAGCTTCAGTGGTTCCGGATACTTATTATCAGACCGTTTTTGATATCGCGGCTGTGGAGGCTGAAAATATACCGGTCGAGCGACTGGGGAAATGGCTTGTCGCACAACACCACAAAAAATTGTCGAATCTCATGGAAAAAGCCGGGTACGGGCATATTCTCAAGAAATATACGGAGCCGCAGGATATTTCGGAATGGTATGAAGGGGAACTCCTGAGAAGGCATGAACAGTTGCGTGAGCACTTGGAAACGCCCAAGGAAGCTTTTTACAGGGCGGAATTACAAAATTTCCGTTCTGTTTTTCACAAGCCCGTTATCTACGCCACCTGGGATTGGGACGGCACTGTTCTGGACGCCTTGCGGCAGTCGGGTTTCAATGATTTTGGAGAGCAGGCAAAAGCCTTGGAAGCGGCCCGTGCGTTGCATGATTGACAATTGCTTATCCCCATCGGAAGCGGACAAGTCGTGAAAGCCCATGAAGGAAGGATGACGCGCCAGCGTTTCGTAGTGCTGGAGGAATTGCGAAAAATCGACACGCATCCCACAGCGGATGAACTCTATGCTATCGTGCGCAAGCGTTTGCCGCGCATCAGTCTGGGTACGGTATATCGTAATCTTGAATATCTTGTTGCCGTCGGCGAAATTTCCCGTCTTGAATCCGCAGGTTCCTCAATGCGCTTTGATGGGACGGCATCGAAGCACCAGCATGTTCGTTGTGTGCGTTGCGGGCGGATTGCCGATTTTGTTTACTCCTTAGTTGTGCCTCCACTCCGTGAAATGAAAGTGGAAGGCTTTGACGAAATTGTTGACGCCCGCGTTGAGTTCGATGGCGTGTGCAGCCAGTGCGCTCTTCAGACTGTTTAGAATGTGTTCACACAATTGCATCAATGAGCATAGCGAAGTATATAAAGCCGCTGAAGATGACATCCAGCTTGTCATACCTTGTAAATATCCTGCGAAAACGCTTTAACCGCAG